>NZ_JBAWYV010000070.1:0-17314 GCF_037143375.1 Rhodoferax sp. | reverse complement strand
CGCATGAACATTCCGGTGTTCCACGACGATCAGCACGGCACCGCCATCATCTCTTCGGCGGCCCTGCTGAACGGGCTGGAACTGGTTGGCAAGAACATTGAAGACGTCAAGGTCGCCGTTTCCGGCGCCGGTGCTGCCGCGCTGGCCTGCCTGGACGTGATGGTGGGCCTGGGCGTACGGCGTGAAAACGTGTCGGTGTGCGACTCCAAGGGCCTGATTTATGAAGGCCGCCCCGGTGGTTTTGACGAGTCCAAAGCCCGTTTCTCCCAGAAAAGCGAACTGCGCACGCTGGCCGATGTGGTCAACGGCGCTGACGTGTTCCTGGGTTGCTCGGCCGCTGGCGTTCTGACGCAGGAGATGGTCATCACCATGGCACGCGCGCCGATTATTTTGGCGCTGGCCAACCCCGAGCCTGAAATTCGCCCCGAGCTGGCCAAAGCCGTGCGGCCTGATTGCATCATTGCCACCGGCCGCTCCGACTACCCGAACCAGGTCAACAACGTCCTGTGTTTCCCCTACATTTTTCGGGGTGCACTCGACTGCGGTGCCACCAAGATCACCGAAGCCATGAAGCTGGCCTGCGTGCGCCAGATCGCCGACCTGGCCAAGGCCGACATCAGCGAAGAAGTCGCCCACGCTTATGCCGGCAAAGAGCTGGTGTTTGGACCGGATTACCTGATTCCTACCCCGTTTGATTCGCGCTTGATCATGCGCATCGCCCCGGCGGTGGCCAAAGCCGCCGAAGAATCGGGCGTGGCCGTGCGCCCGATCAAGGACATGGAAGCCTACCGCCAGCAGTTATCAAGGTTTGTCTACCAAACCGGCATGATCATGCGCCCGGTGTTCAGCGCCGCCAAAGCGGTGGCCAAAGAATCCAAACGCGTGGCCTACGCTGAAGGCGAAGACGAGCGCGTGCTGCGCGCCGCCCAAGTGGCCGTGGACGATGGTTTGGCACACCCGATTCTGATCGGCCGCCCGGCGGTGATCGAGGCCCGCATCCTGAAAGCAGGTCTGCGGATTCGGCTGGGAGTCGACGTGGAATGCGTCAACCCCGAAGACGACGCCCGTTTCCGTCAGTACTGGGAAACCTACCACCGCCTGATGGGACGCCATGGCGTGTCGATCGACGCGGCCAAAGCTGCCGTGCGCCGCTCCAACACCACCATTGCCGCGCTGATGCTCAAGCTGGGTGATGCCGATGCCGTGCTGTGCGGACTGCTGGGGCGATTTGACACCCACCTGGAACACATCAAGGACATCATTGGCGTGAAAAAAGGCGCCTCTGGTCTGGCCACCCTGAATGCCCTGATGCTTGAGCAACGCATCCTGTTCATTGCTGACACATTCGTTAATGAAGACCCGGATGCAGCTCAACTCGCGAGTATTGCGGTGATGGCGGCCGACGAAGTCAAACGCTTTGGCCTGCCGCCCAAAGTAGCGTTCATGTCGCACTCGATGTATGGCTCATCCAACCGAAAATCAGCCGTCAAGATGCGCTTGGCGCACGAGCTGTTTTGCCAATTGGCGCCTGATGTGGAATGCGATGGCGAGTTGCAAGGCGACGCGGCACTTTCCGAAGAAATGCGCCATGCAGCGCTGATGGACAACAAGTTGAGCGGCGAAGCCAACATCCTGATCTGTCCTAATCTGGACGCGGCCAACATTCTCTTCAATGTGCTCAAAATGACCAGCGGGCACGGCGTAACGGTCGGCCCTATTTTGCTGGGCGCAGCGGCCTCGGCGCATGTGCTGACACCGTCCTCGACGGTGCGGCGCGTGGTCAACATGACGGCCTTGGCGGTGGCGGATGCCGCCCACAGCTCTGCATCAAATCGCTCTTAAGCCCCTGTCCCATCTACGTAGACAGCTATGAAATCAGGAGTTAACGATCGACATGCGCAATGACCTGGCACGCTCGACTGCAACTTGACTACCGGCTGGAAGCCGGGCGCACGGTGGCCCGGCATGAGCACGACGGGCCACTGCGCATACTGCAAAGCCTCTACCCCGAAGGCGAGGCGGTGTGTCACAACGTGCTGGTGCATCCCCCGGGCGGCTTGGTCGGGGGCGACACGCTGGACCTTCAAATCACCGCGGGCGGCAAGGCCCACGGCCTGATCACCACGCCCGGCGCGACCCGTTTTTACAAATCGGCGGGCGAGCCGGCCATTCAGCGCACCCACATCACCCTGACTGATCAGGCACGCCTGGAATGGTTGCCGCTGGAGGCGATTTGCTACAACCAGTGTCTGGCTGAAAACCACCTCACGATCAACCTGGCCCCACAGGCCGAATTCATGGGCTGGGACTTCACAGCCCTGGGGCTGCCCCTCGCCAACCAGCCTTTTCAACAAGGGAGTTTTCTGCAACACCTAGAAGTTCCAGGCGTGTGGCTGGAACGCGGGCAGATCAAGGCCGATGACGAGCGGCTGATGAACGGGCCTCTGGGTCTGGCGGGTCAGCGCTGCCTGGCCTCGCTCTTCTTCGTGGCTGGCAGCAAGCTGGAACGTGAACGCCGACAAAGCGCGCTGGACTTGGCCCGTGACGTGATCAACGCCCACCCCTTGCGCGCCACTGCAGGCGTGACCAGCCCGGACGGGCAAATTGTCGTCCTGCGGGTGGTGGCACCGGTGGTTGAACCGGCCATGGACTTGCTGCGGCAGGTGTGGTCTGGATGGCGCCAGCATTTCTGGGCGCTTTCAGCCAACAGCCCCCGCATCTGGTCCACCTAGTGCTATTATTTTCGAATCAACCCGACCCCGATGTGATCAAATTTCGCACTTACTCCCTGTGGCTTTGCGTCAGATGAAGAGCTTCTGATGGCACGGCCTGAAGACGATCTGTCCAGCTCGCAAGCGCTGGTCATTGACAGCAACCCGACCTCGCGCTCCATCTTGGTGTCGCAGTTGCGCGATTTCGGCATGGGCACCGTGGTGCAATGCTCGCGGCTGGTGGATGCGCGCCGTCAATTGGAGTACAGACCCTTTGACCTGGTGTTGTGCGAGCTGAATTTTCCCAACGAAGTGTCCACGGGCCAGGACCTGCTCGATGACTTGCGGCGCAACCAGTTGTTGCCCTTCTCCACGGTCTTCATCATGGTCACGGGCGAGGCCACCTATGCCAAAGTCGCCGAAGCAGCCGAATCTGCGCTGGACGGCTATTTGCTCAAGCCGCACAAAGCCGCGCAACTTGGTGAACGCCTGTATCAGGCCCGCATTCGAAAAATATCGCTGGCTGAAATTTTCAGTGCCATCGAAACCGAAGATTTCGAGCGCGCTGCTGAACTGTGTCTGCACCGGTTCGAGTCCCGTGGCCTGTTCTGGTTGTACGCCGCCCGCGTGGGGGCCGAGTTGCTGCTGCGCACCGGCAAATGCGCTCAGGCTCAAATCCTGTATCAGGCGGTGGTAACCGCCAAAACCCTGCCCTGGGCCAAGCTCGGGGTGGCGCGCTCACTGCTGGACGAAGGCCGGGTGGCCCAGGCCAGCACCACGTTGGAGAACCTCATCAGCGAAGACCCGACCTATGCCGATGCCTACGACGTGATGGGACGCGCCCAGTTTGAGCTGGGCAAGATGGACAGTGCCCTGTCCACCTACAAAATGGCCAGCGACCTGACCCCGGCCTCGATCAGCCGCCTGCAAAACCTGGGCATGATGACCTACTACTCCGGCGACCGGGTTGAGGCCGAAAAGGTGCTCGACCGCACGGCCCGGCTTGGGCTGGACTCCAAGATGTTCGACTGCCAGACCCTGGTTCTGCTGGCCTTCACGCGCCTTGAAACCGGCGACCGCAAGGGCCTGCAACGCTGCCGGGATGACTTTGCCCGGCTCATCGAGCGCAACCCGAAGAGCCAGCGCCACCAACGCCTGGCTCACATTGTGGAAGCCCTGTCATACATTCAAAACCACCAGTTTGCACAGGCCCTGAGCGCCGTGCGCGACCTGGTCAAGTTGGTGAAAACGACTGACTTTGACTTCGAATCGGCATCCAACCTGTTGTCCTTGATGGCGCAACTGGCCAGCAAAGCCATCCAGCTTGATGAGGTTGATACGGTGGTGGACACGCTGGGCATGCGCTTTTGCACCAACCGCGCCATGACGGAATTGCTCGCGGGGGCCGCAGGGGCACATGCGCCTTACGCCGCGAGGGTTCGGGCCGCGCACGGCCAAATCATGAAGCTCACCGAACACGCTTTATTGATCAGCATGGAAGGCGATCCGGCGGGCGCCGTCAAAGACCTCATCCTGCACGGCAAAGAAACCCTCAGCGGCAAGCTGATAGAAACTGCGCACCTGGTGCTGCACAAGTACGCACACAAAATTGAAGAGGCCCCGCGCCTGACCGAAATCGTGCAGGCCTTGCGCACCCGCTATGCCACGCACAGCCAAAAGCCGGTCTTGGGCGAGCAAAAACGCCAGGCTGGCGGCCTGTCCTTGCGCACCGGTAGCGCGCCCCCCAAAGCGCCTGAAGTTCTGACCTAAATCGCCACCATCTGGCGCACGCCGTCAACTTCCATGTTGCAACCCTTTCCCTGCGCCAGCACGGCGCCGCGCTCCATCACCACGTAATCATCCGCCAATTCCTGGGCAAAATCGTAGTACTGCTCCACCAGCACAATGGCCATATTGCCACGGTCAGCCAGCATGCGAATGACGCGACCAATGTCCTTGATGATGCTGGGCTGAATGCCCTCGGTGGGCTCATCCAGAATCAACAGTTTGGGCCCGGCCGCCAAGGCCCGCGCAATCGCCAATTGCTGCTGTTGCCCGCCCGACAAATCTCCCCCCCGGCGCTGCAGCATCTGCTTCAACACCGGAAACAGTTCAAACAACTCGGGCGGTATCGGTGTGCCGGCGCTTTTGTAGGCCAGCCCCATGCGCAGGTTTTCTTCAACCGTGAGTCGTGCAAAAATTTCGCGACCCTGCGGTACAAAACCAATACCCGCTCGGGCGCGTTCATAAGGGGTGTCTTTCTGAATGGGGCGGCCATCAAATTCGATGCTACCGGTCTTTATCGGGATCAGGCCCATCAGGCTTTTGAGCAGCGTGGTCTTGCCCACCCCGTTGCGACCCAAAATGACGGTAATCTTGCCCAGCGTGGCTTGCAAACTCATGTCGCGCAGGATGTGCGAGCCGCCATAGTATTGGTTGATGTTTTTGACGTTCAGCATGCTCATCTTCCCAAATAAACTTCGATCACACGCTCGTCAGCCTGCACTTGGGCCAGGGTACCTTGCGCCAGCACCGAGCCATCGCACAACACCGTGACGATGTCGGAGATGGTGTTGATGAAACTCATGTCGTGCTCCACCACCATCAGGGAATGCTTGCCTTTGAGTGACAAAAACAACTCTGCCGTGCGCTCGGTTTCTTCGTCGGTCATACCCGCGACCGGCTCGTCGAGCAATAACAATTTGGGGTCTTGCATCAGCAGCATGCCGATCTCCAGCCACTGCTTTTGTCCGTGGCTCAGGTTACCGGCCAGACGCGACACGCTGTCAGCCAGATGGATGGTGTGCAGCACCTCCAGCAAGTGGTCGCTTTGGGCTGAATCCAGCCTGAAAAACATCGAGGCCGTGACTTCCTTGTTGGTTTTGAGCGCCAGTTCCAGATTCTCGAACACCGTGAGATGCTCAAACACGGTGGGTTTTTGAAACTTGCGGCCAATGCCCATCTGCGCAATCTCTGCCTCTTTGTAGCGCAGCAAATCAATCGTGCTGCCAAAGAACACCCGGCCTTCATCGGGCCGCGTTTTGCCGGTGATGATGTCCATCATGGTGGTCTTGCCGGCCCCGTTGGGGCCGATGATGCAGCGCAATTCGCCAGGGGCAATGTCGAGTGAGAGCTTGTTGATGGCCTTGAAACCATCAAAACTCACGCTCACATCTTCCAGGTACAAGATACGCCCGTGGGTCACATCGACCTCGCCCGGGGTGTGCAAGCGCGAGAATCCGGCGGCACGTCCACCGGATTCTGTTTGGCCGGACTTAGCCGCCAGTGCGGCCGTGTGCGCCTCGACCCGGCGGGCGCCTTGTTCCATCAAATCGGGGGTCATGTTTCGCTCCTGATTTTTTTAGGCCAGGCCAGGCTGAGCTTCTTGATCAGTCCCACCACGCCGTTGGGCAAATACAGGGTTACGCCAATGAAAAGGGCCCCCAAAAAGTACAACCAGAATTCCGGGTAGGCCACCGTCAACCAGCTCTTGGCACCATTCACAATAAACGCACCGAGGATGGGGCCGATCAGCGTTGCGCGGCCACCGACCGCCGCCCAGATGGCGATCTCAATCGAGTTGGCCGGGCTCATTTCGCTGGGGTTGATGATGCCGACCTGCGGCACATACAAGGCCCCCGCCACGCCACACATCATGGCCGAAATGGTCCAGATGGTGAGCTTGTAGCCCAGCGGGTTGTAGCCCGAAAACATGACCCGGGTTTCTGCATCACGCACCGCCTGCAAGACCCGGCCAAACTTGCTGTTGACCAGCCAGCGGGCCAACAGGTAGAAGCCGAGTAGCGTCACACCGGTCATCACAAACAGCGTCATGCGCATGCTGGGGGTGGCGATAGGAATCGACAAAATCCGCTTGAAATCCGTGAAACCGTTGTTGCCGCCAAACCCGGTTTCATTGCGAAAGAACAGCAACATGGCGGCAAAGGTCATCGCTTGCGTGATGATGGAAAAATACACGCCCTTGATGCGGGAGCGAAAAGCAAAGTAGCCAAACACAAAGGCCACCAAGCCCGGCACCGCCACCACGAGAAACAGCGTGGCAACAAAACTATCGCTCAAACTCCAGTGCCAGGGCAGCGTCTTCCAGTCCAGGAACACCATGAAGTCAGGCAAGTTGCTTTTGTAGTTGCCATCGGCACCAATCTGGCGCATCAGGTACATGCCCATGGCGTAGCCACCCAGCGCAAAAAAGACGCCATGGCCCAGGCTCAAAATGCCGGTGTAGCCCCAGATCAAATCCATGGCCAGCGCACAAATGGCGTAGCACATGATCTTGCCTACCAGCCCCACGGCATAGTCGCTCAGGTAAAACACGCTGTCTTTGGGCACCAGCAGGTTTAGCGTGGGCGCCACCGCGCAGACCACGAGCAAAGCGATGGTGAACGCACTCCAACCGGTGCGTGACAGCAGCGGGCTGGGTGTGGGTAATGGGGTGTTTGGCTGCACAGGAGAATTCATCGTTGTCGTGTTCATCGTTCAAGCCTCCGCTGAGCGGCCCTTCATGGCAAAGATGCCTTGAGGACGCTTCTGGATAAAGATGATGATGAAAACCAGCACCGCAATTTTGGCCAGCACCGCGCCGACCCAGCCCTCCAGAAATTTATTCAGGATGCCCAGGCCCAGGGCCGCATAAACCGTGCCGGCCAACTGACCTACGCCGCCCAACACCACCACCATGAACGAATCCACGATGTAGCCCTGTCCGAGGTCGGGACCCACGTTGCCGACCTGGCTCAAGGCGCAACCGGCCAGGCCAGCAATGCCCGAGCCGAGCGCGAAGGCATAGGTGTCAATGCGGGCGGTGTTCACGCCCATGCACGACGCAATCGCACGGTTTTGCGTGACGCCGCGCACAAACAAACCGAGCCGTGTTTTGCCGATCAGCCAGCCCACACTCAGCAGCACAAAGATCGCAAAACCAATGATCACCAGCCGGTTGTAGGGCAGCGACAAGTTGCCCAGCACCTGCACGCCACCGCTCATCCACGACGGGTTTTCAACCCCCACGTTTTGAGCACCAAACAAGGTGCGCACGCCTTGCATCAGCATCAGGCTGATGCCCCAGGTGGCCAGCAAGGTTTCCAGCGGACGGCCATATAAAAAGCGAATCACGCTGCGCTCGAGCGCCGCGCCCATCAGGGCCGAGGCCATGAAAGCCACCGGCAGCGCGGCCAACAAATACCAGTCAAACGCACCGGGCAGGTATTTTTGAAACAAGCCTTGCACCACATAGGTGGCGTAGGCGCCAATCATCATCAACTCGCCGTGCGCCATGTTGATGACGCCCATCAGGCCGTAGGTAATGGCCAAGCCGAGCGCCACCAGCAACAGGATGGACCCCAGGCTGATACCGCTGAAGATGGCGCCCAAGCGGTCGCCCCAGGCGAGCGCCGCCTCCACCTCACGCAAGGACTTCTGCAAGGCGGATTTAACGTCGGGCTCAGGCTCTTGTGCCAGCCGCGCCAGCAGCACGGTTTTGGTGTTGGCCTGAGTGCTGGTACTTAGCAGTTTGGCCGCTTCCAGGCGTTTGGTTTTGTCAGTGCTGTTGAGCAGTGCTGCGGCGCGCACCAAGCCCAATTGTTCTTTGATTTGGGGATTTTGTTCGGCGGCAAACGCCTTCTCGATCAGCGGTAATTTGGACTCATCAGCGTCGCTTTGCAACTGCTTGATGGCCGCAGTGCGAATTTTTTCATCCTTGGAGAAAAGCTTGAGCGCAGCCAGAGCGGAGTCCAGTTCACCCCGCAGGCGGTTGTTGTTGGTCACGTCTTCGGCATCGGCGGGCACGGCAAATTCGGCCCGGCTGACCGGATCAAAACCCTTGCCATCGCGTACCACAAAGACCTGTTCACCCTTGAATTTGACCGCGTCATCGGCCAGGGCCTGCAATAAATAAACTGTATTGGCATCAGCCGTGACCACCGCTTTGTTCAGCGCTGCGATGCGGACCTCTGCGTCCCCAATTGCAATAGCTTTTACCTCTTCAGCGGTTATGGAATAAGCGTTAGTAGCTATAAAAAACATAGCATACATCAGCAGCAGGATCATTCGTCGAAGCATTGACAGACGCCCCAGGTAGATTGTTTATTGAACGAACAGCCCGAAGAAATGTTTCCTTCGGGCTGCGTGACAGCGTTAAGACTTATTTTTTGACGGGTTCGTCAGGCTTGACCGAGTTGCCTTCGATGTACGGGCTCCATGGCTTGGCTTTCACCGGGCCGGGTGTTTTCCAGACCACGTTGAACTGACCATCGGCTTTGACTTCACCGATAAACACTGATTTGTGCAAGTGGTGATTTTTCTCATCCATCTTGCTCACGATGCCGCTGGGTGCCTTGAAAGTCTGGCCGGCCATGGCGGCAATCACTTTGTCGACATCGGTGGACTTGGCTTTTTCAACCGCTTGTTTCCACATGTTGATGCCGATGTAGGTGGCTTCCATCGGGTCGTTGGTCAGAGGCTTGTCAGCGCCAGGCAGCTTCTTGGCTTTGGCGTAGGCCGACCACTTGGCGATGAACTCGGTGTTGGTGGGGTTCTTGATCGACTGGAAGTAGTTCCAGGCGGCCAGGTGACCGACCAGCGGCTTGGTGTCCACACCGCGCAACTCTTCTTCACCCACCGAGAAGGCCACCACAGGCACGTCTTTGGCTTTCAGGCCGGCATTGCCGAGTTCTTTGTAGAACGGCACGTTGGAGTCACCGTTGATGGTGGACACCACGGCAGTCTTGCCACCGGCGGAGAACTTCTTGATGTCAGCCACGATGGTTTGGTAATCGGAGTGACCAAACGGGGTGTACTTCTCGTCGATGTCGGTGTCTTTCACGCCCTTGGATTTCAGGTAGGCGCGCAGAATCTTGTTGGTGGTGCGGGGGTAGACATAGTCAGTACCGAGCAACACCCAACGCTTGGCGCCGCCGCCTTCTTTGCTCATCAAATAATCAACCGCCGGAATGGCTTGCTGATTCGGTGCCGCACCGGTGTAGAACACGTTCTTGGAGAGTTCTTCGCCTTCGTACTGAACCGGGTAGAACAGCAAGCCGTTCAATTCTTCCAACACCGGCAATGCCGATTTGCGCGATACCGAGGTCCAGCAACCGAAGATGACGGCGACTTTGTCTTGCGTCAGCAGTTGTTTGGTTTTTTCAGCAAACAGGGGCCAGTTTGATGCGGGGTCCACCACCACAGGCTCCAGTTTTTTGCCGAGCACGCCACCCTTGGCATTGATCTCGTCAATCGCCATCAACACGGTGTCTTTCAACACGGTTTCAGAGATGGCCATGGTGCCTGAGAGGCTGTGAAGAATACCGACCTTGATGGTGTCCGCAGCGAATGCGGGCACAGCAGACAAGGTGGTGAGAGCGACGGCAGCGGTGAGTGCCTTGAGCGTAAAACGACGCGACTTCAAGCTATTCATGTGTGACCTTCAAAAGTTAAAGAAAACCGGTTTCGCCGCGCTTGGCCTGGTTTTAGACCGGCTTTGCGTAACGATGGGTTGACTTTAGGGAAGGTCAGGCATTCATGGAATACGCCGGATGGCGTAGGGACCCGTTTAACAATCAGCCTTTGGCCTTGTGAAACCGGATGGAATTTCTCCCTGATTTTTTGGCCTGGTACATAGCCGCATCGGCCCATTTAAGAAGTTCATCCTGACTGGCTTCATGGTTCACAAACAGCACGACACCGATGCAGGCCGAGCAGTGATGCACGACGTCCTCATCTGCACCACCGACAGACGGAATCTTCAACAAGTAGGGTTCTGACAAAAGTGCCCTGATTTTTTCAGCAACTCCGCAGGCCTGCGAAATCGATTCATCTTTGTCGGCGACCAATTCGCTTAGCATCACCACGAACTCATCACCCCCAAAACGCGACACAGTGTCCACCTCCCGCACACACGACGTCAGGCGTTTGGCCACTTCAATCAGCAGCAGGTCGCCCGCGCCATGTCCATGTTGGTCATTCAGCGGTTTGAAGTTATCCAGATCAAGGAACATCAACGCCGCATAGTGGCCGCTGCGCTTGCTGGCGGCCATGGTCTGATTCAAACGGTCGACGAGCAGCCGTCGGTTGGGCAGTTGGGTGAGCGTGTCATAAAACGCCATCTGACGCACCCTGTTTTCCATCTGCTTGTGCTCCGTGATGTCCTGAATAAAGCCATGAACCCGACGGTGACTGAGGTCCGGTTTGCCAATGACATGGACGCTGCGCACATGGCCTTTGGCAGTGATGATTTCCAGTTCAACGTCGAACGGTTCTCCATGCTCAATCGCCTGCTGCACGGCCTGCTCGATCACCGGCCTGGAAGCCGGGGTGTAAAAACTCACCCCCTTTTCCACGTTCGGCTGGTAGGTATTTTCAACCTCATGAATGGCGTAAACCTCATGCGTCCAGGTCTGGATTAAAGTGTCAACATTGACTTCCCAGCCACCCACTTTGCCGATCTGCTCTGTTTCCTTGAGCAGTTGCGTGAGTTGATTCAACGCCTCTAGGGCCTGGTTGCGCGCGGTGATGTCCCGCAAAAAAGCAAAAAAATGTTCACTCGCATTTTTGTAGTGGGAAGCGCTCACTTCCACGTGCCAGACCGATCCATCCTTGCGCCGATGCCGGGTCTCAAAAATTTCACTGCCAGCGGCAGCGATGCGTTGAATGTGTTTTTCAGTGTCAGCCCGACTCTCTTGCGCTTCCAGATCAAAAATTTGCAGCCCCAGCAATTCCTCGCGGGTGTAGCCGGATTGCTGGCAGTAGGTGGGGTTGACATCCTGCAGATGACCGGCGCTGTCAAACCGCCAAAAGCCATCGCGCGTGGTTTTCAGAATGCCAAGCAGGGTGTCACTGCTCTCTTGCAGCTTGCGATAAGGCGCCTGCACGCCCTCCGAAAAGAGGGCTCGGTACACCATAAGGTAGGCCAGGGCCTTGTAAACGTGGCCGAGCAGGTTAAACAGATCGGTCACATCGGCATAAAGGGTGAAAAACATTTCCGCCAACGCCTGCACCCAGGCGGCACCCGCCAGCCACTGGCCGTCGCTATGGGCTGAACGTTTGTTTTTCAAAAACAGCAACACGGCCGCCGCGCCGTAAAGGCCCATCAACACGTATTCGCTGACCACTTTGAAGCGGGTCAACCCCTGGCCCTGAATAAAGGTACGGGGCAACCTATCGGCCTGCGTCAGACCGACCCAGCCGATGCCCAGCGCCAACCCCAAGGCCGCCAGCAAGGCGATGCGGCAGACGTTTTCCGACCAGTGCGTCAGGGGCCGTAGCGCCACAGCGAGAAACACCCCGGCGGCTAAAAAGCGCCCGGCCAGCCAGAAATTAATGGCTTTTTCAGACCCACTGGGGGTAATCCAGGTCGGCATACCGGCGTAAGACAGGGTGTGCGCAAAATCAATCAGGCTGACCGCTAGAAAACCCACACCCAACATCATCAAATGGCTGTTGTCAGGCTGGCGGCGCAGATTCCAGGCCAGCGCAAAAACCATGATCGACACGGCCATGGCGACAAATTCCAATCCGCTATGAAGGGGAAGGTAGTTGGCAGGAACGGCAAAGAACCGGACTTCAGGCAAAGATTGCCCCACCAGCAGCAGCAGCGTCAGGGCGCCGACCCACAGGAATGGGGTCTGATTTTTACGCCACATAGAGCCTCTTTTCTTTGAACTGGATTCAAAGAAAAATATGCCGCACCTTGCCGATCTGCGCGCTGATATTGCGCAAGTGCGCTAACTGCGCAAAGATTACAACCAGCGCACCTCGGTCGCCAGCAAATAGCCCGCGCCGTAAACCGTACGAATGGTTTTGGGGTGTTGCGGGTCGGATTCGAGCTTGCGCCGCAAGCGGGACACCCGCACATCGACACCCCGGTCCAAGGGCGACAAGTCGCGTTCGCCACACAACTGTTCGCGGTCCAGAATGCGGTTGGGGCGCTGCAAAAACTGCAGCAGCATACGCGACTCACCGGCGCTCAGCGTCCATTCCTGACCGCCCTCGGAAGTCAAACGGTTGGAGTCGGCCACAAACCGCCAGCCGCCAAATTCAGCGATCTGGGAGCGCACTGGTACGGCGGTATTTTTCTTTTCATGGCGCCGCAAAATACTGCGCACACGCGCCACCAGTTCTCGCGGCTCGAAGGGTTTGACCACATAGTCGTCGGCCCCCAACTCCAGCCCCATGACCCGGTCACTTAAGTAGCCGCGCCCGGTCAGCACCATCACGCCGCAGTCGTAGCGCGCCTGCAAGTCGCGCACAACATCCATGCCATCGGCATCGGGCAAACCCAGATCGACGATGCACAGGTCTGGCACCTGCTCCTGCATGAGACGGCGCAGGGCGGCTGCGGTGTGGCACTCCGTGGTTTTGAAGCCAAACTCCCGCAAGGTTGTGCTCACCAGACGACAAATATCGACATCGTCATCGAGCACATAGATGCTGCCCGGTCCTTCGGGCGCTTGAAAGGGTTCAGTGCTCATGCCATCAAGCCCTCCAGCGCCTGCCGCAACTCCTGGTCGGTAAACGGTTTTTTGAGCAACTGGGGCGACGGCGCCCCCACTGGCGCAGCCGGGTAGCCCTCCGAGTAACCGCTGATCAGCAAGGTTTTGACGTGTGGTGCGCTCTGGCTGGCCTCAAGGCACAGGGTGCGCCCGTCCTTGCCGCCGGGCATTACCAAGTCTGAGATCAAAACACCTACAGACGGCACGCTGGCCAGCAACAACAAGGCATCGGCAGCGTGGTCGGCTTCGATGACCGGGTAGCCCAGGCCCACCAGTTGCAGTCGGATCACGCGCCGCACATCCGGGTCGTCCTCAACCAGCAACACCAGCGGGCGTTCAACGCCGGGCTGGTTGGCGTTTTGCTGCGCGCCGGTTTGCGAATCGCCTTCAAGCTCCTCGCTGGTACAAGGCAACACCACGGTGACCACACACCCGGCCCCCAGCGCACTCTGGATGCGAATGCCGCCACCCGACTGCTTGGCAAAGCCGTAAACCATGGAAAGTCCCAAGCCACTGCCCGAGCCAAACCGCTTGGTGGTGAAAAACGGCTCGAACGCCCGTGCCTGCGTGGCCGCATCCATGCCGGTGCCGGTGTCGGACACGCTCAGGGAAACGTAGCAACCCGGCTTGACATCGAAATCACCCACCTGGCTGGCGTCGAGTTGCAGACGCGTGGCCCGAATGGCCAGTTGGCCGCCCTCGGGCATGGCATCACGCGCATTCAGCGCGAGGTTGAGCAATGCGTTTTCAAGCTGCTGGGCGTCGGTCATGGCAAACAGCGGTTCGTCCAGCGACAAAGCAGTGAGGGTGACGTGGGCGGGCAGCGTGCGTTTAAGCAGGATCAGACTGTCGGAGACCAATTCGGAAATACTCACACGCCGCGGTGTGAGTGGTTGCTTACGGGCAAACGCCAGCAACCGCTTGATCAGCGAGGCTCCCCGGCGCGAAGCCTTCAAGGCGGGTACCACATATTCACCAATGTCCGGGTCGTCCGGGTAGCGCTCATGCAGCGTGACCAGGTTGCCAATCACAACGGTCAGCAAGTTGTTGAAATCGTGCGCGAGGCCACCGGTCAGTTGCCCCACGGCTTCCATTTTTTGCGCATGCACCAGTGCTGCCTGCGCATTTTTCAGGTCGGTGATATTGACCGACAACACAAAACAACCGGCCACGCGTCCTTGCGCGTCCAACTCGGGCACCAGCTCGCTGCGGGCATACACCACGCGGCCACTGGCGTTGCGCATGGCGTATTCGTAGCTGACGTTGTCGCCCAGCAAAGCCCGCTTGACGTGGCGCGAAATATCGTCATAGACCTCATCTCCGACGATGTCATGAATCGTATGCCCTACCAGGTCTTCCTTGGCGTGGCCGAACCAGTCGGCGTAGCCTTTATTGACATAACGGTAGATTTCCTGGTCATCAAAGTAAGCAATCAGAGCCGGCACGGTATCCGTGATCAGGCGCAGATTTTCTTCGCTGCGGCGCAGCGCCTCGGTGATGCGCTGGTTCGCATCGTCCGCCATGACCAGACGCTCGTTGGTGGACTGAAGTTCGGCGGTGCGCTCGGCCACGTGATTTTCCAACTCAGCGTTTTGCTGCTGAATTTGTTGCTGATACCGCCTGCTGACCGTGATGTCGCTGTAGAGCGTGACAAACCCGTTGTAGGGCAAGGGCTCCCCGCGCACTGCCAGAATCTGGCCCCCCGGCCGGTCGCGCTCGGTGTAGTGCGGCGTAAAACTGCGGGCCAGACGCATGCGCTCGGCCACCAACGCATCCACGTCGCCGGGCCCATATTCGCCGCGCTCAGCATTGAAGCGAATAAAGGACTCAAACTTGGCCCCGACAAACGCCATTTCTTCCGGAAAACCCAGAAGCTGCAAAAAAGCCTTGTTCCAGGCCACGATATTCAGGTTGCCATCAATCACGGTCAGGCCCTGGTCAAGCCGGTCCAGCCCCGCCTGAAGCAACTCGTGCCGGTAGTGGGTTTGATGGGGATCAGGTGGGAAATGAGAGGGCATAAGGGTCAGACTGAATCGTGATTTTTCATTTTAGGGTGCCACTCACCGGCACGCACAGGCTGCAAACATTCGATACATTTGCCCCGAAATTTCGAAACAGTCGAATGTCATGATCAATGCCGAACTGGCTGGTCACCCCTCGCCGGTTGAAAGACCCTAATAAAGAGACCACGAACTACTGGAATCTACTCCTTAATTCATAGCTGCTTGCGCAGTGAATACGGGGGCTAGAGGCCAATTATTCATATAAAACCATGAACAACTCAGAAATTCTTTCCCAGTTCGGCCCGCGCGAAGCCATGGAATACGACGTGGTCGTGGTCGGCGGCGGCCCCGGTGGCTTGGCCACCGCCATCCGCCTGAAGCAACTTTCGCTGGAAAAAGGCAAGGAAATTTCGGTCGTGGTGCTGGAAAAAGGCTCCGAGCCCGGCGCGCACATTCTCTCGGGCGCCATCATGGACCCGATCGCGCTAACCGAACTCTTTCCTAACTGGAAAGCCATGGGCGCCCCACTGAACCAGCCGGTGACCGATGACGCCATGGTGTTTCTGGGTGAGAAGTCAGGCTTTCGTCTGCCCAACTTCCTGTTGCCAGCCTGCAGCCACAACGCGGGCAATTACATCGTCAGCCTCGGTGCTGTCACCCGCTGGCTGGCCCAACAAGCCGAAAACCTGGGCGTTGAAATCTTCCCCGGCTTTGCCGCGGCCGAAGTGCTTTACAACGACGACGGTTCGGTCAAAGGCGTGGCCACCGGCAATATGGGCGTCGGCAAGGACGGCGAACCGGGCGAGAACTTCCAGCTGGGCATGGAACTGCTGGGCAAGTACACGGTGTTTGCCGAAGGCACACGCGGCCATTTGGGCAAACAAGTCATTGCCAAGTTCAATCTCAACGCCGACAGCGACCCGCAAACCTACGGCATCGGCATCAAGGAACTCTGGGAAATTGACCCCAAACGCCACCAGCCCGGCTTTGTCATGCACACCGCCGGCTGGCCGATGGACAGCAGCACCTATGGCGGCTCGTTTCTGTACCACATGGAGGGCAACAAAATCTCCATCGGATTCATCACCGGGCTGGACTACGCCAACCCGTACCTGAGCCCGTTTGAAGAATTCCAGCGCTGGAAGACGCATCCTAATGTGCGTTATTACTTTGAGAACGACCAAGGCGAAGTGACCGCCAAGCGCCTGAGTTATGGCGCCCGTGCCATCACCGCCGGCGGCCTGATGTCACTGCCCAAAACCGTGTTCCCGGGCGGCGCATTGATTGGCTGCGAAGCCGGTTACTTGAACGTGAGCCGCATCAAGGGCAGCCACGCCGCCATCAAGACCGGCATGCTGGCTGCAGAAGCCGCTTTTGACGCCATCACCGCCGGGCGTCAACATGACGAACTGAGCGCCTACCCCGAGGCGTTTGAGGCCAGCTGGCTGCACAAAGAACTCAACAAATCACGCAACTTCAAAGCCTGGTTCAAAAAGGGCCTGACCGTGGGCGCACTGATGAACGGGCTGGAGCAGTTTGTCTTGAAAGGCAACATGCCATGGACGCTGCGCCGCGACAAGGCCGATCACACCTACCTGAAACCCGCTGCTGACTGCCAGCCGATCGTTTACCCGAAGCCCGATGGCAAGCTGACGTTTGACCGCCTGAGCAGCGTCTTCATCAGCAACACCAACCACGAAGAACAGCAACCCGCGCACTTGACATTGAAAGACGCCTCGGTGCCGGTCAACGTCAACCTGGCCCAATTTGACGGCCCGGAGGCACGCTACTGCCCGGCCGGTGTCTATGAATTCGTCAAGAACCCCGACAACACGGACCGCTTGCAGATCAACGCGCAAAACTGCGTGCACTGCAAGACCTGCGACATCAAGGACCCGACGCAAAACATTGTGTGGGTCACGCCGGAAGGCGGCGGCGGGCCTAATTACGCGGGCATGTAATTCCAACGGAATAAGCCCCAATTCAATCGTTTTTTACTAGCAAGGAAATCACATGAATGACCAAAACGGCTATGACATCGAAGACCTGAGCGTGGGCATGAGCGCCACCTTTTCCAAAACTATTACAGAAGCGG
>NZ_JBAWYV010000069.1:0-17441 GCF_037143375.1 Rhodoferax sp. | reverse complement strand
CCAGCGCGGCCACCAGGTACTCGGTCTCGGTCAGGCCGGTCATGAAGATGATGGGGATGTGCGAAGTCAGCGCATTGGCTTTCAGGCGGCGGGCGACTTCGAAACCGTCCATGCCGGGCATCATGGCGTCCAGCAGCACGATGTCGGGCAGCACCTGCGCGGCACGGTCCAGCGCCGCTTGGCCGTGGGTAGCGACCAGCACGGTGTAGCCGGATTCGTCCAGTGCGTCGTGCAGCACCGCGAGGTTGTCGGGTACGTCGTCCACGATCAGCACCACATCGCTGTTGGCGCGGTCCAGCGTGAGGTCCAAGGGACGAAGTGCGTGTTTAGTTTTCATGAATAACCTTGTTCAATTGCTGGCCCATCGACTCAAACTGGAATTGCCGGGCCAGTTGGCGCATTTCCCTCACAAAGGGCGCGCAGTGTGGCTCGCTGGCCTCGATCTCGTCGAGCTGATTGATGATGCCGCGGTAAAAGCCCAGGCTCACCACCTCACGCAAAGCGTCCAACTGGGTCGGTGCGGGGTACACCAGCGCCAGCGTTGCCGGTGTGACGGGTGAAGCCGCAAGCTTGGATTGCGCAGGGGTCGTCGCCGGCGTCAGCCAGGTGAGCGACAGCCGCAAGGTCAGCCAGTCAAGCAACTCGGAGTGGCGCACCGGTTTCAGGATGAAGTCTTCGGTAGGAATGCCCACATCGTTGTCCAGCCCCTTGTCAAACGCATTGGCCGAGACGATGGCGATACTGGCCGGAGCGCTTGGGCCATGGCGCTCGCGCTCCAGCGCCCGGACGCGGCGAATGGTTTCCCAGCCATCGATGCCGGGCATGGCCAGGTCCATGAAGATCACATCGGGTTGGTAGCCGGCGGTCAGCAGGTCCAGGCAATCGTGGCCACTGGCTGCGGTGCGCAACTCAAAACCCAACGGTTGCAGCAGATGCATCAGCAACTCGCGGTCGGCCTCTTCGTTGTCCACCACCAGCACGCGGCGCCGCGCTCCCTCGTAGCCCAGGCGCTGCTTGCGTGGCGACGACCAAGGCTGGTCCGCCGAGGAGCCCGACAAGGACAAAGCCCCCACCGCGCCCGCCGTGACGCGCACCTCGGGCAGGAACAGCTTCACTTTAAAAATTGAGCCGACGCCGGGCGTGCTCTTTACCGTCAATTCGCCGCCCATCAGGTCGGTCAGCATCTTGGCGATGGTCAGGCCCAGACCCGAACCGGGCGCAGCGGCACCGGGCGTGTTGGCACGCGTAAAGGGCTCGAAAATGCGCTCATGCTCCTGGGCCGACAAACCTGGCCCGGTGTCTTCAATCTCCAACACGGCCATCTCGCGGGCGTAGCGAATGCGAAACGTGACTTGGCCCTGCAAGGTGAACTTGATGGCGTTGCCCAGCAGGTTGATGACGATCTGGCGCACCCGCTTTTCGTCGGCCCGCACCACGTCAGGCAAGGTGCCGTCTTCAACATAGTGAAAGGCCAGCCCCTTGGCCTGCGCCTGCAACTCAAACAGACTGGCAATGTCTTGCATCATCGATGCAAAGTGCATCGGTTTGGCGCTCAGCGTGAGCTTGCCGCTCTCAATGCGGGCGATGTCCAGCGTGCCTTCAATCAGCGAGAGCAAATGCTCGCCACCGCGCTTGATGACGCTCACCGCCTGCTGCCGGTGCGCCGGTATGGAGGCGTCTTCACCCATCAACTGCGCGTAGCCCAGGATGCTGTTGAGCGGCGTGCGCAGTTCGTGGCTGATGGCGCTGATGTAACGGCTCTTGGCCTGGTTGGCCTGATCAGCCGCATGGCGCGCCTGCTCGGCGGCCAGCTTGGCCCGCTCCGCAACCTGCCGGGCGGTCTGCAAAGCCACATCGGTTTGCCGGTGCAACTCAATCTCGCGCATCAGAAGATGAGTTTGCCGGTTCGATTCCTCTTGCGCCACTTGGCGGCTCTTGTGCGCCAGCACCACCCACCAGACCACCAACCCGGCGATGACGATCAGCGCCATGTAGGCCTTGATAAACCCCGAGCGCAGCGCGGCATGCGGGGCCTCTATCACGGCGCTGTCGATCATCCCCAGCGTGCGCAATTCCTGGTGGTAAAGCAGGCCAAATACGCACGCCAGCAGCGGCACGATGACGGCCATCAGCAACAAAAAGTAGCCCAGCCCGGTGTCCAGATACGGCCAGACGCGCCGGGGCAACAGCCACTGCAAGGTGGCCGACCACTGCGCCGACAGGCTGGCTTGGGGTTTGCACATGTCACCGCAGCGGGCATCCAGCGTGCAGCACAAGGAGCAGATCGCGCCTTGGTAAGCGGGGCAATGGGCCATGTCCGGCCCTTCGTACTCACGCTCGCAGACCACGCAGCGCTTGAGTGTGTAGCGCTGCAAGGGCTGGTAAACGCCAACGGCCTCAGGCGCCGATTCCTCGCTGCGGCGCGCGATGTAGTACTTGCCTTGAGTGGCCCACGCAATCAACGGCGCAGTGACAAACGCCGTGCCCAGCGCAATCAGCGCCGAGAAGGCCTGCGCCATGGGGCCGAACACACCCAGATGCGCCGTCACCGACAGCACCGAGGCCAGCGCCATGGCCCCCACGCCCACCGGGTTGATGTCGTACAAATGCGCCCGTTTGAACTCGATGCCGGGCGGGCTCAGGCCCAGCGGTTTGTTGATGACCAGATCGGCCACCACGGCCATCATCCAGGCGATGGCGATGTTGGAGTACAGCCCCAGCACATCGCCCAGCGCCTGAAACACGTTCATCTCCATCAACACGCCCGCAATCAGCGTGTTAAACACCACCCACACCACGCGCCCCGGGTGGCTGTGCGTGAGGCGCGAGAAAAAGTTTGACCACGCCAGCGACCCGGCATAGGCATTGGTGACGTTGATCTTGAGCTGCGAGATCACCACAAATAGCGCGGTGGCGGCCACCGCCCAGCCGTAGTTCGGAAACACATACTCATAGGCCGCCAGGTACATCTGATTCGGGTCCACCGCCCGGTCTGAGGGAACCGCGTGGCTGATGGCCAGGTAGGCCAGCAGCGCGCCGCCCAGCATCTTGACCACGCCCAACACGACCCAGCCCGGCCCGCCGGCCAGCACACTCCACCACCAGCGCTTGCGGTTGGCAGGCGTTTTGGCGGGCATGAAGCGCAGGTAGTCGGCCTGCTCGCCCATTTGCGTCATCAGCGCAATGCCGACGGTCAGTGCTGCACCAAACAGGGGCAGACTAAAACCAGCGTCCACACCTTTGTCGCCTATGTAGTGCGCCACACCCGAAAAAGCACCAGGATCGCGCATCAGCACAAACACAAAGGGCACCACCAGCATCACCAGCCACACCGGCTGGGTCCAGACCTGCAGGCGGCTGATGGTGGAAACGCCGTGGGTCACCAGCGGGATCACCACCAGCGCACAGATTAAATAGCCCCAGCGTGGCGGAATGTTCAGCGCCAACTCCAGCGCGTAGGCCATCACGGCCGCCTCCAGCGCAAAGAAGATGAAGGTGAACGAGGCGTATATCAGCGAGGTGAGCGTGGAGCCGATGTAGCCAAACCCGGCGCCACGCGTGAGCAAATCCATGTCGACGCCGTAGCGGGCGGCGTAAATACTGATCGGCAAACCGGCCAAAAAGATGATCAATCCGGTGGCCAGAATCGCCCAGAAAGCATTGGTAAACCCGTATTGCACCAGCAGCGTGGCGCCCACCGCTTCCAGGATCAGGAACGAGGCCGCCCCAAAAGCGGTGTTGGCCACACGCCACTCGGACCACTTGCGAAAGCGCTGCGGCGTGAAGCGCAGCGCGTAATCTTCCATCGTTTCGCTGGCGACCCAGCCGTTGTAGTCGCGGCGCACCTTCACCACGCGCTGGGTGGCGTCGGGGAGGGCATCGGTGTTGCTAGCAAGCTGGAGGTCGGTGATCACACCAACATGGTGCAGTTTTCATGCCACGGCCCCCAGCGGGCGATTCAGGTCAGCGTGCTTTGATTCGGAATGCCGTCAATCGGGGCTTCATCGGTGCCAATGGTGGTGCGGGTAAACGACTCCACCTGGCGCCGCGCCGCCTCGGGGTCGCGCAGCCAATTGTCATAAAACTCGAATGGACACGCCGCCACACCTTTGTCGCCCTCACCGGAATTAATGACGCCGGTGTAACCCCGGTGCAGCAGTTTGAACAAATGATTTTCTGACTGTCCGTTGCGCCGGAAGTCGCGAATCAGGTGCTTGGAGAGCGCCGCGTACTGAATGCCCATCTCTTCTTCGCCGCATTCTCCCAACGTGCGGCCGTCAAAACCGATCAGGGCAGAGTGACCAAAGTAAGAGTAAACACCGTCAAAACCAGCCGCATTGGCCACTGCCACGTAGGTGTTATTGGCAAATGCCATGGCTTTGGAGATCAGGATTTGCTGCTCTTTGGCCGGGTACATATAGCCTTGGCAACGCACAATCAACTCTGCCCCGCGCATGGCGCAGTCGCGCCAGATTTCGGGGTAGTTGCCGTCATCGCAAATGATCAGGCTGACCTTCATGCCTTTGGGACCGTCGCTCACATAGGTGCGGTCGCCCGGATACCAGCCTTCAATCGGGGTCCAGGGCATGATTTTTCGGTACTTCTGAACAATCTCGCCCTGGTCGTTCATCAAAATCAGGGTGTTGTACGGCGCTTTGTTCGGGTGCTCCTCGTGCCGCTCGCCGGTCAGCGAGAACACGCCCCACACTTTGGCATTGCGGCAAGCCTGGGCAAAGATGGCGGTCTCGGCGCCCGGCACCGTGGCCGCGTTCTCGTACATTTCAGCCGCGTCGTACATGATGCCGTGGGTGCTGTACTCCGGAAATATCACCAGATCCAGCCCTGGCAAACCCTTCTTCATACCCTCCACCATGCGGCCAATGTTGTGGCAGTTTTCCAGCACTTGCGCGTGGGTATGCAAACGCGGCATTTTGTAGTTGACCACCGCCACACCGACGGTGTCTTTGCTGCTTGATATATCACCATGAATCATAGGAGCCTCGATTTTTAAAGTGACCAAAAAGTGGCCAAACTCAGTGACTGATCATCCAGGGCCGCTTGCTGGGAAACGCCTTGTTGCCATTGGTTGCGGTCACCGTGGCACCCCGTTTGGACGAAGTGGAACAGCAACCACAACCGGCTGGGTGTTTGAGCCGGGCGTAGTCGCCCGAGCGCTTGGGCTCATGCTGGGCACGCTCATTGACGTCCATCGCGGTGCGCGTGCTGTCCTCCATCAAGGCCAGACGCGGCGCACTGACAAACACGCGCATCGAGGCGGCGCTGCAAACCGGGCAGACCGCAGCCTCGTTGCGCGCCGACAGCGTGCGAAACGCCTCAAATCCACCACATTGGGCGCAGGCATAGTCGTAGGTAGGCATCTTGCGTGACTCCTGGTGGGTCAGAACAAATCGGGCGACAGCGGCATGTCAATCGAACCGTCAAGGTGCTTGATCGGCCCGGCAGCATTCGGGTTGATGTCGAAGTCAAAAATCTGCGTCGGCAACCACAAGGTGGCGCACGAGTTGGGCACATCCACCACCCCGCTGATATGGCCCTGCACCGGGGCCGTGCCCAAAATCGAATAAGCCTGGGCGCCGGAGTAACCAAACTTTTTCAGGTACTCGATGGCGTTCAGGCAGGCCTGACGGTAGGCCACTTGCACGTCGAGGTAGTGCTGTTTGCCGGCCTCATCCACCGAGATGCCTTCAAAGATCAGGTAGTCGTTGTAGTTGGGCGTCATCGGGCTGGGTTTGAACACCGGGTTCTTGATGCCGTACTTGGCCATACCGCCTTTGATCAAGCTGACCTTCATGTGGACCCAGCCGGCCATTTCAATCGCACCGCAAAAGGTGATTTCGCCATCGCCCTGGCTAAAGTGCAAGTCACCTACGCTCAAGCCTGCGCCATCCACATACACCGGGAAAAACACTTTGGAGCCGCGTGACAAATCCTTGATGTCGCAGTTGCCGCCGTGCTCGCGGGGCGGCACGGTGCGTGCGCCTTCCATGGCGGCCTTGTCGCGGGCTTCGCCAGTCATGCGGCCCATGTGCGCAGTGCCCGCCGAGGGTGGATTGGCCAGACCGGGAACGCGATCGGGGTCGGTGGCAATCAAGTCGCCTTCTCGTTTATTCCACATATCCAGCATGGCCTTGTCAGGCAGGCACCCGATCAGGCCAGGGTGAATCAAACCGGCAAAGTTAACGCCCGGAATATGGCGCGAGCTGGTGAACATGCCTTTGAAATCCCAGATGGATTTCTGCGCTTGCGGAAAGTGGTCTGTCAAAAAGCCACCGCCGTTTTTCTTGCTGAAGAAGCCGTTAAAGCCCCACAAGCTGTCTTGCTTGGCACCAATATCGAGCAAGTCAACCACCAGCAAATCGCCGGGCTCGGCGCCCTTCACGCCCACCGGGCCGGACAGGTAATGCACAGTGCTCAGGTCGATGTCGCGCACATCGTCCGCACTGTCGTTGTTTTTGATGAAGCCACCGGTCCAGTCGAAGGTTTCCAGAATAAAGTCATCGCCCGGCTTGACCCAGCAGGCCATCGGAATATCCGGGTGCCAGCGGTTGTGAATGTTCTCGTTCTCGGTGGGCGACTTGGTCAGATCAACTTTGATAAGGGTGTCAGTCATGTCATATCTCCTGAAGTGGTGAGGTGGGACGAAAAATACAAAAGTTAAACGGAAAGAAATTGCTTGATGCGCGCCGTGTCGGTCTCAGCGCGGGTGCTCTCGTGGACCAGTTGCCCGCCTTCAATGACGAACAAGCGGTCGGCCACATCCATCGCAAAACTCAGCACCTGCTCGGACACCACAATCGTGATCTCGCGCATCTTGCGAATCTCGTTGAGGGCCTTGGCAATGTCTTTGATGATGGAGGGCTGGATGCCTTCGGTCGGCTCGTCGAGCAGCAACACTTTGGGGTTGGTCACCAGGGCGCGCGCAATTGCGAGCTGTTGTTGCTGGCCACCCGACAAGTTGCCGCCCCTGCGACGGCGCATGTCAAACAAGACCGGAAACAAGGCATAGATTTCTTCAGGAATCTGCTTGTGGCTGGCGTTCTCCAGCCCGGTTTGAATGTTCTCTTCCACCGTCAGGGTCGGAAAAATCATGCGCCCTTGCGGCACGTAGGCCACCCCTTTGGCCACCCGCAAATAACTCTCGTCTTTGGAGATGTCTTTGCCGTCCACCGTGATGCTGCCGGACTTGAGTGGCAACACGCCAATGAGTGACTTGAACAGCGTGGTCTTGCCCATGCCGTTGCGGCCCATGATGGCCACCGTTTCGTTCTTGTTGGCATTGAAGGTGATGCCGCGCAGCGCCTCGCTTTGCCCGTAGCTCACATGAAGGTTGGTAACGTTCAACATGGTTTGTCTCCTTAGTGGCCTAAATACACGTCAATCACGCGGGGATCGGCCTGTACTTTTTCCATCGAACCTTCGGCCAGGATTTTTCCCTGGTGCATGACGGTCACCTTGTCGGCAATCCGCTTGACAAACTCCATGTCGTGCTCAATCACAATCATGGCGCGGCCCTTGCAAATGCGTTTGAGCAGCTCGGCCGTCAGCTCACGCTCGCGCACGCTCATGCCGGCAATCGGTTCGTCCAGCATCAACAACTCGGGGTCTTGCATCAGCAACATGCCGATCTCCAGCCATTGTTTTTGACCGTGTGACAGCAAGCCCGCTTCGATGCCCAGTTGGCCTGCCAGACCGATCTCGGTCGCAACCGACTGCACCTGGCTTTTGACTTCATCGGTGCACTTGAAGAACAGCGCGCCAAACACACCTCGGCCCTGCGGAAAGGAAACTTCCAGGTTTTGAAACACCGTCAGGTTTTCATAAATGGAGGGCGTCTGAAACTTGCGACCAATCCCTGCGCGCACGATTTGGTACTCAGGCAATACCGTCATCTCGTCATTTTTGAACTTGATGCTGCCTGTACTGGCGCGTGTTTTGCCACATATCAAATCCAGCAGAGTGGTCTTGCCAGCACCATTAGGACCAATGATCACGCGCAACTCGTTTTGGTCAACGTAGAGGTTCAGGTTGTCAATCGCCTTGAAGCCGTCAAACGACACGGTCAAGTCTTCGACCGTCAATACAAAATCATTTTTTTTCATGGCTGATCTCCAAGGTTCAAGCTTTTTGGCCGGCCAAACCATCTGGTTTGGCTATCTTTTGGCGGGCCGCCCAGCGTTTGACCCACCAGGGTTTGACGCGTTGCGTGTAAACGCCTGCCAGACCGTCCGGGAATGCCAGCACCACACCGAGAAACATGCCGGCCATCAGGAACAGCCATACATCGGGGAAGGTCTCAGAAAAGTAGGTCTTGCCAAAGTTCACCAGCAAGGCGCCATAAACTGCGCCCACCAAGGACATCCGCCCCCCCACCGCGGCAAAGATCACCATTTCGATCGAGGGCACGATGCCTACCAGTGAAGGCGACATAAACCCCACTTGCAGCGTGAACATTGCGCCACCGATAGCGGACAGAAAGGCGGCAAAGCAGAAGGCAAAAACCCTGAACATCGCCACGTCGTAGCCCGAGAAGCGAACCCGGTCTTCTTTGTCCCGCATGGCGAGCAGCAGCGTCCCCAGCTTGCTCTTTTGGATCCAGGCGCAGACCATGATGGAGCCCAGCAACAAGAAAACGGTGAGGTAATACAGGATGTACTTGGCACTGTCGGTGCGGGTGTCCCAACCCAGAATGGTTTTAAGGTCAGTCATGCCGTTGACGCCGCCGGTGTAGCCTTGCTGGCCCACGATGAGCACGGTAAGAATCAGCGCGACGGCCTGCGTGATGATGGCAAAGTAAACGCCACCTACCCGGCGCTTGAACATGGCGTAGCCGATGATGAAGGCCAGCAACGTAGGCACCACCAGAATCAACAGCAAGGTCAGCGGAAAGGAGCGGAACGGTTCCCACCACAGCGGCAAGGCGGTAATTTGATTCCAGTCCATAAAGTCTGGAATGCCGGGCGTGGATTGAATTTTGGTGGTGATGGGGTCGCTGGCTTCAAGCTTGAGAAACATCGCCATGGCGTAGCCACCCAAACCAAAAAACACCCCCTGGCCCAGACTAAGCACCCCGCCGTAGCCCCACAGCATCACCAGGCCCAGGGCAACAAAGGAGTAACTCAGGTACTTGCCTACTAAATTCAGGCGGAACAAGTCGAGGGTTAACGGAAAAAAGACCAGCAGCACGCCTGCCAATAACAGCAAGCTGCCCAATTTGTTGCGGTCTATCCATTGCTTGATGTTGTTCATAGGAGACTCCAATTGAATGTCGATGAGGAGGATGGCTTCAACCGGGGCGGACTAGCGCCGCACCTTGGAGGCAAAAAGGCCTTGCGGGCGCAGCATCAGGATGGTGACGATCAGCGTCAGGGTCAGCACCTTGGCCATGGACCCGGCCATGAAAAACTCGGCGATGGACTGGGTTTGTGCAATGCCAAAGGCCGACACCACAGTGCCGAGCAAGCTGGCAGCGCCACCAAAGGTCACCACCAGAAACGCATCCACAATGTAGAGCGAGCCACTGGTCGGGCCGGTCGATCCAATGGTGGTAAAGGCTGCGCCTGCCACCCCGGCGATGCCGCAACCAATGGCAAACGTGAGTCGGTCGGTCTTGCTGGTGTTGATGCCAATCGCGTTGGCCATGATCCGGTTGGACACGGTGGCGCGCACCCGCAGCCCCCAGCGTGATTTGTGCAAAGCCATCAACACCCCGCAGGTGACCAACAGCGTGAGCGCCATCACCAGCATGCCATTGATAGGAATATCAAGCCCTGCGGCGGGCGACCAGGAACCCATCAACCAGTCGGGCAGCGTGGGGCTCACCTCTTTGGCGCCAAACGCGGTGCGGAAAATCTGCTGCATCCCCAGCGACAAACCCCAGGTGGCCAGCAAGGTGTCGAGCGGGCGTCGGTACAAGTGGCGAATAAACAGCCACTCCACGGCCCAACCGACGGCAAACGCAAAAATAAAGGCCGCCACAATGGCGAATGGAAAGTAGGCCTGCGCCAGCTTGGGGGCGTAGGTCTCGGCCAAATGCGAGAAGAAATAAATCGTATAGGCGCCGATGGTCATGAACTCGCCATGCGCCATGTTGATCACGCCCATCTGGCCGAAGATGATGGCCAGCCCCAGCCCCATTAACAACAGCACCGAAAACAGGCTGAGCCCGGCAAAGCCTTGCATCAGGCCGATATTGAGCATTTCAGAAGGTGACATGATGAGCTCCGATCCGGGTCGCGTGGCATGAATGCCAGGAAGGTTGATTAACTTGAAACCCCTGGCTGGCACGGTTCAACCGTGAAGGCCAAACCGCCCAGCGCAGGGTTTCCTACTTACTGGTAACCCTTGGGGAATGGGTTGGGTTCGATCAACGCAGTGGACTCTGACACCACCTTGAACTGTCCGTTCGCCTGGGCCTGACCGATGCGGGCCTTGCTCCACAAGTGGTGGTTGTCGTGCAGCTTGACGTAGCCTTCCGGTGCGGTCTTGAGCTCGATACCGGCGGAGGACGCTGCAATCTTGTCCACATCAAAGCTACCGGCTTTTTCAACTGCTGCTTTCCACAGCCAGGGCCCCAGGTAACCCGCTTGCGTCACATCGCCAATGACGGCGTCTTTGCCATACTTGGCCTTGAACGCGGCGACAAAAGCCTTGTTGTTGGGGTTGTCGAGCGACTGGAAGTACTTCATCGACGAGTAGAAGCCATTCATGTTCTCGCCGCCGATGCCCAGAACTTCGTCCTCGGTCACGGAAATAGTCAGCAAAAATTGTTTTTCTGCGGTGACGCCAGCGGCCTTGAGCTGCTTGTAGAACGCCACATTGGAGCCGCCCACCACGGCGATAAAAATACAGTCGGGCTTGGCGACCTTGATCTTGTTGATCAAGGAGTTAAAGCTGGTGCTGCCCAAGGGGTAGTACTCTTCGCCGACCACTTTGCTACCGGCTGGCAGGTGACCTTCGATGTGCTTGCGCCCGATCTTCATGGAGGTGCGGGGCCAGATGTAGTCAGAGCCCACCAGGAAGAAGGTTTTGGCCTTTTTCTCTTTTGACGCCCAATCAAGGCCGTACAAAATTTGCTGCGTGGCTTCCTGACCGGTGTAGATCACGTTTTTGCTTTGCTCCAGACCTTCATAAAAGGTGGGGTAATACAGCATGCCATTTTCTTTTTCGAAAATAGGCAACACCGCTTTGCGCGAGGCCGACGTCCAGCAACCAAAGACGGCTGCGGCACGGTCATTGACCAGCAACTTCTTGGATTTTTCAGCAAAAGTGGGCCAGTCGGAGGCGCCATCTTCCTTGATGACCTTGATCTTGCGACCCAGCACACCGCCCATGGCGTTGATCTGATCGATGGCCAACTGCTCGGCTTGAATGGAACCCGTTTCCGAAATCGCCATGGTGCCGGTGGCTGAATGCAACTGGCCCACCGTCACTTCGGTGTCGGTGACCGCCAGCTTGGTCGTGTTGACCTTGGCGGTTGGAAACTGTTGCGCTTGCGCCCACAGCGGCAAGCCCGCCAGCAAAGGCGCAGCGGCCAGGCCCTGCACCAGACGGCGGCGGTTAATGAGAGGGGAATCGCGATGGTCGTTTGACATGGTGAGCTCCAGCGGTTGATGAATAAAGTGCCAACCTTTTGTGTTGGTCTGAGTTCAATCATCCAAAAAAACAACGCAACACCCAATACGTCAATCAACGTAGTTCGACTTTGTCAACCGGGTTTCTACCCATGCACCAAAGTGCAGGCTCACTTCTTGCGTTGTTACTTTTTGACTGGAGTAACGAGTTGAGCAAGGCAAGCGCACAAAAAATTTTCCGTATTCGCCGCGAATACAACGCCTGGGTGGCCGATGAGTCAATTGAGGACTACGCCCTGCGCTACACGCCACGCGGTTTTCGCAAGTGGTCGGAGTGGCGCGTGGGCAATACGGCGTTTGGCGCGGTGTCTTTTCTGGCGCTGGAGGCGATTGGCGGTGCGATGGGGCTGAACTACGGTTTTTCCAATGCGCTCTGGGCTATTTTGGCGGTCGGACTGATTACCTTTTGCACCGCCTTGCCGATCAGCTATTACGCCGCACGCTACGGCGTGGACATGGACTTGCTCACGCGGGGTGCCGGTTTTGGCTACCTGGGCTCCACCATCACCTCGCTGATTTACGCCAGCTTCACCTTCATATTTTTTGCGCTGGAGGCGGCCATCATGGCGCTGGCGTTGCAGATGTACTTGGGCCTGCCGATTGCCTGGTGCTACGTCATCAGTGCCGTGCTGGTGGTGCCGCTGGCGGTGCGCGGCATCACGCTGATTTCAAAACTGCAAATCTGGACGCAGCCGCTGTGGGGCGCGTTGTTACTGTTGCCGTACTTGGCCGTGCTGATAAAGCAGCCACAGGCCTTTCTTGATTTCACGGGCATGGTCGGCCACACCTCGGGCAGCAGCGAATTCAACCCGCTGATGTTCGGGGCCGCCGCCACGGTGGCGTTCTCGCTGGTGGTTCAGGTTGGGGAGCAGGTTGATTTTTTGCGGTTTTTACCCGAAAAAACGCCGACCAACCGCAAGCGCTGGTGGGGCGCCGTGTTGCTGGCCGGGCCGGGCTGGGTGCTGCTGGGCATGCTCAAAATGTTGGGCGGTGCGTTTCTGGCTTATCTGGCGCTGCAGCATGGCTTGTCGGCGGCGCAAGCGGTGGAGCCGACCCAGATGTACCTGGCTGGATTCGCTTATGTGTTTGCCGACCCGGCCTGGGTGATGGCCGCGACGGTCGGGTTTGTGGTGCTGTCGCAACTCAAAATCAACCTGACCAATGCCTATGCCGGGTCGCTCGCCTGGTCCAACTTTTTTGCGCGACTGACCCACAGCCACCCCGGGCGCGTGGTCTGGCTGGTGTTCAATGTGGCGATTGCCCTGCTTTTGATGACGCTGGGGGTTTTCTCGGCACTTGAAAAGGTGCTGGGCCTGTTTGGCAATGTGGCGGTTGCCTGGGTTGGGGCGCTGGTGGCCGATCTGCTGATCAACAAACCGCTGGGGCTGAGCCCGCCCGGCATCGAGTTCAAACGCGCCCATTTGTACGACATCAATCCGGTGGGCCTGGGCGCGATGCTGCTGGCAGCGGGGATGGGTGTGCTCGGCTACGCCGGCGTCCTGGGCGCGCAAGCGGCCGCCTTTTCACCCTTTATGGCGCTCGGTACGGCGCTGCTGGCGTCGCCCCTGTTGGCCTGGATCACTCAAGGGCGTTATTACATCGCTCGCCAACCACAGGCCAAGGGCCGGGCGGGCCAAAAGGTGACCTGCCATGTGTGCGAGAACACATTCGAGTCGGACGACATGGCCAGTTGTCCGGTTTACGACGCCCCGATTTGTTCTTTGTGCTGCACTCTGGAGTCGCGTTGCCACGACCGCTGCAAGCGCGGCTCGCGCGCGGGCGAACAGGTCGAACACTGGCTTGGTTTGTTGTTGCCGCAGGCCTTGTCACGGCGCCTGAATTTTCGGGTGGGTCATTATTTTGTGGTGGCTTTGTCGCTGTGCGCCTTGCTGGCAGCGGTGATGGGCATGGTCTATAGCCAGGAAACAGCGCGGGTGCTGGCGGCGGATCAGAGCGCGATGCTGCGGTCTGCGTTTATCAAGGTATTCGCCATGTTGCTGCTGATCACGGCGGTGTGCAGTTGGTTGGTAGTGTTGGGCAGTGAAAGCCGTCGCATGGCGCAAGACGAGTCCAACCGGCAAAACCAACTGCTCTCAGTTGAGATCGAGGCGCATCAGCGCACCGACACGGCACTGCAAAAAGCCAAGGACCTGGCGGAGTCAGCCAACCAGGCCAAAACACGCTACGTGGCGGGCGTCACCCACGAAATGCGCACGCCGCTCAACAGCATTTTGGGTTACGCCCAAATTTTGCTCAAAAACGAGGCACTGACCCAAGCGCCGCGCAACGCGGTGCAAACCATTCAGCGCAGTGGCGAGCACTTGCTGGCGTTGGTGGACGGTTTGCTGGACCTGGCCCGGATTGAGGCGGGGCGCTTGCGCCTGGAGACGGCGCCATTGCCCCTGCCTGATTTTCTGGACGGTTTGGTGAGCATGATGCGACCGCAGGCAGAGGCGCGTGGGGTTCGATTTGTTTATACCCACAGTGGGCGTATGCCAGCCTGGGTGCAGGCCGATACCAAGCGTTTGAGCCAGATTCTCATCAACCTGCTGAGCAATGCCGTTCACTTTACCGACCAGGGCAGCGTCACGCTGCATGTGGATTGCCGTAGCGATGTGATCCGGTTTGACATTGTGGACACCGGCATTGGCATTGAGCCACAAGACCAGGAGCGAATTTTCATGCCCTTTGAGCGGGGTGCGGCGGGCCGACGGCGCGGCGAGCCCGGTACCGGGCTGGGCCTGACCATCACGGGCTTGCTGACCTCGCTGATGGGCGGCGACCTGTCCTTGCAAACCCAATCGGGTGTTGGAAGTACCTTTAGCGTGCGGCTCTACCTGCGCGAGATTGATGACCCCGGCCCAAGGGCTGAACCACCTCTGCAGATTGCTGGTTTTTTTGGCAAACGCCGAACCCTGCTGGTGGTGGATGACCAACCAGTTCAGCGCCAGATGTTGGCTGGCATGTTGACGCCGCTCGGCTTTGCCATCACCGAGGCGGCCAGTGGCCTTGAATGCCTGGATTACCTGGCCGATAAACAGCCGGATGCCATCCTGCTCGACATCTGCATGGACGGCATGGACGGTTGGCAAACGGCGCAGCAGATTCGCAGCCGGGGCTACACCTCGGTGCCGATCATCATGGTGTCGGCCAACGTGCTTGAGAACCACAGCAGCTTGCTTAAATCGGCGGGCTGCCAGGCCTTTGTCAGCAAGCCGGTGCTGGAGTCTGAATTGATGGCCGCCTTGCAGCGGCACCTGGGCCTGGAGTGGAAGGCCGCAGGTGCATCGGTGCCAGTGGAGCCGATCACGCCCCAAGCTGGCGAGGCCCGTTGGCAACTGACCGAGGACGCACGGACTGAGCTGATTCACCTGGTGCAGCTGGGTCATGTTCATGGTCTGCATCGTTTGCTGGACCGCTTGAGCGCCGAAAACCCGTCCATGACCGCTCACGTTCAACACCTGCGCGAATTTGTAAGCCGCTGCGAACTGGAGTCCTTGCTGGACCACTTGAAGAAGTACGAAGATGACATTGAAGCCTGAAGAGATACCTGACGAAAAACCTGCTGCGCACCGCCCTGTGGTTCTGGTGGTGGATGACACGCCCAGCAGTCTGGGCATGTTGTGCGACACACTGGAAGCCGAGGGCTACACCGTGCTGGTTGCCCGGGACGGCGCAGCGGCCCTGCAGCGACTGGAGTTGGTGGTGCCGGACGCCATTTTGCTGGATGCCGTCATGCCGGGTCTGTCTGGTTTTGAGACCTGCCGCCTGATCAAGGCCGACCCGGTGCTGGCACATATTCCGGTGATATTTATGACCGGACTGTCTGAAACGCAGCATGTGCTGGAAGGCTTTGCCTGCGGCGGGGTGGACTACGTGGTGAAACCGCTGCGTGCCGCAGAACTGGTCGCCAGACTGGTAACGCACACACGCAACGCCCACATCACCCGGCTGGCGCGGGAAGCGGTGGACGTGGCCGGTTTTGGCGTGGTGTTGGTCGATGCGCGGGGCCGCCTGGCCTGGCGCTCGCCCCAAGCCGCCTTGTGGCTCAAAAGCGTGGACGGCACCACCACCGATGGGCGTTTGTCAGACTCGCTCAACGCCGTCTTGCTTGACGAGCAGCAGCCGGTGCTGCTGAACCTGGGCCACCTGCAACTGTCGGTGCGCAATATGGGACGGGTCGGCATGGGAGAGACCATGCTGCTGCTGGAACAGCACAGTGCGAGCGAAGTGGCGCCGTCGCGCCTGGCCCAAGCGGCCCTGACTCCGCGCGAAACCGAAGTGCTGTCGTGGCTGGCGAAGGGCAAAACCAACCGCGACATTGGCGACATTCTGGGCATGAGCCACCGAACCGTGAACAAGCATCTGGAGCACATCTTCGAGAAGCTGGGGGTGGAAACCCGGGCCGCCGCCGCCGCGCTGGCCTTCGGTCACATGCTGTGACGCCATGCACCACAAAGAGGAATCTGGCGATGCCTTGTTTTGGTGCAACCCCACCAACCAGGCATCGGGGAGCCGCTGGCGCGCAGGCGCACTGGCAGACAGCGGTCGGTCCTGACCACGGCACGGCTTTTGCATGGTTAACCCTATGGAACTTACCCCTCGCGTTTGGTCCGCATTTGCGGCCGCACGAGCTAATGACCCCTGCATTAAGTGAAACGATATGGAACTAACGCCTCGCGAAAAAGACAAGCTGCTTATTTTTACCGCCGGCTTGCTGGCTGAGCGCCGCAAGGCCCGCGGTTTGAAACTCAATTACCCCGAGGCCCTAGCCTTGATCAGTGCCGCCGTCATGGAAGGCGCCCGCGATGGCAAAACCGTGGCGCAACTGATGAGTTTTGGGCGCACCATCCTGACCCGTGCCGACGTCATGGACGGCATCGCCGAGATGATTCCCGACATTCAGGTGGAGGCCACCTTCCCCGATGGCACCAAGCTGGTGACGGTGCATCAGCCGATTGTTTGACCGTTTGAACCCTTGCTTTGACATAGACAAAACCCTGATTTTGATTATTATTTTTTGCGGGCTGGCGGTCGTTTGTGGATACGCCGGCGCACGCCACTCTCAACCCCTTCACCGGAGACCGTCATGATGAATGCAAAATTATTGAAAGCTATTGTTTTTATAGCTGCTTGCGCATGTTCTACCTGGGCTAGCGCCCATTTAGGCACTGAAGTTGGCACCCCTTCAACGCTCGGGTTCTGGGAGGGTCTGCTGCACCCGCTCACGGGCTTGGACCACTTGGCCGCCATGCTGGCCGTGGGTTTCTGGAGCGCACTGACCGCCCGCCGACTTTGGACAGCCCCGCTGGCCTTTGCAGCCATGCTGCTGGTCGGCGCCCTGCTCGGCCTGGCCGGCATGGATCTGCCCGCGGTCGAGCCGATGATCGCGGCCTCGCTGCTGGTGCTGGGCTTGCTGGTGGCGTTGCGAACTGAGTTGCCTACCGCGCTGGCCGCTGCTTTGGTGGGCGTGTTTGCCCTTTTTCACGGTGTGGCGCATGGCACTGAATTCGCAGGCTCGGTACAGACTTGGGCGCCACTGGCGGGCATGCTCCTGACAACGGTGATGCTGCATATGGCCGGCCTTGGTTTGGGCTTGGCGCTGCGTCGGCGCAGTCTCTGGACGCCCAGATTGGCGGGTGCTGCGGTCACGCTGCTAGGCGGCGTCTTGCTGCTGCAAATGGTTTAACGAAAGCTCCCCCATGACCCCTGGCGAAATCATCATTGACAACGGCCCCGACCACGTCCTCAACCCCGGACGACCCGCGCTCAAACTGGTGGTGCAAAACA
>NZ_JBAWYV010000068.1:0-17512 GCF_037143375.1 Rhodoferax sp. | reverse complement strand
ATCTCGGACAGGCCTTTTTCACGGGCCACGTCCATGATCGACAGCATCAGGCGCGAACCCAAGCCCTTGCCGCCCATATCGTCCGACACCACCAGCGAGAACTCGCAACTGGTGCGGTCCGGGTTGGTGATGTAGCGCGACACGCCCACGATGCGCGACACCTCGGTGGTCACACCTTCATCGTCCACCTTGCGATCGCGGGTGACAGCGACCAGCGCCATTTCGCGGTCGTAATCAATCAGCGTGAAGCGTGCCAGCATGCTGGCGGGCAGCTCCGGCATGCTCGACACAAACCGGAAGTAGCGGCTCTGGGTCGAGAGGCTGCGCACAAAGGTTTGCAGCATGTCGGCGTCATCCGGGTGAATCGGGCGCACCACGTATTCGCCGCCACCGGGCATGGGCCACACTTGCTCAAGTTGCGATGGGTACGGCAGAATAGCCAAGTGGTTGTAATTGCGGGCCGACGGCGGCGCACTCTCGATCACGATGCGGGCATCGACCGCCACTGCGCCGGATTCGTCCACGATGATCGGGTTGATGTCCATCTCACGCAGTTGCGGCAGCTCGCAGACCATTTCTGACACGCGCAACAGCACTTGCTCCAGCGCTTCCATGTCCACCGCTGGCGCGCCATGCCATTCGCCCAGCGTCTCCGCCACACGGGCGCGGTCGATCAGTCTGCGGGCCAAAAACTGGTTCAAGGGCGGCAACTCCATCGCCCGGTCGTTCATCAGTTCGATCATGGTGCCACCGGCGCCAAAGGAAATCACCGGGCCAAACGGGTCATCAGTCACCAGGCCCACATTAATCTCGCGACCCCGTTTCTGGCTAGACATGTTCTGGATGGTGACGCCGTTGATGCGCGCCTTGGGCTTGAGCTTGGCCACTGTCTGCATCATGTTCGCAAAGACATCGCGCACCCCCACAGCGTTCATGACGTTGAGCGCCACGCCCTGCACATCGGACTTGTGGCTGATGTCGGGCGAGTCGATCTTGAGCGCCACCGGGAAACCCAGCTGGGTGGCGATCATGATGGCTTCGTTCACGCTGCGCGCCAAAATCGTTTTGGTGACAGGAATATGAAACGCGGCCAGCAAGGCCTTTGACTCCATCTCGGTCAGCACCTTGCGGCGCTCGGCCAGCACGCTTTCGATCAGGATTCGGGCGCCTTCCACATCGGGCTTGGCCAGGTTCGACAAGGGCGGCGGCGTTTGCTGCAGCAGTTGCTGATTTTGGTAGAAAGACGCAATGTTGCCAAAAGCCCCCACCGCCGCTTCCGGCGTGCGAAAGGTCGGAATGGTCGACTCGTTCAGAATTCGGCGAGCCTCGCCCACCGTGGCGTCGCCCATCAGGCAGGTCAACAAGGGCTTGCCGAGTTGCTTCTGGCTTTCAGCCAGCGCGGTGGCGATCAGGGCGCTGTCCATGCCAATCTTGGGCGAGTAAATTACCAACACGCCGTCAATCTGGCGCGCTTTGCCAGCGGCTTCGATCGCGGCCTTGAAATGCTCGGGACCGGCTTCTTCAGACACATCAATCAGGTCGCATAACGACGCCAGCGGCGGCAACAGCGGCTTGAGGTCTTTAATCTGATCGGCATCCAGGGTGGCCAACTCCAGCTTGATTTCGCAAATCCAGTCCGCCGCCAACACACCCGGCCCACCGCCGTTGGTGACAATGGCCAGGCGGCGCCCAACCGGTTTGTAGCGCGAGGCCAGGCACTTGGCGGCCGAGAACAACTCCACAAACGAGCGCACCCGCACCGCACCGGCGCGGCGCAAGGCGGCATCAAACACGTCGTCGCTGCCCACGATCGAACCCGAGTGCGTGAGCGCAGCCCGGTTGCCCGAGGGTTTGCGGCCGGCCTTGAGCACCACCACCGGTTTGGCGTTCGCGGCGGCCCGCAGCGCGCTCATGAAACGACGCGAATCGGTGATGCCTTCGAGGTAAACCACGATGCTGTGGGTTTGCGCATCAGAGGCCAAAAAGTCGAGCACTTGCGCCATGTCCACGGCGGTATTGGGGCCGAGCGACACCACGGTCGAGAAACCCACACCATTTTTTTGGGCCCAATCCAAAATCGACGAGGTCAGGGAACCCGATTGCGACACCAGCGCCAGCGGCCCTTTGGCACACATGACACCTGCCACACTGGCGTTCAGTCCCAGGAAGGGGCGCTGAAAGCCGAGGCAATTAGGGCCCAGCAGGTGCATGCCATCGCGTTTGGCTATTTTGTGCATTTCGGCGGCCAGCGTGGCGTTGATGCCACTGGAAATCACCAGCGCGGCGCGGCACTTGATACGCCCCGCCACTTCCAGCGCTGTGGCCACTTCGGCCACCGGCATCACGATGATGGCCAGATCGGCGTGGGTTTGGGCCAGGTCAGCCAGCGTGCCGATGGTGTGGATGTCGACAAACGTGAGGCGACCGGTGTAGCACTGGGACACCAGCGCGTCGTGCAAAGCCTGTGCCTGCAGCGTTTGTTCGGCCGGTACGTCTACCTTGCCCGCAAAGACAACAATAGATTTGGGCGAGAACAAAGGGGTAAGAAAATGCTGATCCATGGGGCGTCCAATCGGAAAATAGTTGCTGCACCGCAGCATAGACATTTTAAATCTTCCAAACCTTGACTTGGCTCAATTCAGTATCGCGCTATCCTCAGGACATGAATAAAATTTTCCTCTGGCTGGGCCCAGCGCGCCTGCCCTTTCTGATCCTGACACCGGCCTGTATTTTGCTGGGCGTGGCCTGCGTGAAAGCGACCAATGGCCACGTCAACTATTTGCAGGCCTTGCTGGTGCTTGTGGGCGCGGTGGCGGCCCACATCAGCGTCAATTCGTTCAACGAATACCAGGACTATCGCAGCGGGTTGGATGCCATGACCCAGCGCACCCCATTCAGCGGCGGCAGCGGTGTGCTGCCCGCGCACCCGGAACTGCTGGGCAGCACCCTGATGATGGCCATCACCAGCCTGTTCATCAGCATGGCAGTGGGGTTTTATTTTGTAGTAGAGCGGGGCCCAGCCTTGCTGCCGCTGGGCCTGGCGGGCGTGCTGCTGGTGCTGATCTACACCGAGTGGATCACGCGCCACCCGGTGCTGTGCCTGGTAGCACCCGGTGTGGGCTTTGGACCCCTGATGATTTTGGGCACCCAGGTGGCCCTGACCGGCGCGTATTCTGCGACCGCCACAGTGGCCTCGCTGGTGCCGTTTTTCCTGGTCAACAACCTGCTGCTCCTCAACCAGTTCCCGGACGCCGAGGCGGACCGCCGTGTGGGCCGCAAACATATTCTGGTCACCTCCGGCCCCACGGTCGGCGCACGCTGGTACGCCGTCCAAACGGCTCTGGCGTTTGCCAGCATTGCGCTGGGCGTGTTGAGCGGCCTGCTGCCGGTGGGCGCACTGCTCGGCCTGGGCGTATTGTTTCTGGCAGTACCGACCACGCGTGACGTGCTGCTGCATGCCACCGACGTGCAACGCCTGCTCCCCGCCATGGGTCGCAACGTGGCCATTAACCTGCTGACGCCCGTGCTGATGGCGATCGGGATCATCATGTCGTGAGCACGCCACCGGGCGGTTTGATCCGCCGCATTGCCCACCTCGACATGGACGCTTTTTATGCGTCGGTCGAATTGCTGCGCTACCCGCAGCTCAAGGGCTTGCCCGTGGTGATTGGCGGCGGGCGGCGCACCGTGGATGACGCTCTGAGGCTGGCCGGATCGGCGTTGATCGATGGCGAACCCACCGAGCGACCTTTGTCCAAAATCCCGGTGGCCGATTTCCCCCGGCTCAAAGACTACACCGGGCGCGGCGTCATCACCACCGCCACCTACGCGGCGCGCCAGTTTGGCGTCGGCTCGGCGATGGGGCTGATGAAGGCCGCCAAACTGTGCCCGCAAGCCATATTGCTGCCGGTGGACTTTACTGAAATCCGCAAGTACTCGCGCGCCGTGAAAGACATCATTCTGGACATTGCCCCGCTGATGGAAGACAGGGGAATTGACGAAGTTTTTATCGATTTCACCGAGGTGCCCGGCGGCCAGCGCGAAGGCGGGCGGGTGCTGGCGCGGCTCATGCAAAAAACCATTTTTGAGCAGACCGGCCTGACCTGCTCGGTGGGCGTGGCGCCCAACAAGCTGATCGCCAAAATGGCCAGCGAATTCAACAAGCCCAACGGCATCGCCATTGTTTTTGAAGACGATCTGGAAAGCAAAATCTGGCCGCTGGCCTGCCGAAAAATCAACGGCATTGGCCCCAAGGCGGATGAAAAGCTCAAGGCATTGGGCATTGAGACCATCGGGCAGTTGGCCGAGCACGACCTGCAATGGCTGATCGACCACTTCGGCCAGAAAACCGGCGCCTGGATGTTTGACGCCGCCCACGGCATTGACGCGCGCCCGATCGTGCTGGAAAGCGAACCGGTCTCCATCAGCCGCGAGACCTCGTTTGAGCGCGACCTGCACGCGGTGCGCGACAAGGCTGAACTCGGCGCCATCTTCACGCGACTGTGCGAGCAGGTGGCGAGTGATTTGCAGCGCAAAGGCTATGTGGGCAAGACCATCGGCATCAAGCTGCGTTATGACGATTTCAAGAGCGTGACCCGCGACCACACGCTGGACCATTACACCGACGACGCCCACACCCTGCGCCAGATTGCCGGCCAGTGCCTGAAGCGCGTACCGCTGACCCAGCGCTTGCGCTTGCTGGGCGTGCGCGTGGGGTCGCTGGCCAAAGCGGGTAATTCTGATGTTTATGAGCCAAATAAGGCTCTAGCCCCCGAACTACCTGCGCTGACAGCTATTGATTCAGTAGTATTTACAGATCAATTGTTTTGAATTTTTGTTCTTGTGCCTGCTTGCGTGTTCTTTCTGTTTCTGGCCATTTCAACAGCCGGAAGCACTTGCTTCTATCGGGGGAAAGCTAAAAAATTCTAATTGGGGTCAGATTCCAATTAATTCACAACACCGCGCAAGGCGCGGGGGTGGGGCGGAGGTCGGGGGCGATTTCAAAAAGCGAAGCGTTGAGAGCCCCCGGCCTCCACCCCGGCCCCGCGCCGGTTCAAAGGGAGCACCCGGCCCTCTGCCCCCGCAGCCAAAGCATCCCATTTGCGAACCAACATAAAGCAACAAAAATGAGCACCCAAAACTCCGCCCTACCCCTCTAAAATCCAACCGAAACCCAGAAAATTGTTTGCCTCACCAAAGCCCGTCATGACACCCAAAAAACCTGCTAAAGCGCCTTCTAAAGCGCTCGCTATTGTTACTGCCCCGGTCACGCCCACCGTGAGCGACGCCAAGGCCAGTTTTCCGATCGTGGGCATTGGCGCTTCAGCCGGCGGGCTGGCGGCGTTTGAGTCGTTCTTCTCGGGCATGTCGCTTGATGCCGCCCCCGGCATGGCCTTTGTACTGGTGCAGCATCTGGCGCCTGACCACAAAAGCATTTTGAGCGACCTGATTCGGCGCTACACCCACATGCATGTTTTTGAAGTGGAAGACGGCATGGTGGTGCAGGTGAACTGCGTCTACATCATCCCGCCCAACCACGACATGGCCCTGCTCAACGGCACGCTGCAGCTGCTGGAGCCCACCGCGCCGCGCGGCCAACGCCTGCCAATTGACTTTTTCTTTAGCTCACTGGCGCAAGACCAGCGCGAGCGTGCCATTGCCGTTGTGCTCTCGGGCACCGGCAGCGATGGCGCACAAGGTGTGCGCGCCGTCAAGGCCGAAGGCGGCTTGATCTTGGCGCAAACGCCGGAAACCACCGAGTTTGATGGCATGCCGCGCAGTGCCATTGCCACCAACATGGTCGACTTCCAACTGGCCCCCAACGAGATGCCGGCCCAACTTCAGGCCTACGCCACGCACGCTTTTGGCAATGGCATGCGTGCGATCAGCGGCCCGGTCATCAACAACGAGAGTGCGCTCAAAAAAATCTTCATCCTGCTGCGCTCACAGACTGGCCACGACTTCTCCAACTACAAGCCCAGCACCATCCACCGCCGCATTGAGCGGCGCATGGCGGTGCACCAGATCGACTCGTTTGATGGCTACGTCAAATACCTGCAACAAACCCCGACCGAGGTCGAGGCACTGTTTGGCGACCTGCTGATCGGGGTGACCAACTTTTTCCGTGACCCGGAAGCGTTTCAGGTACTTGAAGAGCAGGCCATCCCCAAACTTTTTGAGAACAAACCGGCCGGTGCCGTGGTGCGGATCTGGGTCACCGCGTGCTCGACTGGCGAAGAGGCTTACTCGATTGCCATCTTGTTGCAAGAGCGTATGTCCGCGCTCAAGACGCCCTACACGGTGCAGATCTTTGCCACCGACATTGACAGCCGGGCCATTGCCACCGCCCGCGCCGGGCTCTACCAGGCCAGCATTGCCGCCGACCTGACGCCGGAGCGGCTGGCACGTTTCTTTACCGTGGAGCCGGACGGCAGCGCCTACCGCATCCACAAAAGCACGCGCGACCTGATGGTGTTCTCCGAGCAGGACCTGATCAAAGACCCGCCCTTCTCCAAGCTCGACCTTGTTACCTGCCGCAACCTGCTGATCTACATGAACCTGGAGCTGCAGAAAAAACTGGTACCCCTGTTTCATTACGCCCTGAAGCCCGGCGGCTTGCTGTTTTTGGGCACTTCCGAAGGCATTGGCGAGTTTGACGAACTATTTGCCGTGCTTGACCGCAAGTCAAAGCTCTACCAGCGCAAGGACAATTTTGAGGGCATGCAGCGCGTCACCTTATCGCGGTTTTTGCCGACCTTGTCGGCGCCCGAGGCCACCACCCCCCGCAGCGGCGCCATCAAACTCCCGAACTCTGGCAGCAAGACGCTGCGCGAACTGACCGAACAGGCACTGCTGCAGCAGTGGGCGCCGGCCAGCGTGCTGGTCAATGCCAAGGGTGACATCCTTTACCTGCACGGGCGTACCGGCATGTACCTGGAGCCGAGCCCGGGCGAAGCAGGGATCAACAACATCCTGAAAATGGCGCGCGAGGGGCTGCGCCGCGACCTTACCACCACCTTGTTGCAAGCGGCCAACCGCCAGGAGGCGGTGCAATGTCATAACCTGAACGTCAAGACCAACGGCCACTTCACCCGTGTCAACCTGAGCGTGTCGCCGGTCAAGACCGGCCCACCGGCCATCCCGCAATCGCCCGAAACTGTGTTGTACCTGGTGGTGCTGCAAGAAGCGCCGGAGGCTGATGTCACCGCCTTGGCGCTGGCCGGCGCTGCAAACGGTCACGAGGCAGGCACCGTGGGGCTGGATGCCGAGTCCCGCATTGCGGCGCTGCAGCTTGAACTGCGCTCCAAAGATGAGTACCTCCAGACCACCCACGAGGAACTGGAAAGCTCCAACGAGGAACTCAAGTCGTCCAACGAAGAGATGCAGTCAGTCAACGAAGAACTGCAGTCCACCAACGAAGAGATGGAAACCTCGCGCGAGGAACTGCAGTCGGTCAACGAAGAACTGGCCACCGTCAACACCGAGCTGCAAACCAAGGTGGCCGACCTGTCGCGTGCCAATAACGACATGAACAACCTGCTGGCCGGCACCGGCATTGGCACGGTGTTTGTGGACCACCAGTTGCGCATCCTGCGCTTTACGCCAGCGGCGTCCCAGATCATCAACCTGATTCCCAGCGACATGGGCCGGCCGGTGGCGCACATCGTCTCCAACCTAGTGGGCTACAACAGCCTGGTGGCCGACCTGCAGTCGGTGCTCAACACGCTGGTCAGTAAAACGGTGGAAGTCCAGACCCAGGATGGCCGCTGGTACACCATGCGCATCCAGCCCTACCGCACGCTGGACAACGTGATCGAGGGCGCCGTGATCACCTTCACCGACATCATGGAACTCAAACTTGCTGAAGCCGCGCTGCGTAAATCAACCAACGACCTGCTGCGCATGGCGGTGGTGGTGCGTGATGCGTCGGACGCCATCACGGTGCAGGACCTGGAAGGCCGTACCCTGGCCTGGAACCCGGGTGCGACGCGCTTGTATGGCTGGAGCGAAGCGCAGGCGCTCAAGCTCAATGTGCAGGACCGCATCCCCGAAAACCAGCGCGAAGGCGCGCTGGCGCGACTGGCGCAACTGAGTCGGCTTGAAACCCTGCAGCCCTACCGCACCCAACGCCTCAGCAAGGCGGGCGCAGTGCTGGAGATATCGATCATTTCCAGTGCGCTGGTCAACGAATCCGGCCAGATGTACGCCATTGCCACGACCGAGAGGGCTATTGAGGAGAACGCCGCATGACCGATTCGGACTCATCCGCCTCCAGCCTGACGCCTGTACCCAGCGCGCGCCCGTCGCTGCGCCAGCAGGCTGAAGAGAAGTACCAAAGCACCCAGGCCCAGCGCGCGCCTGACCCGTCCACCCTGTCGCCGCAAGCCGTTCACCTGATGCTGCATGAGTTGTCGGTGCACCAGATTGAGCTGGAAATGCAAAACGAGGAATTGCGCCAGTCGCAGACCCAACTCGCCACCGAACAGGCACGTTATTTCGACCTTTATGACCTGGCGCCGGTGGGCTACCTCTCGCTTGACATGGACGGACTCATCCAGCAGGCCAACCTCACGGCGGCGACCTTGCTGAAGGCAGCGCGGGGCGCACTTATCCGGCAGCCGATGGCCCGGTTCATCGCCTCTGAAGACCAGGACGACTATTACTTGCTCCAAAAAAAACTGGTTAATACCCAGGTACTTCAATCGTGTGAGCTGCGCCTGAAAAGGGGGGACGACACGCCCTTCTGGGTTCACCTGGCCGCCAGCGCCAGCGCGGACGACAACGGCGGCGCCACGCTGCGCGTGGTGCTGACCGACATCAACGAGCGCAAGCGGGCGGAGCAACAGTTGCTGGAAGGTCAAACGCTGCTGCGCGAGTCGGCGCAGCAAAACCAGATCATTCTGGACAACATGCTGGACGGTGTCATCACCCTCAATGCGCAGGGCCTGATCCAGACCTTCAACCTGGCCGCCAGCCAAATTTTCGGTTACCACGCGCAGGAGATGCTGGGGCATAACGTGAACCTGCTGATGCCCGAGCCGCACCGCAGCCAGCACGACGGCTACCTGCAGCACCACCAGCGCGCCGGCACAACCCGCATCATTGGCCAGACGCGCGAGGTCGAGGGCCTGCGCCAGGACGGCACGCTGGTCCACTTGACCTTGTCGGTGTCCAAAGCCACCCACCAGGGCCAGCCGGTCTTCATTGGGCTGGTGCGCGACAACACCCAGCAACACCACGCGATCGAAGAAATTCGGCGGCTGGCTTTTTTCGACCCCCTCACCGGCTTGCCCAACCGGCGCCTGCTGCTGGACCGGATCAGCCAGGCGATGGTGACGTCGGGCCGCACGGGCATGCATGCCGCCCTGATGTTTCTGGACCTGGACCATTTCAAGCGCCTCAACGACAGCCTGGGCCATGACTATGGCGACTTGCTGCTGCAAATGGTGTCGACCCGGCTGCAGGCCTGCGTTCGCGAAGGCGACACCGTGGCCCGCATCGGCGGCGACGAGTTTGTGCTGCTGCTGGAAGGCCTGAGCAACTACACGCCGGAAGCCGCCGCGCAAGCAGAAACACTGGCCAACAAAATTATTCAGGTGATGGGCCAACCCTACAGCCTGCACGGACTCACCCACACCAGCACGCCCAGCATTGGCATCGCGGTGTTCATGGCCGACCAGGAAACGGTGGAGGAATTGATTAAAAAATCCGATGCCGCCATGTACCAGGCCAAAGCAGGCGGGCGCAATACCTTTCGCTTCTTTGACCCCGAGATGCAAGCCGCCGCCGCCGACCATGCCGAGCTGGAGACCGACTTGCGCACCGGGCTGGCCAAGCATCAGTTTTTGCTGCTCTACCAGATTCAGGTCAACCAGCTGGGCGCGCCCATTGGGGCCGAAGCGCTGGTGCGCTGGCAGCACCCGACGCGGGGCCGGGTGTCGCCGGCCCACTTCATTGCCCTGGCCGAAGAGTCGGGGCTGATCTTGCCGCTGGGCCAATGGGTGCTCGATACCGCCTGCACCCAACTGCGGGCCTGGGCCGACCAACTTGCGACCGCCCACTGGACCATGGCCGTCAACGTGAGCGCGCTCCAGTTTGCCCAAGCCGACTTCGTGGACACCGTCACGCAAACCGTGCAACGCAGCGGCGTCAACCCGAGCCTGCTCAAGCTGGAACTGACCGAAAGCATGCTGGTGGGCAACGTGCCCGAGACCATCGTCAAGATGGGCGCCCTGCAGGCACTGGGCGTGCGGTTTTCGCTCGACGACTTTGGCACCGGCTACTCGTCGCTGTCTTACCTGAAACGGCTGCCGCTGGACCAGCTCAAGATCGACCAGTCGTTTGTGATTGACCTGCAGATTGACTCCAACGACGCGGTGATTGCCCGCGCCATCGTGGCGCTGGGCCACAGCCTGGACATGAAGGTGATTGCCGAAGGCGTGGAAACCGTCGAGCAGCGCGACTTTTTGGCCGCCTATGGCTGCGACGCCTTCCAGGGCTATTACTTTGGCCGCCCGGTGCCAGCCAGTGAGTTGGGCGTTTTTATAAGCCAAAACAAGCTATAGCCCCCGTGCTGCCTGCGCTAGATGCTACTTAATCAATAGCAAATTTATTGCCGCGCCGTGCGCGTATTGGCCGGCAAGCCCTGCGGAAAACTGGTGCGAAACGGGTTGATGTCAAGCCCGCCGCGGCGCGTGTAGCGCGCATACACGCTGAGTTTCAAGGGTTTGCAGCGGGTCCAGAGGTCCATGAAGATGCGCTCCACGCACTGCTCATGGAACTCGTTGTGGTTGCGGTAGCTCACCAGGTATTGCAGCAGCCCTTCCTGGTCGATCGGCGCGCCGGTGTAGCTGATCTGCACGCTGCCCCAGTCGGGCTGGCCGGTGACCAGGCAGTTGCTCTTGAGCAGGTTGCTGACCAGCACTTCGGTCACGGGCGCATCGGCTTCCAGCGTTTTGAGCAAATCAGGCGCCGGGGTGTAGCGGGTGCATTCAACGTCGAGCCGGTCCAGGCTCAGGCCGTCCAACTCGTACAGCGGCTCGCGGTCAAAGAATTCGGGCAGCAAAATTTTGACGCCAATGCTTGACGGCGCCGGGCCGCGGGCGGCCGTGTCGCGGGCGGTGTCGCGCCACACGGCTTCGCTCAGGTCGGCCCGCAGGCGGGTTTTGACCGCATCCACATCGGAAAACGGCGTGTTGTTGAAGCTGTTGAGGTAGAGCTTGAAGGACTTGCTCTCGATGATGTTGGGTGTCTCGCTGGGCACCGTGAAATGCGCCAGCGCCACCTGCGGTTTGCCGCGCAGGTTGAGCCAGCTCAGCTCAAACGCGGTCCACAGGTCGGCGCCAAAAAACGGCGGGGCGGCGCCGATGCCAATCTCGGCGCGCTTGCCGGCCCGGGGAATCGGGAACAGCAGCGAGGCGTCGTAGTGGTCGATGTAAGCCGAGGCTTTGCCCAGCTGGGAATTGTCAGGGTGGTTCGTAGCTGGGTGGTTCATGGCGTGGTGCTCGGTGCGGTGGAACGGGCGCGCCCATCGGCGGCCCGTAAATGGGGAATAAGTTCAGCCAGCATTTGCGCTACGGGCACGGGTGGCAGGTCGTGGCCCAGGCCGTCAAAGCCAACCAGTTTGGCACCAGGAATACGCCGGGCCGTGTCTTCGCCACAGGCATAAGGCACCAAAGGGTCGGCCTTGCCGTGCAGCACCAGCGTGGGCGCGATGATCTTCGGCAACTCGGCAGCGCGGGTGGTGTCGGCCATCACCGCCACCATTTGGCGCAGCGTGCCGTGCGGATAAAAACCGCGCTCATAAGCCAGCAAGATGCGCTCACGCAACTCAGGCTCGGGCGTCGGATACGCCGGGCTGCCAATAGCGTTGAAAAGGCGCACGTAATGGTCGGCCACCGCTTGCGGGCTGCGGTTGGCCGGGCGCTGGAACAGCACGCGAATCACCTCGGGTCGGGCTTGCGGCAGGCCTTTGGCGCTGCTGGTGCTCATCACGCTGGTGAGGCTCAGCACCCGCTGGGGCGCAGCCAGCGCCAGCCGCTGCGCGATCATGCCGCCCATGCTGACGCCCAGCACATGCGCTTGGCTGATGCCCAGCGCGTCGAGCACGCCCAGCGAGTCCGCCGCCATGTCGCCCAGGCTGTAGGGCGCCTTGGGCTGCAGGCCGAGCTTGTAGCGCAGGCTTTGCCACAGCAGGTTGGGCTTGCCCAAAGCCTCGCAGCGCTGGCTCAGGCCGACGTCGCGGTTGTCGTGGCGAATCACCCGGTAGCCCGCGTCTACCAGCGCTTGCACCAATGACTCTGGAAACGCCACCAGCTGCATGCCCAGCCCCATGATGAGCAGCACCGCCGGCCGGTGCGCGCCCCCGCTGGCCGGGCCAGAACCCCAGCCGGAGCCGGTGTCTTCGACTTCGATGTCCAGGTTATTTGCTCTTATTTTCATAGCTTGTTGCGCTTATAGTACGGGGGGCTAGAGGCTGATTTGTTGTAAATTCAGGCTGTCGGCGAGTCGCGCCGGAACACCAACCGGTCCAGGCTGGACGCCGCCGCGTCAAAGGCGTAGCCTTCCGCATCAAACGCTTGCAGTTGCTGTGGCGTGACCACCCGCTGCGTGGCGGCAAAACGCGCCATCAGCCCACGCGCCCGCTTGGCGTAGAAGCTGACGATTTTGAACTGGTCGCCCTTGCGTTCTTCAAACACGCACTCCACCACGCGGGCCTTGAGTGTTTTGGCGTCCACCGCCTTGAAATACTCCTGGCTGGCAAGGTTGACCACCACCGGCGAGATGTCGCGCTGCAGGCGCTCATTCAAGTAATGAGAGATTTTCGCGCCCCAGAATTTGTAGAGGTTGCTGCCGTGGGCGTTGGCCAGCACCGTGCCCATTTCAAGGCGGTAGGGTTGCATGTAGTCCAGCGGGCGCAACACGCCGTACAGGCCGCTCAGAATGCACAGATGCTCTTGCGTCCAGGCCAGATCGTCAGGCGTGAGGCTCTTGGCGTCCAGCCCTTCGTACACATCACCATTGAAGGCCAGCACCGCCTGCTTGGCGTTTTTAGACGTGAACTTGGGGCTCCAGGCGGCATAGCGCGCCACGTTGAGGCCCGCCAAGGTGTCGCTCAGGCTCATCAGGCTGGCGATTTGCTGCGGCGATTTTTCCTGCAAGATGTCAATCAGCTCAGCCGATTGTTTGACGAACAAGGGCTGCGTGTGCGGCACCGCAGGGGGCGCGGGGTCAAAGTCGAGGGATTTGGCGGGGGATAAAAGGAACAGCATGGCAAGAACTCCACTGGGAAGCGTGGATTATCCCTGCGGCGGTGATTAAAAATGCCTATCGATAGCTTTAAGACAAAGCATCACGCAAATGATAGTTCGCCGCTATGATTTCACCCATCGACTCACGGTCGAGATTTCCCCCACCCCATTTTCTACAGGAGTTCCATCATGTCCTTGATCAATACCCAAGTCCAACCGTTCAAAGCCCAAGCCTACCAAGCCGGCAAATTTTTTGAAGTAACCGAGCAGACGCTCAAAGGCAAGTGGTCCGTGGTGGTGTTTTACCCCGCCGACTTCACATTTGTCTGCCCTACCGAACTCGAAGACCTGGCCGACGCGCATGCTGAATTCGCCAAAATTGGCGTGGACATTTACAGCGTCTCCACCGACACCCATTTCGCACACAAGGCCTGGGCCGACACCTCGCCCGCCATCAAGAAAGTTCAATACGCCATGATCGGCGACCCCACCGGCACGATGACCCGCAACTTCGACGTGATGATCGAAGAAGCTGGTTTGGCACTGCGCGGCACCTTCGTGATCAATCCTGAAGGCGTCATCAAGGTTTGCGAAATCCATGACCTCGGCATTGGCCGTGATGCCCATGAACTGTTGCGCAAGGTCAAGGCCGCCCAGTACGTGGCCAACCACGACGGCGAAGTCTGCCCAGCCAAGTGGGTTGAAGGCGCTGCCACCCTGAAGCCATCGCTGGACCTGGTCGGCAAGATCTAATTCCCCCACCGGGGCGCAAAAGGGGGGGCTAACAGCCCTATGTTGCTCTGCCGCATTAGGTGGATCGTGACGCGCTAAGCCCCTCCCCCCATTTATTGAAGAGATGCACACCATGTTGGACGACGACCTCAAAAATCAGCTTAAAGCCTACTTGGAGCGGGTCAGTCAGCCGTTTGAACTGGTGGCATCCCTCAGCGACTCGGACAGCTCACGCGAGTTGCAGCAACTGCTGCAAACGATTGCCAGTCTGTCTCCCAAGATCACGCTGCGGACTGATGGCACAGATGCCCGCAAACCGTCGTTTGGTCTGACTCGCCCCGACCGTGCACAAAGCCTGCACTTTGCGGCCATTCCGCTGGGTCAGGAGTTCACGTCGCTGGTGCTGGCCTTGCTCTGGACCGGCGGCCATCCGCCCAAGGTCGAAGCGGACGTCATCGAACAGATCAAGGCACTTGACGGCGACTTTTCGTTTGAGATTTACATGTCGCTGTCGTGCCACAGCTGCCCGGACGTGGTGCAGGCCCTGAGCCTGATGGCCATATACAACCCGCGCATCAAGACGGTGGTGATTGACGGCGCTCTGTTTCAGGACGAAGTCAACCAGCGCCAGGTCATGGCCGTGCCCACGGTCTATTTGAATGGCGAGGAATTCAGCGCCGGTCACATGAGCCTGGAACAAATTCTGGCCAAGATTGACACCAGCAGCGCCGCCCGCGACGCGGCCATACTGAGCGAGCGCGCGCCTTACGACGTGCTGATCGTTGGCGGCGGCCCGGCCGGTGCGGCGGCGGCGGTGTATGCCGCACGCAAAGGCATCCGTACCGGCGTCGTGGCCGAGCGCTTTGGCGGCCAGGTGAACGACACCATGGGCATCGAGAATTTCATTTCAGTGCAAGAAACCGACGGCCCCAAGTTCGCTGCGGCACTCGAAGCCCACGTTCGCAGCTACGCCGTGGACATCATGAATCTGCAACGCGCTGACCAGTTGATAGCGGCCTCCGAGTCCGGTGGCCTGATCGAAATCAAACTGGCCAACGGCGGCTCGCTCAAGAGCAAGACCGTCATTTTGAGCACCGGTGCGCGCTGGCGCAACATCAACGTGCCGGGCGAAGACCAGTACCGCAACAAAGGCGTGGCCTATTGCCCGCACTGCGATGGTCCTTTGTTCAAAGGCAAGCGCGTGGCGGTGATTGGCGGCGGCAACTCGGGCGTAGAAGCGGCCATCGACCTGGCCGGTCTGGTGGCGCATGTGACGTTGATCGAGTTTGACACCCAGTTGCGCGCCGACGCTGTGCTGGTCAACAAGCTCAAGAGCCTGCCCAATGTGACTATTCACGTCCACGCCCAAACCACCGAGATCACCGGCGACGGCGCCAAGGTCAACGGTCTGCGCTACACCGAGCGCGCCACCGGCGAGGCCCAACAGGTTGAGCTGGAAGGCGTGTTTGTGCAAATTGGCCTGGTGCCCAACACCGAATGGCTCAAAGGCACGCTGGAACTGTCACGCCACGGTGAGATCGTGATCGACGCCAAAGGCCAGACCTCTTTGCCCGGCGTCTTTGCTGCGGGCGACGTGACCACGGTGCCGTTCAAGCAGATCGTCATCGCGGCCGGTGACGGCGCCAAGGCGGCGCTCGGCGCGTTTGATTACCTGATCCGCACCCCGGTCGTTGCGGCCAGCTGACCCGTTGAACCGACCCAGTAAAATCGGGCCAGTTCCCCCTCTTTTTTATGGAACGGCACCTTTCGGTGCCGTTCGTCATTTTTGGCACACCCCATGACCGACACACTCCAGCAGCCCAGCCTCGACAGCCTGTCCAAATCTTTTGAGCCCGCCGCGCTCGAAGCCCATTGGGGCCCGGAGTGGGAGCGCCGTGGCTATGCGGTGGCCGGCCACCGGGGCACCGGATTGCCTGTTGAGGGCGCCGAGTCGTTCGCGATCCAGCTGCCACCGCCCAATGTGACCGGCACGCTGCACATGGGGCACGCGTTCAACCAGACCATCATGGACTCGCTGACCCGCTACCACCGCATGCTTGGCGACAACACGGTCTGGATTCCGGGCACCGACCACGCCGGTATTGCCACCCAAATCGTGGTGGAGCGCCAGTTGCAAGAGCAAAAAGTCAGCCGCCACGACCTCGGCCGCAAAAACTTTGTGAGCAAGGTCTGGGAGTGGAAAGAAAAGAGCGGCAACACCATCACCACCCAAATGCGCCGCATGGGCGACAGCGTGGACTGGAGCCGCGAGTACTTCACGATGGACCCGAAACTGTCCAAAACCGTGACCGAAACCTTTGTGCAGTTGTACGAGCAAGGCCTGATCTACCGCGGCAAGCGCTTGGTGAACTGGGACCCCATTTTGCAAAGCGCGGTGAGTGATCTGGAAGTCGAAAGCGAAGAAGAAGACGGCTTCATGTGGCACATCAGCTACCCGTTTGCCGACGGCCCGCAGCTGGTCGGCGGCGAGTTGGTGGCCGGTTTGACCGTGGCTACTACCCGGCCCGAAACCATGCTGGGCGACGTGGCGGTGATGGTGCACCCTGAAGACGAACGCTACATGCACCTCATTGGCAAACACGTCACCCTGCCCTTGTGCGACCGCACCATCCCCGTGATTGCCGACGACTACGTCGACAAAGCCTTTGGCACCGGCGTGGTGAAAGTCACCCCCGCCCACGACCAGAACGATTACGCCGTGGGCCAACGCCACAAGCTGCCGATGATTTGCGTGCTGACGCTGGACGCCAAGATCAACACCGAAGCGCCAGCCGCTTACCAAGGCCTCGACCGGTTTGTGGCACGCAAAAAAGTGGTGGTCGATTTAACCGCGCTGGAACTGCTGGTGGAAGTCAAAAAACACAAACTGATGGTGCCGCGCTGCGCCCGCACCAGCCAGATCATTGAGCCGATGCTGACCGACCAGTGGTTTGTGGCGATGACCAAGGTCAGCCCGATCGACCCCACCGGCAAATCCATCGCCCAAAAAGCCATCGACGCCGTGCAGTCGGGCGACGTCAAGTTTGTGCCCGAGAACTGGGTCAACACCTACAACCAGTGGATGAACAACATCCAGGACTGGTGCATCAGCCGCCAACTCTGGTGGGGCCACCAAATACCCGCCTGGTACGACGAAGAAGGCAACGTGATCGTGGCCCGCAACGAGCAGGAAGCCCAAGCCAAAGCCCCCGGCAAAACCCTGCGCCGCGACGAAGACGTGCTGGACACGTGGTATTCATCAGCACTGGTGCCGTTCTCAACAATGGGTTGGGGCAATGACAACGAGCCTAATACCGCCCCAGCTTCGGCAGGTAGCGATGCAGCGCTGGGACGAGGCGGGGACGGACGCAGCGATTTGGCGAGCGAAGCGAGTATGAGCAAGACCGTTCCCGCCTCGGCCCAGCGCGGGTCCAGCACTAACGGTCTAAACGACATAGACCTCTACCTGCCGTCAAGCGTGCTGGTAACAGGCTACGACATCATCTTCTTCTGGGTAGCAAGAATGATCA
>NZ_JBAWYV010000067.1:0-17743 GCF_037143375.1 Rhodoferax sp. | reverse complement strand
GAATCGCGCACTCAAGCTGCAGACCGGTGCAGGCGGCCAGCACCGCCGCCTCCGGCAGCCCCGACACCGACAGCAAGCCGGTGTTCAGACCCAATACTGCCGCGTCCATCAGGCTCGCGCGATGGGCTGCCAAAGTCAGCGCCTGTTCGGCAGAAAACACGCCGGCACAGGCAAAAGCCGGCAACTCACCCACGCTATAACCCGCCACCACCGCGGGCCGCTCGGCCAATTGACTTTGCAACGCAGCCCACGCTGCCAGCGAGGTGCCGGTGATCAAGACCTGTGCAAAAGCGTTGTTGCTGCGTCGATCAGCATCGTGCAACTGGGCGCGCCAGTCCAACCCCAGGCGATTGCTCATCCCTCGCAAAATATCTACGGCAGCAGGCTCAGACTCAAGCCAGGGCAACATGGCAGGGTGCTGGCTGGCCTGGCCAGAAAGTAACAGGGCGTAACTCATGACGTCTCTATTAACGCAAGCGACGTCACCCTGGTGCTCGGTGCTGTTGCGACATGGGCGCCATAAGGATTAGCTTGCTGCGCAGGGCTGAGTTCAGTCACCCAGCAGGCGCTGGCCAGCACATCGGCCGCGCCGCCGGGCGACAACCTGCGTTGCACAAAGTTGGCATGAATAGCACGCGCCTGCAGCAGCCAGTCCGCTTGCATGACGCCGCCCATCTTGATAAAGCGGCCGGCGCTTGACTGCACAAAGCGCAAGCCTTCAAGCCCACCCCGGTGAACCACGTTGGTGTCGTCGAGCACTGCCATGGTGGCCATCAGCGCTTGCACACGGGCGGCGCGTGCACTGGCACCCCAAGACAATGCGGCTTGCAAGGCGGGCAGCGTGGTGTCAAACAGGGTCGAAAAGGCCCGCGCCGCTTCGTCGCCCGCACTGCGCAAGCCGTAACGTTGGGCGACCCGCTGACCGTTGGACGTGGGCGCCGCCAGCCGGGTGACCTTGGCACGCTCGGCCAGCGCTTCGCCCCAGGTTGAGAGCAGCACCGCACGCAAATGCAGGGGTGTCAGGGGCAAGCTCTGCGCGTGCAATTGCCCGGCGCTGGCACACAACAATCCCAAGCCGAACACCGCGCCCCGGTGGGTGTTGATGCCCCCGGTGGCGACCAGCATGCGCGCCTCGGCGGTTTTTCCCAAGGACTGCAAAACAGCAAACGAACAGCCTTGGGCACCGGCTTGGGCGATGCGGGGAAAGTAGCCACGCAAGGCAAACAGGCTGCGCAAAAAGGTGCTGCCATCCATATCAAGGTGGCTGCCACAGTCCCGAAACGAGACCAGCCCCGGCTTGGGCTCCAGTGAGATTTCGGCATACAGCGCCCGCACGGCAGCCCGCCCGAGCTGCTGCGAGCGCGCCACGGCAGCGTTGTTGAAAGTTAATCCATTCATGAACACACCAGCCCCGCATTAAGCTGGGCTGCCGGGGTGGTGCCGCCCAACTGGCGTAAATCTGGCAGTGTGGCCAACCGAAGGGTGTGGCGACCCTTCACCAGCACTTGCGACGTTTGCCCCTGCAACAGTTGCTGCAACTCGCGCCAAGCAATGGCCTGACCTTGGGGGAACACAATTTCGCCGTCAATGCGGCAGTGCAGCGAGGTGCTGGCGAGTCGATTGAGCACCTCTGAGGCTTGCGCCAAAGAATCTACATACACGCTCAAATCAAGGTCTGAATCTGCATGCACATAGGCCAAACCCGTCAGCCATTGCCAACCGTGCGAGCCATAAACCTGGGCATGAACACCCAAGGCGGCCAGCGTCTCTGACAACTCAAATGCCGCCGCCCCCCACGGGTGCGACTGCGCCACGGGCAACAGCGCCGGAAAATTGCCATGCGCCGTGACGTGATCCAGATTCACGGTCAAAGCCAGCCGCCGACGCGACCATTGTTGTGGTGCGGGCAAGCCCACACACAACTGATCGGGTGGCGTCTCCGGGCGTTGTCGACACACCACCAAGGGCAGCCGATGAGCCCGCCAATGCGCCAGAATCTGTTGTGCCTGCTCGTCCCAATGGCGTGTCTCAATCTGAGACCATGCCACTTGGTCAAGCCACACCAGATGGTTGCGCGTCAGGGTGTCCATGTTGATTGAAAAAATCGGGTCTCAGGCCGTGACCACCCGCTCTGCCACAGTGGCCGCCAACTTGCGGCCCCCGCGTGCGGCGCCATCGAGCGCACGTTCGTCCTGGGTCGATTCGTCTGCCAAAGCACCCAGCAATTGCGCTTGCAAGTCCCCACGCCACAGCGCACGAATACCGCCCATGGCAACAAAATTCTCCACACCGGGCGCAAACACCGGGTTTGTTTTGGACAACTCCGCCAGTCGCGCCTCGTCGATCTTGGTGACGCGCGCCATCGCAGGCAAGCGCATGACGCGAATCTCGGCTTCCGGCAAGGCGTAACAGGCATCGGCGATCAGCCCGGAGGTGATAAAACCACCCGACAGCGCCTGGTCATAGACCAGGCCAATCACACTGTGCTTGTGCCGGCGCGCCAACTCAATGCAGCAACCCAGATGCGCCATGTAGCGGTTGATGCCCAGCAATTCGTCACGGTGACGCAGCCGCTGGCCCTGGGTGTCGACCAGCAAAACAATAGGTCGTTCGGGATGCTCGCGCACCACAGCCAACACCGCTCCCGCCTGGGCCAGCGCCAGCTCAACCCCGATGGCGGCATGGTGGGTGGTACCCACCACCGCAACCGTGCGACCCTTGACCTGCGCGGTGCCACTGAGCAGTTCGCCGGTGCAGGTGACGTGGTGATCAGCGTCAAAAAGAGCGTCGAGTAAAGGTTCCCAATTCATGCCAACTCCTCGGCGGTCAATGTCTTCAAGGCGTGCATGCCAGAGGCTTCCAGGTCGGCCACGATCGACGGATCAGGCACCCCGGCCATCTGCCAGATATCAAGCGCATCGCGGCAGTCGCCGAAGCGTGCCAGCCGATCCGTCAGCAGTGCGTGTTCGGCCTCCATCGCGGCCAGACTCAAGGACACAGACTGGCCCAGCAAGCCAATCGCCGCATCACGAAAAGCCGCCACATCGTCTTCCACCAATTGACCGCAGTCACCGATCAGGTAGCGGTGTTTGCCGCCGGTGGTGCGCCAGACCAACGCCCGGTCGCGGGAGTCATATTCTTCGACCCCGTGCGAGGATTCGATCACTTCGGGGCCGGACATGGCGAGACGCCCCACGTCGCTCATCACCACATGGTCGGCGCAACGGGCGATCAGGCCCATGCCGCCAAAGCAGCCGTTGGCACCGCCAATGAGCATGATCACCGCAATGCCTTGGGCGCGAGCTTCCAGCAAGGCGCGCATCACTTCGGACACTGCAATCAAACCGGCATTGGCCTCGTGCAGGCGCACGCCGCCCGACTCGGCCAGTACGATGACCGCCGCAGGTTTGACTTGCAAGGCGCGCTTGAACAGGCCCACCAGCTTGGCACCGTGCACCTCGCCGACACCGCCGCCCATGAATTCGCCTTCTTGCGCAGCAATCAGCACCGGTTGACCGGCCAGGCTGCCGCTGCCAATGACGACACCATCGTCAAAAGAATACGGCACACCCAACAGCGCCAGGTGCGGGCTGACGACCCGCTCGCCCGGGCCCAGAATTTCGTGAAACGACCCGGCATCCAGCAAATGAGCCACCCGCTCACGGGCGGTAGATTCTGCAAAGCTGTAGTTCATGGTTTAGCCTTTTTTGTGACTGGCAATGCGGCAGCAGCCTGATCCAAACGCAGGCTCACCACCGCCGGCGTGGCGCCCATGTCGTTGATGGAAATGGCAATGCCGGCCAGGCCGTGACGCTCCTGAAAGTCCTGCATCACAGCGGCCCAGATCGGTGAAAAACCCTGTGCCGACGTGATGACGTCCACACGGCATTGAGCGCTGTCGGCCAGCGGCTCGATCATCACTTCGAGGTTGCCAGAGCCCACCACCCCCACCAGGATCGGGGTGAAGGCGGGAGGCGTTTTATGCCCGGTCAATTGAAATTGAAGTTGTTCCATTTATTTCACCAATTACGGAAACGCTTGGGCGGGTTGTACAAACCACCGGAGGCACGCACCAGGTCGCGCATGGTGCGGGCGGCCAGCAGGCTGCGCGTGGCATCGCGCTTGTCAATGCCGATGTCTTCGGCGCGCTGGATGACGCCCCGATCACGCAGGTTTTCGACCATGCGTTTGTCGCGTGCCAAACCGACCGGTGTGTAGCCCGCGACGCCGCGAATGGCCTGCTCGCGCTCCTCGTCGCCCCGGCACAGCAGCAGGTTGGCAATGCCTTCTTCGGTCAGGATGTGGGTGACATCGTCACCGTAAATCATCACCGGCGGAATCTCCATTTTGGCCTGCTCGGCCAATTCCCAGGCGTCGAGTTTTTCAACAAAGGCGGGTTGCATGTGCTCGCGGAAGGTCTCCACAATTTGCACCACCAGCTTTTGCCCGCGCGGCATGGCGTGAACGCCGGTGCGACCCTCGCGGGCTTGTGCGCCCGCCTTCAACCAGGCCGGTGTGGCGTGGCGACGTCCGCGCGCATCAGCGCCCATGTTGGGTGCGCCACCAAAGCCCGCAATGCGACCGAGCGTGGCGGTGGAACTGTGACCATTCAGGTCGATTTGCAGCGTGGAGCCAATGAACATGTCGCAGGCGTAATGACCCGCCGCCTGGCACATCGCCCGGTTGCTGCGCATGCTGCCGTCGGCGCCGGTAAAGAACACGTCTGAGCGCTCTTTGATGTAGTTTTCCATGCCCAACTCTGAGCCAAAGGAATGCACTGACTCGACCCAACCGGCCTCAATCGCCGGGATCAGCGCCGGGTGCGGATTGAGCGCCCAATGCTTGCAAATCTTGCCTTTCAAACCCAGTGATTCGGCGTAGGTCGGCAACAGCAATTCAATGGCGGCAGTATCAAAACCAATGCCGTGGTTCAAGCGCTGCACACCGTATTCGCCATAAATTCCCTTGATGGCCATCATGGCCATCAGCACCTGAATCTCGGATATTTGCGCCGGGTCGCGGGTGAACAACGGCTCAATCAAATTAGGCCTGGGCGCGAGGATGACAAAGTCCACCCAGTCGCTCGGAATATCAACGCGTGGCACGCGGTCCACCAACTCGTTGACCTGAACAATCACGATGCCACTCTTGAAGGCGGTAGCTTCCACAATCGCCGGGGTGTCTTCGGTGTTGGCACCGGTGTAGAGGTTGCCCTGCGCATCCGCCGACTGAGCGCAGACCAGCGACACCTTGGGCGTCAGGTCCACAAAGTAGCGGGCAAAAAGTTCCAGGTAGGTGTGGATGGCACCAATCTGAATCTGCCCGGCAGCAACCATTTTGGCCAGCCGGGCGCTTTGCGGGCCCGAGAACGAAAAATCGAGCTTGGAGGCAATGCCGTTCTCGAACAAATCCAGGTGCTCGGGCAAGGCCAGCACCGACTGCACCATGTGCAGGTCATGCACCTGCGCTGGGTTCAGCTGAGTCAAAGCACGCGCCAAAAAGTCGGCTTGTTTCTGGTTGTTGCCCTCCAGGCAAACCCGGTCACCGGGTTCCAGAATGGCGGTCAGCAACTTCTGTGTGTCGTCTGGCGCCACCTGCTTGCCACGCAAGCCATGGCCCAGCGCCGCCGCCGCGCGGGCCAGGCGACGCAAGCGGCTTTGCGCTTGCTGGTTCCAGCGTCCGTCAGGAGCATTCATGCTATTTCACTCCCATGACCAGATTGGGCAACTGGGTCGCAATACCAGGGAACAGGCACAGCAAAAACACAGCAACAAACATCAAACCCAAGAAAGGCATCACGCCCCAAATCACGTCCTTCAAAGGAATATCAGGCGCCACGTTCTTGATGACGAAAATATTCAAGCCCACTGGGGGATGAATCAAGCCCATTTCCATCACGATGGTCATCACCACGCCAAACCAGATCAAATCAAAACCAGCTGCTTTGAGCGGTGGCAGGATGATGGGCGCGGTCATCAGGATGATGGAAACCGGCGGCAAAAAGAAGCCCAGCACGATGACCATCAGCAAGATGACGCACAGCAGAATCCACTTGGACAAGGCCATGCCGACAATCCATTGCGCGGCGCCCTGGCTGATGTGCAGGTGGCTCATCACGTAGCTGTACAAGAGCGACATACCGATGATGAGCATCAGCATGGTGGATTCTTTCAGCGTGGAGGTCAGGATCGGCGCCACATCTTTCGGACGCCACAGACCATAAACAACCGCCACTAATCCGAGCGCCATCAAGCCGCCCAAACCGGCGGTTTCCGACGGTGTGGCGAAGCCGCCATAGAGCGCAATCATCACGCCAATCAGCAGCACCACAAAGGGCAGCACGCGCGGCAGCATTTCTACTTTTTTGGCCAGCGTGAAGTGTTCTTTTTCCAGGTATGCCGACTTGACGCCGCCTTTTTCATAAATCTCAAGTGCCAGGGCGTATTCCTTGCGTGCGCGCACCACCGCGTAACCCGCAAACAAACCGACCAGCAACAAGCCGGGGCCAATACCGGCCAGGAACAAGCGTCCCAACGATTGCTCTGCCGCCACCGCGTACAAAATCATCACGATCGACGGCGGCAGCAGAATGCCCAGCGTACCGCCGGAGGCAATGATGCCGGCCGCAAAACCCGGCGAATAACCGCGCTTACGCATCTCGGGAATACCGGCCGAACCAATGGCCGAGCAGGTAGCTGGCGATGACCCCGCCATCGCTGCAAACAAGGCGCAGGCAAACACATTGGCAATACCCAAACCGCCCGGCACCTTGTGCAACCAGGCATGAATCGCGGAATACAAATCTTGGCCAGCGCGAGATTTTCCAATCGCTGCGCCCTTCATGATGAACAAGGGAATGGACAGCAAGGTGATGGAGGCCATCTCTTCATAGACGTTTTGCGTCACGGTATCCAGCGATGAGGCGGGCATGAAAAAATACATGAACGTGACCGCGACGGAGCCGAGTGCAAACGCAATCGGCATGCCGGAAAACATCACCAACAAAGTTGCACCGCCATAAAGCAGGCCAATGGCTAACTCACTCATTTATTGCCTCCTTTAACTTCACCGCCGGAGAGCCCGATTGCGGATTGCAAAAATAGCTGCATGGCCAGCATGCTCATGCCCACCGCCATCATTCCGTAAGGAATCCACAAGGGCGGCGCAAAGCTGCTGGAGGTGGTTTGCCCCTCGGACCAGGCCTCATGAAACAGCGTCCACGACTTCCAGGAAAAGAAACTGCAGAACAGCGTGGAGGCAATATCCACCGCGATCAAGCGCACCCGGTTGACGCGAGCAGGAAGAATGGAAGCCAGCGCTTCAATACCCACATGGCCACGCAAGGATTGAACATAAGCGGTGCACATGAAGGTGGCCCCGACCAACATGAACACGGCGGCCTCGTCCTGCCAGTCGGTCGCCACCTTGAGAAAGTAGCGAGTCACCACCGAATAGGTGAGCACGCACGAGGTCAGTACCAGCGCCAGCATGGACAAGGCGAGCACGATCCGGTTAACCCAGTTCAACAACCGGGCCAACACCGCGAGCGCTGAGTTTTTGGGCATCAGCGTGCCGGGGGCGGCACTGGGTTCAAATTCAAACCCGTGACTCACAGAGTTTTCTCCGCCAGGGCCAACAATTTGGCGCAGCCCTCATTTTTGGAACCGTAGTCTTTCCAGGCCGTTTTGCGGGCGATATCTTGCCATTTCTTGATGGTTGCGGGTGACAGGTCCACCACCTTGGCACCGGCCTTTTGGTAGATGGCGGCGACATCGATGTCGTCTTTCTTGGCGGCTTCCATGGCGAACTTTTCCATCTCGGCGCCAACCGCCATGATGGCATCGCGCTGATCCTTGGGCAGCTTGTCAAAGATCGCCTTGCTCATCATCAGCGGCTCGAACATGAACCAGTAGGCCCCCGTGCGTCCGGTGGTCAGGGACTTGGCCACTTCTTCAAGGCGGAACGATATAAATGACGTCGAAGACGTCATGGCGGCATCCATGGCGCCAGTCTGCATGGCAGAGTAGATTTCGTTCGAAGGCAAAGTCACTACCGCGGCACCAGCCTCCTTGAGAATCATGTCAACTTCACGCGAACCACCGCGGATTTTCATACCCTTGGCATCTTCGGGCTCCACCACCGGCTTGCCACGCGAGGCCACACCACCGGCCTGCCAGATCCAGCTGATCAGCACAATGCCTTTTTCGAGCAGCACGCGGTTCAATTCAGCACCGACCGGTTTGTTTTTCCAGCCATAGGCTTGTTCGTAGGACACCACCAAGCCTGGCATCAGACCAATGTTGACCTCGGGGATTTCACCGCCAGCGTAGGACAAGGGAATCAGCGCCATGTCCAGCGCGCCTTTGCGCATGGAGGAGAACTGGGCATTGGTCTTCATCAGCGAAGAGCCGGGGTAGATCTCAAATTTCAGGGCGCCTTTGGTGCGTTTTTCAACTTCGACGGCAAAGAGGCGGACCAATCGGTCACGAAAATCGCCATCTTTCAGTGTTCCGCCAGGGAATTGATGCGAGATTTTGAGGGTGGCACTCTGGGCCCAGGCGGAGGTGAATGACAGGGAGGCAAGGGGCAGGCCGCCGATGGCCTGAATGAGGTGGCGTCTTTTCATGGCGTGTCTCCTGAAATGGTGGCTTAAAGAAAGATCAGTACCTTGCAATCTGCAATGTATACATTAATGTAGTTCTTGAATATATTGAGTACATTAGTGAATACCCTAGTTAAATATTAAGAATTTATTAAATAGAGTAGTGCGAGAATGAAGTTATGAAAATTTCTGAACAACTGTGTGAAAAGATTGAAGAAAAAATCGCTACCGGGGAGCTTTCGCCCGGTAGCGCGCTGGATGAAGCCACGCTCATAGAGCAGTACGGTGTGTCGCGCACACCGGTGCGTGAGGCGATGATTCAGTTGGCAGCCCAAGGTCTGATTGAAATCCGGCCACGGCGCGGCGCCGTGGTCACCAGCATTGGCCCGGCGCGGTTGATTGAGATGTTTGAGGTGATGGGCGAACTCGAATCCCTGTGTGGCCGCCTGGCCGCCCGGCGCATGAAAGACAGCGAGCGAGATGCGTTGGTGGCGGCCCATGAGGCCTGCGAAAAAGCTCGCGCCGAGCAAGACTCGGACTCCTATTTTTATTGCAATGAACGCTTTCACGCGGCGATCTATGCGGGTAGCCACAACAGTTTTTTAAGTGAGCAAGCGATGCAACTGCACCGCCGCCTGCGCCCCTACCGGCGCTTGCAATTGCGGGTGCGAAACCGCATGGGCACCTCATTCAAGGAGCATGAAGCAATTGTTGGCGCCATCCTGGCGGGCGACGCCGAGGCCACTGCACTGGCCCTGCGCGAGCATGTGGTGGTGCAAGGCGAACGCTTTGGCGACCTGCTCGCCTCGCTGGCCGATATGGCTATGACGGCTGCAGCCTGAACACAACGACACATGAAAACATTACGACTAAAAACCTTTGAGGACGTCCGCCAAGCCCTGCTGGCGAAGCATGAAATTGCGCTGATCGACGTCCGCCATGAAGCCGAGTTTGCCCAAGCCCACCCGCTCTTTGCGGCCAACCTCGCGCTGGAACACATTGAGTTTGACGCCCGGCGTCGCATCCCGCGCTTGGCGACGCCCATCGTGGTGTATGACCAGGGCGAAGGACGGGCCACGCGTGCGGCTCATCAGTTGCTGCAAATGGGCTACACCGATGTCGCGCTGCTGGACGGCGGTCTGGACGGCTGGCGCAACGCAGGCGGCGAGATTTTTATCGACGTTAACGTGCCAAGCAAGGCCTTTGGCGAGTTGGTGGAATCGGTGCGCCATACGCCATCTTTGTCGGCCGAAGAAGTCAAGGCACAGCTGGACGCCCAGGCCAAAATGGTGGTACTGGATGCCCGGCGCTTTGATGAATACCAGACCATGAGTATTCCGACCGGCATCAGCGTGCCGGGGGCCGAATTGGTGCTGCGGGCGCGTGCCTTGGCCCCTGACCCTGAGACGCTCATCATCGTCAACTGCGCCGGTCGCACGCGCAGCATCATGGGAACGCAGTCGCTGGTGAATGCCGGCATACCCAACCCGGTGGCGGCTTTGCGCAACGGCACCATCGGCTGGAAGCTGGCCGGTCTGGCGCTGGACCAGGGCGCCAGTCGCCGCTTTGCCGTGGTGTCGGTGGCCCAGCGCCGCGAGGCCGCGCAAGCAGCCCGAACGGTGGCTGACCGCGCCGGGGTGAAGCGTGCCGACCACAACCAGTTGTCACTTTTTAGCGCTGAAACGGGGCGCACCACTTACCGGTTTGACGTTCGCACGCCGGAGGAATTTGTTGCCGGGCATTTGCCAGGTTTCTCAAGCGCTCCCGGTGGGCAGTTGGTGCAGGAAACCGATGTGTCCATGCCAGTGCGTGGTGCCCGCGTAGTGCTGGCCGACCATGACGGCGTGCGTGCCAACATGACCGCCTCCTGGCTGGCCCAAATGGGGTGGGAGGTTTCGGTGCTGGAGGAAATCAGTGCGGACGATAGGGTCCAAATGTGTTCGACTGAAGGCGCCACCAGCCCCAGCGAAACTCGCCCAGCCGTGCCGCGCACCAACCGGTATGTTCGTCCCTACGAAGGCACTGACAACCCGCATGAAGCCATGCAAGCCTACCTGGATTGGGAATATGGTCTGGTCGATCAATTGGCCCGCGATGGCACCCACGGCTTCAAGGTTTTGTAACTCAAACCGGCAAAGCAATCGTAAAAGTAGTCACACCGTCCATGGACGTGACTGAAATCGTACCGCCATGCGCCACAACAATGGAACGGGTGATGGCCAGGCCCAAGCCACTGCCTTCACTGGAACGCTGTCGTGCCGGGTCAACCCGGTAGAAACGGTCAAAAATCCGCGCCAGATTTTCTGAAGAAATAGCCTCGCCGGTGTTTTCGAGTCGGATCAAAACCGCCTCAGGGGTGGACTGGATACGCAGGTAAATGACGCTGTTTTCACTCGAATGCCGCACCGCGTTGGACAGCAGATTGCCTAACGCCCGGCGCAACATGAGCCGGTCGGCGTTCACCGGGGCATAGCCTTCGAGCCGCAATTGCACCCCTTTTTCATCGGCCACGGCGTCGTAATAGTCAAACAGCGCCAGCGCCTCGGTCGCCAACTGCAGCGTTTCGCGGTGCGGTACCACCAGCCCGTTGTCGGCTTTGGCCAGCAGCAACATGTCCGAAATCATTCGGGCCATATGCTCGCACTCTTCAGCGTTGGATTCCAGAATCGTGCGGTATTCCTCAGCGCTGCGTGAGCGCGACAAGGCCACCTGGGTTTGCGTCATCAGGTTGCTCACCGGCGTGCGCAACTCATGCGCGATGTCGGACGAAAAGTCCGAGAGCCGCAAAAAAGCCTCCTCCAGCCGGGCCAGCATGTCGTTCAACGACTGCGCGAGTTCGGCCAGTTCAACCGGCACCGAATCCACAGGCAAACGATGGCTCAAGCGCTGGGCCGTGACCGCTTGAGTTTGATCGCGCATGGCCCGCAAGGGCGCCAAGCCGCGCCGCGCCACCGCCCAACCCAAGACCCCCGTCAGCACGGCCGCTCCGGCGACAAACAACCACAGCGTCTGCAAAAACGACGCCATGAACGCCTGATGGTGCGCAATGTCGGTTGCCACCGCCACCGTCACCTTTGAATCTGCTCGCAGACCGGTGGGCAGCTCAGCAGCAATACCGCGGTAGGTTAGGGCGCCCAGCTTCCAGAGCGCTGGATGAGTCGGGCCCTTTGCTGCGCTGGCCAGCACCAGATCAAGCGGAAAACCGGCGTTGGCCGTGGCAAACATCACCTCGTGCTGCGGGCTCAAAACCAGCACCTCCAGCCCGTGGTGCCCCACCAGCGAGTTGTCCATCGAGTGATGCAGGTGCGCCAACTCGTCAATGGATTTCAGTTGTGCCAGCGTGTTGCGGGTCAGGTCCATCTTGCCCGTCAGCACGGCCATGTCCTGTTCTTCAAAGTGTTTTTCAACCGAGGAAGCAATGACCAGTCCAAGCGCCAGCAGCACCAGCGAGGAGGCAATAACGAACAGCAGCGTGAGCCGCCGGGTGATGGAGCTTCGGCTGTTCAGTCGCAAGAAGGATTCTCCAGCACATAGCCCATGCCGCGCACGGTGCGAATCAGCTTGGGCTCAAAGTTATCGTCCAGTTTGGCGCGCAGGCGGCGCATGGCGACCTCAATCACGTTGGTGTCACTGTCGAAATTCATGTCCCACACTTGCGAGGCAATCAACGAGCGCGGCAGCACTTCGCCCTGGCGGCGCAGCAGCAACTCCAGCAGGGCAAATTCCTTGGCGGTCAGGTCGATGCGCTTGCCAGCGCGGATGACACGGCGACGCATCAGGTCCAGCTCCAGGTCCGCCACCCGAAGAAACTCGGCCGCCGACGCTTTGCTGCCCCGGCGCAACAGGGTGCGCACCCGCGCCAGCAGCTCGGAGAAAGCAAAGGGTTTGACCAGGTAGTCATCGGCGCCCAGTTCCAGCCCCTTCACGCGGTCATCCACATGGTCGCGTGCGGTCAGAAACAACACCGGCATGTCTTTGCCGGCGCGGCGAATGCCGGCCAACACGCCCCAGCCATCCAGCCCGGGCAGCATCACATCCAGAATCGCCAGGTCGTAGGCTTCGCTCAGCGCGTGGTGCAGGCCGTCGGTGCCGTCGCGCACCAGGTCTACGGTGAAGCCGGCTTCGGTCAGGCCTTGCTTCAGGTAGTCCCCGGTCTTGGGCTCGTCTTCAACGATCAGTAGTTTCATGTGGTTCATTTTCTACTGCAACAGAAGCTTCATCGCCTGGATTACAAAAATGTAATCTGGCAGTCATTTTGGCGTCGGGTCCTGACCCGCACACTGCAGCGCATCATCCTGACGAATGGCACTCCATGAACAACTTCCTTGCATCCACACTGATCGCGCTCACGATGACGGGTTTGTCCGTCACGGGCACCGCACAAACCGTCACAGCGGGCCATGAAAACCACGCGGCCACGCACGCGAGCGGGGCCATCAAGTCGCCTTTAACAGAAGGGCTGGTCAAAAAGATCGACAAATCGACCGCCCGAGTCACCTTGGCGCATGGTCCGCTGCCCGACGGCATGCCCGCCATGACCATGGCGTACCACGTCAAAGAGGCCACCTGGCTCGACAAAATGAAGCCCGGTCAGAAGATTCTCTTTGCGGCGGAATCCGTCTCAGGCGTGATGACTTTGGTGCGCTTCGAGTTGCCCAAGTAAGGCGACGGGAGCCGCTGCATGAAACCCCTTCCGAGGACCTCCGTCCTATCGCTCGCCCTGCTGGCCAGCCTTGGGGCCTCTACGGCGCAGGCGCAGGAAACCGAGGTGGGCGCCAATGTTCAGGGTCTTTTGATGCTGGCCAAAGAACGCAACCCCGACTACGCCAGCATGCGCTTTGAGGCGCAGGCCGCCACCGAGCGTGTGGCATCGGCAGGCGCCTTGCCCGACCCCAAGCTCCGCACGGAACTGATGGACATCACCAAGATGGGTGAGCAGAACCCGACGCTTTGGCCGGCTGATGTCGGCAGCACCCGCTACACATTGATGCAGGACGTTCCCTGGTTTGGCAAAAGGGACTTGAAGCGCGACATTGCGCAATGGGAAGCCCGAGGCAGCCAGGGCAAAGCCGAGGGCACCTGGAATGAACTGGCCGCAAAAATCAAGACCGTTCAGGCCCAGCGGCATTACCTGCGCGGCAGTGAAAAGCTGACGCAAGAAATCCTTGATTTGATGCAGCGCCTGGAGAAAATTTCGCAGTCCCGCTACGCCGGCGGTCTGGCGGCGCAGCAAGATGTCATCCGCGCCCAGATTGAGCAGACCACCATGCGCAATGAACTGGTCGCGCTGGAGAGCGAACGCACGCAGGCTGATGTGCGGATGAACACCTTGTTGGCACGCCCGGTGACCGCCCTGCTGGCGGCACCCGAATACCTGCGACCTGTTCCGCCTCTGGCTCAACTGAACTACGCCCAACTGGAGGAGAGCGCCCGCGCTCGCAACCCGCAGTTGTTCACGGAAGAAGCGCGAACCCATGCAGCCGAGAAAAACCGGGACTTGACCTACAAGAACCGCTATCCCGATTTCACGCTCAGCGTGACGCCCACGCAGTACCAAAGCGCCGTCAAGGAATGGTCGTTGATGGTGGAGATCAATATCCCCTTGCAGCAATCGTCAAGGCGTGCGCAGGAACGTGAATCCGAAGCCATGCTCACAGCGGCTCAGCGGCGCAAAGAGGCCACCACCCACCAGCTTCTGTCAGAACTGGCCGAGAACCTGGCCGCGATCAAGGCCGCGCAACGCAGCGCTGAACTGGCCAGCGGCAGCCTGCTCCCACAAGCTGAACTGACCTTTAATGCTGCCCTGGCGGGCTACGAGAACGGCAAGGTCGACTTCGCCACACTACTTGACGCCCAGCGACAAATTCGCCAGGCCAGACAACTCCAGATCAAGGCCCAGTTAGAAGCGCAAACGCGTCTGGCCGAGATCGAAAAACTCATTGGGGAAGACCTATGAAACAGGGCGCAGGAATTGCCTTAGGCGTTATTGCCGTGTTACTCGCTACGGGCACAGGCTACTGGTTCGGCCACAGAGGCAGCGCACCAACCAATCAAAGCAGTGCAGCAGCACCGACAGAAGTCGCCAAAAAATTACTCTACTACCGCAACCCGATGGGGCTGGCGGACACTTCGCCGACGCCGAAGAAAGACCCGATGGGCATGGACTACATCGCGGTTTATGCGGGGGGTGCCGACGAGGCCCCTGCGGCGTCCAATCAGATCAAGATCAGCACCGACAAGGTTCAAAAACTGGGCGTGCGGACCGAAGCGGCCCAATGGCGCAGCCTGGACCGCGCCGTGCGCGCCGCGGGTCGCATTGAGCCGGATGAGCGCCGGCTGTTCACCATCGCCTCCAAGTTCGAAGGCTATGTGGAACGCCTGCATGTGAACGTCACCGGCCAACCCGTGAGCAAGGGCCAGCCCCTGTTTGAGGTGTACAGCCCGGAACTGGTGTCTGCCCAGCGCGAATATACGATTGCGGCGCAAGGCGTGGAGGCGCTCAAGGCGGCCAGCAGTGAGACGCAAACGTCCATGAAGCAACTGGCCGATTCCAGCCTGCAACGCCTGCGCAACTGGGACATTTCAGACGAGCAAATCAAGGCCTTGACGGCCTCCGGCGCGACGCAACGCACCTTGACATTCCGCTCTCCCGCGACGGGCATCGTGATGGAGAAAAAAGCGGTGCAAGGCATGCGTTTCATGCCCGGCGAGATGCTTTACCAGATCGCGGATTTATCGGCGGTCTGGGTGATTGCCGACGTCTTCGAGCAGGACATAGGACTTGTGAAATCGGGCACCCCCGCGAAGGTGTCGATCAACGCCTACCCGGACCAGGTTTTTACCGGGACCGTGACCTACATCTACCCGACGCTCAAGGCCGAGACCCGCACGGTGCCCGTCCGGGTCGAACTCGCCAACGCAGGCCAGCGCCTCAAACCCGGCATGTTTGCGCAGGTAGACATCGCAGTCGGCGCCAAAGCCAAAGTGATCACCATCCCCCTGTCGGCTGTGATCGACAGTGGCACGCGCCAGCTAGTTTTGATTCAGCAAGGCGAAGGGCGATTCGAACCGCGTGAGGTCAAACTGGGGAGCCGAAGTGACACCTATGTTGAAGTCCGTGACGGCGTGAAGGACGGTGACTTGGTGGTGGTTGCTGCCAATTTCCTGATCGACGCCGAGAGCAATCTAAAAGCGGCCATCGGCGGCTTCGGTGACACCAACCCGCCCAAAGCGGCCGGTCACCAGGCACAAGGAACCGTGGATGAGGTGGACGTTAAAGCGGGCACCCTCAGCCTGAGCCATGGCCCGGTGGCAAGCCTGAAGTGGCCCGCCATGACGATGGAGTTCAAGGTGGCCAACGCCTCGCTACTCAAAGACCTGAAGCCAGGCGCGAAGATTGACGTCGAGTTTGTCGAGCGACAGCCGGGCGAATGGGTCATCACCCGCGTCAAGCCGTTGAGCGCCAGCGCCCCGACGGTTCATTGACCGCCAGACCCCATGCTGTCCAACATCATTGAATGGTCTGGCAGGAACCGGTTTCTGGTCCTGCTCGCCACCCTGTTCATCGTTTTAGGGGGCATCTTTGCGCTGCTGCGCACCCCGATCGACGCGTTGCCCGACCTCTCGGACGTGCAGGTCATTGTCTACACCGAGTACCCGGGCCAAGCACCCCAGGTGGTGGAAGACCAGGTGACCTACCCTCTGACCACAGCCATGCTGTCGGTGCCCAAATCCAAGGTGGTGCGTGGCTTTTCTTTCTTTGGCGCGTCCTTTGTTTACATCATCTTTGAAGATGGCACTGACATTTACTGGGCCCGCTCACGGGTGCTGGAGTACCTCAACTTTGCGTCGGGGCGCATGCCCAAAGGCATCACGCCACAGATCGGGCCCGATGCCACCGGCGTCGGCTGGGTTTATCAATACGCACTGCTGGCCAAAGACAAAACACTGGCCGAACTGCGCTCGATTCAGGATTGGTATGTGCGCTACCAGTTGACCAAGGCCCACGGCGTGGCCGAGGTGGCCTCGGTGGGTGGCTTTGTGCAGACTTACCAGGTGACGGTTGACCCGGTCAAACTGCGCGCCTACAACATCCCGCTGATGAAGGTGGCGCAGGTCATTCGCGACTCGAACCGCGATGTTGGCGGACGCGCCGTGGAGATGGCCGAGACCGAGTACATGGTGCGCGGCAAGGGCTATTTGCGTGGCAAAAGCGACATCGAAATGCTGGTACTCAAAAGCGACAAAGGCACACCGGTGCTGATTCGTGACGTGGCACGCGTTGAGCTCACGCCTGACGAGCGGCGCGGGCTCACGGAACTCAACGGCGAAGGCGAAGTGGTGTCAGGCATTGCGATGGCACGCTATGGCCAGAACGCCCTGGAAGTGATCTCCAACCTGAAGGCCAAAATTGCAGAAATCGGGCCGGGCTTGCCGGCCGGCGTGACGGTGCAAACGGTGTACGACCGTTCCGAGCTGATCAACCGGGCGATAGATACCTTGAAGCGAACGCTGCTTGAAGAGTCGCTCATCGTCGCTTTGGTGTGCATGGTTTTCCTGTTGCACATGCGCAGCGCGCTGGTCGCCATCCTGATGTTGCCGGTCGGTATCCTGATCTCGTTCATTGCCATGCGTTTGCTGGGCATGAGTTCCAACCTGATGAGTCTGGGCGGCATTGCCATCGCCATTGGCGCCATGATTGACGCCGCCATCGTCATGATCGAAAACGCCCACAAACACCTGGAGCGCCTGCCCGAAGGTCACACCCACCAAGACCGCTTTGACGCCATGCTGGCGGCCTGCAAAGAGGTGGGCCCGGCGCTGTTTTTCTCGCTGCTGATCATCACGGTCTCGTTCCTGCCGGTCTTTAGTCTGGAAGGCCAGGAAGGGCGACTGTTCTCGCCGCTGGCCTACACCAAGACGTTTTCAATGGCGGGTGCTGCGCTGCTGTCCATCACCCTGGTGCCGGTGCTGATGCTGTTGTTCATTCGCGGCAAGATCATGCCGGAAGCGAAGAACCCGGTGAATCGTTTCCTGATCTGGGTGTACCGCCCGATCATTGCCGGCGTGATGCACTGGAAAAAACTGACGATTGCGGTGGCGCTGGGGGTGCTGGGGGTCTCGTTCTACCCGGCCTCTCAA
>NZ_JBAWYV010000066.1:0-17886 GCF_037143375.1 Rhodoferax sp. | reverse complement strand
GCTGCTGCAAGCGCATCGATTGATCTGGCTTCAGGGCGTGCAGCATCAGGCTGAAAGTAGTAACCACTTGGCCCGCGACCTGCATGCTGTGGCGCTTGCCGCAGACCCGCTCGCCCCCCACGCCCAACACCGCCAACTCTTGCTCTACCGAGGCCATCAAGGTCACTTCGTCGGCACTCTCGGCAGCCACTTTGTAGGCATACAAGGTGGCGTGCGGTTGTAGTTCGCGTCGGTGCGCCGACCCCAGGTGCAGCGGGTGGCCATCCACCACCAGGTCAAGCCCCGCCAAAGCCAGCAGCGCGTCAGCGCGTGGCGAGTCCACCCGCACCAGCAGGTTGGACCGTTTGGACAACAAGGCCAACGCGTCAAGGCCTGGCACCAGTTTGATGGGGTGAATGGCGGCCTGTGCGTCGGTGGCCAGCCAGGGCCAGTGCGCGCACAAGGCCTGCTTAAGGGCCTGCGCATGGTCGCGTGGCAAGGCGTGACCGGTGATCGGGAAAACCACGTCCGCCACTGAGTTGTCCAATGCCAGCGCCAGGTTCATGTTGGCTCCTGCACCGGCGTCTGAGCGTCAGGTTGAGCTTCAGAGGGGGGTTGGGTTTGCGCCCAGCGCAGCAAAGCCTCGCCCCACAAGCGTGCCGACTGGGGGTCCATCTCGAACACCGTAAAGCGGCTTTTCTCGCGGATGCGCGTGCGCAGCAGGCTCATGCCGCCACTGTCGTAGTCCAGTTGCTGCAATTCGATCACCTGTCCGCCCAGCGGGATGGTGAATTTTTCAAGCGGTGTAAGGGTGGTCATAGGGTTTGCCGTGTTAGCTGCTATTGGGCGCAATGTCGCCCCCTGTCGTCTATCACCGGGAGGGGTGGGCTTATATAGCCCTAATGGGTAGCACGCCATAAGCAACGAGGGTGATAGCGCGCAGGGGCCCTCGGCCCGTAATATTTACCCCAGAGTTGAGACCAGCGACCGCCCTCAGAGGCAAACCCTCGACAAGCCCCGTTTGACAGTTCAGCCCAACCCGCACGCACCCTGACAGGAGACACATGATGAGCAAGAAACAACACGACACCCCCATGCTCGACCAGCTCGAAGCTGGCCCGTGGCCCAGTTTTGTCACCGGGCTCAAACGCCTGGCCAAAGACAGCGACTACATGACTGACCTGATGGGTCAGCTGGAGCACTCCTACAAAACCCGCAAGGGCTACTGGAAGGGCGGCACCGTGGGCGTGTTTGGCTACGGCGGCGGCGTGATTCCCCGCTTCTCCGAAGTGGCCGACATGTTTCCGGCCTCCAAAGAGTTCCACACTTTGCGCATTCAACCCCCGGCGGGCATGCACTACAACACCGATGTGCTGCGCAAAATGTGCGACATCTGGGAAGAGCACGGCTCCGGCCTGATTGCATTCCACGGCCAGTCGGGCGACATCATGTTTCAGGGCGCCAGCACCGCCAACGTGCAAGGCGCCTTTGACGAACTGAACGAGTTGGGCTTTGACCTCGGTGGCGCAGGCCCGGCGGTGCGTACCAGCATGTCATGTGTCGGTGCCGCACGCTGCGAACAATCGTGTTTTGACGAAGGCCGGGCGCACCGCCAGGTCATCAACACTTTCCTGGACGACATGCACCGCCCGGCGTTGCCGTACAAGTTCAAGTTCAAGTTCTCGGGTTGCCCCAACGACTGCATGAACTCCATCCAGCGCGCCGACATGGCCGTGATTGGTACCTGGCGCGACAACATGCGCACCGACGAGCCGCTGGCACGCAAGTGGTTCGCCAAACATGGTTTGACCGAACTGGTGAACGACGTCGTCACCCGCTGCCCGACCAAGGCCATCATGCTGAAGGAAACGAAAGACGTTTCCAAGGGCGACAAGATCACCAGCGTGGCAATCAACGATACCCAGTCGCTCGAGATTGACAATTCCAACTGCGTGCGCTGCATGCATTGCATCAACGTCATGACCGGCGCCCTGGCCACCGGTACCGACAAAGGCGTCACGATTCTGATGGGCGGCAAGCGCACGCTCAAGATCGGCGACCTGATGGGCACGGTCGTCACCCCGTTCATGCCGATGAAAACCGACGAGGACTACCAGGCACTGGTGGAACTGGCGCAGAAATCGATCGACTTCTTTGCCGAAAACGCGCTGGAGCACGAGCGAACCGGCGAAATGATCGAGCGCATTGGCCTGGTCAACTTCCTAGAAGGCATTGGCCTGGAGATTGACGCCAACATGGTGTCGACACCGCGCACCAACCCCTACGTCCGCACCGATGGCTGGGACGACGAAGTCGCCAAGATCAACGCCCGCAAAGCGGCCTGAAAACCAAATACCAAGGAAGACCACCATGGCAACTATGCGTTCCCCCATTGAAAGCGGCGTACCTGACAACAAGCAGTTCCTGCATCCCCAGATGCTCAAGAACTACGGCAACTGGAAATACCACGACCGGCCACGCCCCGGTGTGCTGCACCACGTGTCACACACCGGCGACGAAATCTGGACCGTGCGTGCCGGCACGCAGCGCCAGATGGACCTCTTCACCATCCGCAAGCTGTGCGACATTGCCGACACCTATGCCGAAGGGCATGTGCGCTTCACCATTCGCTCCAACATCGAGTTCATGGTGTCGGACCCGCTCAAGGTAGACCCGCTGATTGAGTCCCTGACCCAAAGCGGCTTCCCCGTAGGCGGTACCGGCAACTCGGTGTCGGCCATTGCGCACACCCAGGGCTGGCTGCACTGCGACATTCCGGGCACCGATGCCTCGGGCGCTGTCAAGGCCTTGATGGATGACCTGCATGCCGAGTTCATCCAGGAAGAAATGCCGAACCGGGTGCACCTGTCCACCTCCTGCTGCGAGATCAATTGCGGCGGCCAGGCAGACATCGCCATCATCATCCAGCACACCAAGCCGCCCAAGATCAACCACGATCTGGTGGCCAACATGTGCGAGCGCCCGACCGTGGTGGCGCGTTGCCCGGTGGCCGCCATCCGGCCTGCCATGGTCAATGGCAAACCGTCGCTGGAAATTGACGAGGCCAAGTGCATGTGCTGCGGCGCCTGCTACCCACCCTGCCCACCGATGCAGATCAATGACCCCGAACACAGCAAGCTGGCGATCTGGGTCGGCGGCAAGAACTCCAATGCCCGTGGCAAACCTACCTTCATGAAGATGGTGGCGTCCGGCCTGCCCAACAACCCACCACGCTGGCCCGAAGTGTCGGCCATGGTCAAGAAGATTTTGTACACCTACAAGGAAGACGCCCGCTCCTGGGAGCGGGTGGCCGACTGGATCGAGCGCATCGGCTGGCCTGCCTTCTTTGAGAAGTGCGACCTGCCCTTCACCAAGTACCTGATTGACGACTGGCGCGGCTCGCGCTCCAGCCTCAATGCGTCGACCCACATCCGGTTCTGACCCCAACTGACTAGAGAAAAAAATATGAAATTCGGATTACTTGTCAGTGAAGGTCCCTACACGCACCAGGCGTCAGACACCGCCTACCAGTTCGTGGTGGCGGCCCTGGCCAAAGGCCATGAGATCCAGCGCGTGTTTTTTTACCACGATGGCGTTAACAACGCGACCCGGCTCACCGAGCCGCCGCAAGACGACCGCCATGTGGTGAACCGCTGGTCGGCGCTGGCCGCCAGCAACAAGGTGGACCTGGTGGTGTGCGTGGCGGCGGCGCTGCGCCGCGGCATCAAGGAAGAAGTACTGGCCCCCGGGTTTCGCATCTCGGGCTTGGGCCAACTGGTGGACAGCGGGATCAAGGCCGACCGCCTGGTCACGTTTGGCGATTAATCGACGATACAAGAGACACCTGACATGAGCGAACAACCAACACCCCAAGCCAGCGGCCCCAAAGTGAAGAAATTCATGTTTGTGAACCGCAAGGCACCCTACGGCACCATTTACGCACTGGAAAGCCTGGAGGTGGTCCTGATCACCGCCACCTTCGACCAGGACGTGAGCCTGGTCTTTATTGACGACGGCGTTTACGAGTTGGTCAAGGGCCAGCAGACCAAGGGCATTGGCATCAAAAACTTCTCGCCCAGCTACCGCGCACTGGAAGGCTACGACGTCGAAAAACTCTTTGTCGACCAGGACTCACTGGACCAGCGCGGCCTGACCGAGGCCGACCTGCTCGTGCCCGTAGAGGTGCTTGACGCCCAGCAAATGGGGCAACTCATGGCGCAACAGGACGTGATCCTGAGCTTCTGACACCAAGGAAACCACTATGTTGCACATCGTCAATAAATCACCTTTTCAAACCAGCACGCTCGACACCTGTCTGCGCATGGCGCAACCGGGTCACGCCCTGCTGCTGATCGAAGACGGCATTTATGCCGCCACTGTGGGCAGCGCCATGGAAGCCAAATTGCGCGCCGCCTGCGCCACCCTCAAGGTCTATGCCTTGCAGCCCGACATGGATGCCCGCGGCGTCACGGGCAAGCTGATCGACGGCATCACGCTGGTCGACTACCCCGGTTTTGTCGACCTGACGGTGGAACACACCACCTCGAATTCCTGGCTGTAAAGCCCCCATTTTTTACCCCCTCATATATTTGGAGAACAACATGAGCTTTGAAATCAACGGTGTTAACTACGAAACCGACGAAGAAGGTTTTCTTTTGAACCTGGCCGAGTGGACCACTGAGGCTGCCGTGCACCTGGCCGAAGAAGAAAAAGTACCCCTCACCGACAACCACTGGGAAGTCATCAACTTTCTGCGCGAGTACTACAACGAGTACCAGATTGCACCGGCAGTGCGCGTGCTGACCAAGGCCATCGGCAAGAAGTTCGGCGAGGAAAAAGGCAATAGCAAATACCTCTACGACTTGTTCCCCTACGGCCCCGCCAAGCAGGCGTGCAAGATCGCCGGCCTGCCCAAGCCAACCGGCTGTATCTAACAATTACCGGGCCGGGACATGTCACTGCTCACCATCTTCTACTCGGTTCTTTTTTACGTCGCCACGGCGGTGTTCGTCATCGGACTGACGCGTAAGATTCGCAGCTATGCCAAAACCCCGGCGCCGTTAAAAATCCCCACCACCCCGGCCCCTACCACGATGGGCGGCGTGCGCTTGCGCATGGCCCGCGAGGTGGTGCTTTTCGAGAGCCTGTTCAAGGCCAGCAAATGGACCTGGCTCTTCGGCTGGGCCTTTCATGTCACGCTGCTCCTTGTGGTGCTGCGCCACCTGCGCTACTTTCAGGAACCCGTGTGGTTTCCCATAGTGCTGGTGCAACCTTTTGGCACCTATGCCGGCATCGTCATGGTGGCTGCGCTGGGGGGCTTGTGGGCACGCCGCTGGTGGGTTGACCGCGTGCGCTACATCTCAACCCCTTCAGATCATTTGATGCTGGCCCTGCTCATCGCCATTGGCATGACTGGTTTGGCCATGCGTTTTGTCGCCCACACCGACATCGTGGCCGTGAAGACTTTTATGCTGGGTTTGATGCGGCTCAGCTGGCAGCCACTGCCATCAGACCCGGTGCTGCTGGTGCACCTGGCGCTGGTGGCTTTGCTCATAATCATTTTCCCCATCAGCAAACTGCTGCATGCACCCGGTCTGTTCTTCAGCCCCACCCGCAACCAGGCGGATAACCCGCGCGAGGTGCGGCATATCTCGGCCTGGGCTGCCGCGCTGGACAAACAACCTTAAGCACCCTACACACCATGGCAACAGCAGCTTTCGAAACCCCCAAGCTCAAGAGCTACCCGGTCATTCCGCTGGTGCAGGTCGGGAGCATGTCGCACCTGAAGCCTTTTGTGGCGAGCGGGCCGATTCAAAAAGCGCTCGGTTTCCCCGAAGCGCTGGTGGATGACTGGCAGGAAAAAGCCATCGCCAAAATGGGCGAAATGCTGGGCAAATACCGCTCGCTGCAGGTCTACATGGATGCCTGCGTGCATTGCGGGGCCTGCTCTGACAAATGCCATTATTTTCTGGGCACCGGCGACCCCAAGAACATGCCGGTAGCACGTCAGGATTTGATGCGCAAGGTCTACCGTCGCTACTTCACCTTTGCCGGTAAAAACTTCCCGAAACTCGTTGGTGCGGTCGACCTGACGCGTGAAGTGCTCGACGAGTGGTACAGCTACTTCAACCAGTGTTCCGAATGCCGCCGCTGCTCGGTGTTCTGCCCCTATGGCATTGACACCGCCGAGGTCACCATGGCGGCCCGCGAGATCATGGCCTCGATCGGCATGGGTCAAAAGTATTCCAACGAAATCATTGGCAAGGTGCACCGCATCGGCAACAACCTGGGTATTCCCGGCCCGGCGCTGGTCAACACCCTGGAAGGCCTGGAAGAAGACACCAAGGACGAGACCGGGCTGGACATCAAGTTTCCGCTCGATGTGAAAGGCGCTGAGGTCTTGCTGATCACGCCTTCGGCCGATTTCTTTTCCGAGCCGCACGTGGAAAGCCTGATTGGTTATGCCAAGGTATTTCATGCCGCCGGCATCAGCTGGACGCTGAGTTCTCACGCTTCCGAGGCTGGCAACTTTGGCATGTTCATTGGCAACTACGAACAGATGCGCAATATTTCGCTGCGGGTGCGCGAAGCCGCGATTGAACTGGGCGTGCGGCGCATCGTGGTCGGTGAGTGCGGTCATGCCTGGCGGGTGGCCTACAGTTTCTGGAACACCTTGATCGGCCCCTTTAATTACCTCGATCAACGCTACCCGATCCCGCAGCACATCTGCGAGTTCACCGACGATCTGATTCAACGCAAAGCGATCAGTTTCGACAAGGAAGCCAACGACCACCGCATCATCACCTTTCATGACTCCTGCAACGTGGCCCGGGCCTCGCGCATGGGCAATATGCCAGGCGGGCAGTTCTTAATTCCTCGTCGCATCATCACGTCGGTAGCCAACCATTTTCATGACATGGCACCCGACACCATTCATGAGGGCACCTTCTGTTGTGGTGGCGGCGGCGGTTTGCTGACCGACGACTTGCTGGAGTTGCGCGTCAAAGGGGCAATGCCCCGCATGGAAGCCTTGAAGAATGTGGTGGACGACCACAACGTCAACTTCATGGCCACGATCTGCGCCATTTGCAAAGCGCAATTTACCAAGGTATTGCCCTACTACGGCTTCAACATGAGCATGGTGGGCGGTGTGCATCAACTGGTCAGCAAGGCGATTCGCCTGGGCGACAAATAGCTTACGTCCGCATCCCTCGCTGGCAACCTCATCAATACTAGGAGACTCCAACATGTCCGCACCCTTAGACACCCTTGCCGTCAAGCCCTTAAGCTTTCGCCGCTACAAAGATGGCGAAACCAAGTACAGCACCTGGCAAAAAGAAATCTTTGATGCCGGTCACTCGCACAAGTGCCCGACCTACATTCAGAGCACACCGCCTTGCCAGGGCAGTTGCCCCGCAGGTGAAGACATCCGTGGTTACCTCAATATCGTGCGTGGCATCGAGAAACCGCCGGCCGGCATGGTGTGGCAAGAATATGCCTTTCGCCGCCTGACCGAAGCCAACCCATTTCCCTCGGTCATGGGGCGCGTGTGCCCGGCGCCTTGTGAGTCGGGCTGCAACCGCAACCAACTTGAAGATTTTGTCGGCATCAATTCGGTAGAGCATTTTTTGGGCGACTACGCCATTGCCAACAAGCTGGCCTACCCCAAGCCCACCACCGTGACCGGCAAGACCGTGGCCGTCATCGGCGGCGGCCCCGCCGGCTTGTCGACGGCCTACCAGTTGGCACTCAAGGGCCACGACGTGACATTGTTTGACGAGCGCGCCGAATTGGGCGGCATGATGCGCTACGGCATCCCCGGCTTTAGAACCCCGCGTGATGTGCTGGACGCCGAAATCCAGCGCATTCTGGACCTGGGCGTCAAAACCCGCATGAACTGCCGCATTGGCACCGACATCAGCATGGCGCAAATTCGCGCCGAGTTTGATGCCGTGTTTCTGGGCCTGGGTGCCCAGGCCGGTCGCGCCCTGCCCGTGGCAGGCGCCGACGCCCCCAACTGCGTCACGGCCACCTCATTCCTCAAGGCGTTCAACGACGGTCGCCTGCGCCATGTCGGCAAGCGCGTGGTGGTGGTCGGCGGCGGCGACACGTCAATCGACGTCGCCACGGTGGCACGCCGCCTTGGCCACATTGACAAGGTGCACGAGTCGGACCGCCCGGAGCACGCCATTGCCGGCCATGTGGCACACGATGTGGCAGAGGCTTCGGCCCGCCAAGGCGCTGAAGTGACCTTGACCACCATTTTTGCCATCGACAAAATGCAGGCCACCAAACACGAGGTGGAACACGCCTTGTCGGAAGGAATTTCCATCCGGGGCGGCATGGCTCCGGTCGCGGTGATTCTGGGTGATGATGGTCGTGCCATTGCCCTGCGCATCATGCGCTGCGAGGCCAAAATCGTCGGCGGACGCCTGGAGATCAAAAACATCGAAGGCACCGAGGAAGACATCCCGGCTGACCTGATCGTCTCAGCCATTGGCCAGGCAGTGGATTTCACCGGGCTGGAAGAATTCAACAATGGCAAAGGCGCCATCAACAACGACAAGAACTACCAGGTGCAAGGGCAGCCCGGCTTCTTTGTTGGCGGCGACGTGGTGCGACCCCATTTGTTGACCACCGCGATTGGCCACGGCGCCATTGCCGCCGATGGCATTGACCGATTCCTGCACAGCGAAGCGCTGGAGAAACGTCCCAAGATCGATGTTCATGCCTTCGATATGAAACGCAAGATGCTGGAAAAAGGCCTGGCCTTCAGTGAAGTGCACGAGCCCATTCGCGGCACCGACAAGAGCACGGCCGCGATCCACAACTTTGACAACCGCTCGGACCGCTATGTGATCTCGCACAAGGAATTGTTCCTCGGTCACTTTCCGTTTGTGGCGCGCAACCGGCGCGGCATTGTGTCGCTCACGGCCGAGCAGGCGCTGGACAATTTCGAGGAACGCCTGCAACCGTTGCTGCAAGCGCAAGCTATCGCCGAAGCCAAGCGCTGCATGAGTTGCGGCCAGTGTTTTGAGTGCGACAACTGCGTGGTGTATTGCCCGCAGGTGGCGGTATTTAAAGTGCCCAAGGCCAAAGCCACCATCGGGCGCTATGTAGACACTGATTACGCCAAGTGCATTGGCTGTCATATCTGTGCTGATGTATGCCCCACTGGCTACATCCAGATGGGTCTGGGAGACTAGTCTGATGCGACGGTTTTCTGCCATGACATTCGCTACGGTCCGCCAGGTTATCGGCATGGGCTTGCTGCTGGCGCTCAGTCTTACAGCGGTGGCTGACAGCACCCCCGCACCCGCTGCGGCGGGGCGAGTGCCACAACCGGTGATCGAGACGGCCCGGGGTGGCACCTGTGTGGAAGACCCGGCCTTCATGCGGCGCAACCACATGAAACTGCTCAGGCACCAGCGCGACGCGACGGTGCATACGGGCGTACGCAATGCGCCTTACGCGCTGAAAGACTGCATCGCCTGCCACGCCAGTAAAACGACCAACAGTGTGACCGCTTCAGAAACCAATTTTTGTACGAGCTGTCATTCCTATGCAGCGGTCAGCATCGACTGCTTTGAGTGCCATTCCAACAAGCCACAGGTCAAGCCATGAGCGATCCCAAACCCCTTGATTCTCAAAAAGAGTCGGCCCGCGTTGCAGCCAGGCGCGGTTTTCTGGGTGTCGCCGCAGCCGGATTGGTCGGCGTCATGCTGGCGCCCGGTATACGGCTGATCGAAATCGCCCAGGCAGCAACCATCGACAAGTCCACACCTGGTGCCAACCCGAAAGTGCGCTGGGGTATGTTGATCGACACGACCAAATGCACCCCGGGTTGCACCGATTGTGTCAAAGCCTGCAACACTGAAAATGGCTTGTCGGGCGGCACCAAGAGCACGGATACCCAGTGGATTCGCAAGATCGAAATCAAGGAAATACACACCGGCAAAATCCAATCGCTGCCGGTGATGTGCCAGCACTGCGCGGAGCCTCCGTGCGTTGACGTGTGTCCCACGGGGGCTTCCTTCAAACGGGTCGACGGCATCGTGCTGGTGGACAAACACCTGTGCATTGGCTGCCGTTATTGCATGATGGCTTGCCCTTACAAGGCGCGCTCCTTTGTGCATGAACCCATTGACAACCAAAAACCCGACGCACCACGCGGCAAGGGTACCGTCGAATCTTGCACCTTGTGCGTCCACAAAGTGGACCGGGGCGAGTCGCCGGCCTGCGTCAGCGCTTGCTCAGCCGCAGGTCACGGCGCCATGGAATTTGGCGACCTGAACGACTACAACAGCGCGATTTCCAAGCGTATTCGTGACATCCAGTCCACCCAACTGCGTGCTGATCTCAAGGTAGATCCCAGCATTCGTTACCACGGGATATAGAGCATGAAATCTCCTACAGAGACACGAAATTTCTGGCTGCTTGCCCTGTTGGGCGGCCTTGTCAGCGCCATAGGACTGGGTGCAGCACACTATATGGAATTGCATGGACACGTGGTGACCGGCATGAACAACCAGGTGGTGTGGGGGATACCCCATGTATTTGCCATCTTCATGATCGTGGCGGCCTCCGGTGTTCTCAATGTGGCGTCCATCGGCTCGGTGTTTGGCCAAACAGACTACAAGCCGCGTGCGCCTTTGTCGGGACTGTTGAGCATCGCCTTGCTCATGGGCGGCCTGATGGTACTGATGCTTGATCTGGGGCGCCCGGACCGGGTGATTGTGGCGGCAACCAATTTCAACCCCACATCGGTGTTCGCATGGAACGTGGTGTTGTACTCGGGCATGGTGGGCATTGTTGCCGTGTATCTTTTTACGATGCTTGAGCGACGCTTCAACCACTTTTCCAAGACGGTTGGACTGGCGGCGCTGGTGTGGCGTTTTATCCTGACCACCGGCACCGGGTCCATCTTTGCCTTCCTGGTGGCACGCCAGGCTTACCAGTCTGCCTTATTGGCACCCCTCTTCATTGTTCTCTCATTCGGTTGGGGCTTGGCGGTATTTTTACTGACGCAGTCTTCCATGTTTGCCTGGACCAACCGTCATTTGACACCTCACATTGAACGCCGTATGGCGCGCCTGCTGGGTGTTTTCATTGCTGCGGCGCTGTATCTTGTTGCGGTCTATCACCTGACCAATTTGTACTATGCCCGACAAGTCGGGTTTGAAACCTTCATTTTGCTGAATGGTGGCATTTTCCCGCTGCTGTTTTGGCTGGGCTATGTCATTTTTGGGACAGTGATCCCCTTGGTATTGCTGTTTCATCCGGCCCTCATCGGGGAGCGATCAACCGCATTTGCATCGGTGCTGGTGATTGGTGGCGCACTGTGTTGGCTGTTCGTCTTCATCATAGGAGGCCAGTCTTTCCCCCTTGAGATATTCCCGGGCTACGTGGCCACCAGCACCTTTGCTGACGGCCAGATTGCGCACTATGCACCCTCACTGCCGGAGTTGTTACTGGGTGTGGGTGGTATCGGCGTTGCGTTCCTGCTCACCATTATTGGCATCCGTGTCTTGAACTACATGCCCCCTGATGACTATATTGTTCACAAATCCTGATCATGAACAAATTGCTGATTTCTGCTGCCCACAAATCCTCCGGTAAGACGACAGTCACCGTCGGCTTGTGCGCCGCATTGACGGCGCAAGGCTTGAGGGTTCAGCCCTTTAAAAAAGGGCCTGACTATATTGACCCGATGTGGCTGGGCCAGGCCAGCGGACGCGCCTGTTTCAACCTCGATCCTTACCTGATGACGCCTGAGCAGATCAACGACTGCTTCACGCGCCACTCGGTTGGCGCTGACATCAGCATCGTGGAAGGCAACAAGGGGCTCTACGACGGCCTGGCACTCGACGGCAGCAACAGCAATGCAGCACTGGCGCATTTACTCGAACTCCCGGTGGTGCTGGTGCTGGACGCCCGTGGCATGACGCGTGGCATTGCGCCGTTGATCCTGGGTTACCAGGCGTTTGATGCGCGAATCCGCATCGCTGGCGTCATCCTGAACCAGTTGGGCGGTGCCCGCCACGAATCAAAATTGCGCGCTGTCATTGAGCACTACACCGATGTGCAGGTGTTGGGCGCCATCGCCCACGACCCGCGACTGGCCGTGGTGGAGCGCCATTTGGGGCTGATGCCCAACCATGAGCTCGACGACGCTGCCCAGCGCGTGCGCGCCATGGGCGATCTGATTGCATCGCAGGTTGACTTGTCGCGCATCGTGCAGATTGCGCAAATTTCTGCACCACATCCAAAGACCACAACGACCCCTACACCAAGCATTCAAGCACCAGAACTACCCCGCGTTCGCATCGGCTTGGCACGTGACAAGGCGTTTGGCTTTTACTACCCCGACGACCTGCTGGCACTTGAGCAAGCCGGGGCCGAAATCGTTCCGTTTGACACCTTGAATGACCCCTGCCTGCCAGCAATAGACGGCCTGTTTATCGGCGGCGGCTTTCCTGAAATGTTCATGCCCGAGTTACAAGCCAACACCTCGATGCGCAGCAGCATCAAAGCAGCCATCGAAGCCGACCTGCCGGTGTATGCCGAGTGCGGGGGCCTGATGTACCTCGCGCGCAAACTGCGCTGGAAAGACGAAGAATACGACATGGTGGGCGCCCTGCCCGCCGATGTGCTGATGCACGAGCGCCCAGTGGGTCGTGGCTATGTGGCGCTGGAAACCACCGCTGATGCGACCTGGATGTCGTCCGGCCAAGAAAAAAAACAAGTGCTGCGTGGGCATGAGTTTCACTACTCCAGCCTGGAAAATGTGGACCCTGATCTGAAGTTTGCCTACCGTGTGAAACGGGGCCACGGTGTGGACGGCCAGCACGACGGCGTCGTTTACCGCCAGGTGCTTGCCTCCTATGCCCATCTGCGCAGTGGTGCGGGTTCTGATTGGGCGCCGCAGTTTGTGAACTTTGTGCGGGCTCAGTGCAGCGCCAAGCAATCACAAGCTCAACCCAGCGTTAGAACGGTGCAGGTCAACGGCAAACCGATTGCCACCGATACCGAGGGCTACCTGAGAAACATTGACGAGTGGTCTGAAGAATTTGCATTGGCCCAGGCCCAATCCGAGTACCTGGAATTGACCGAAGCGCATTGGCAGGTCATTGCCTATTTACGCGCCTATTTTGAGGAGCACCGGGTGCAAGCCCAAGTGCGCGCCATGATTTGGCATTTCGCCAAAGCGTGGGGACCTGAGCTTGGCAACAACCACCACCTGCATGAGCTTTTTCCTATCGGTGGTCCTCAAAAACAAGGCAACCGCCTGGCGGGTCTATTGAAGACCAAGGGCGAACATTAACCCAACCCCACAGAACACAGGAGCACTTTATGTTTGCATTAACCCCCGCCGCTGCCCGGCAAATTCACGTCACCGCGAACGACTCGGGTGCTCAGGAAATGGCCTTGCGCATCGCCGCCCGGATCGGACCTGACGGCACCATGGAATTCGGCATGGGCTTTGACGACCCCAAAGATGAAGACATGAAGCTCGACCTGGATGGCATCGCTGTCGTCATAGCCGATGACTCGCAGGTGCTACTGGCCGACACCGTGTTGGACTATGTGGAACTCAACCCCGGCGAATTCAACTTTATTTTCATGGATGCCGCCTCATCATCCTGTGCTACCGAGCCTGGGGCCTCTGGCGGTGGCGGCTGTGGCAGCGGAGGCTGCGGTGGTGGCGGCTGCGGCAGCAAAGGGCGGTCCCATTGAAAGCCGATGTGAAACCCCCATTTCCTCGCACCGGCTGCGTCTACCTGGTAGGTGCCGGCCCCGGCGACGCAGAACTCATGACGCTGCGCGCGGTGCGGTTGCTGCGCCAAGCTGATGTGGTGGTGTATGACAACCTGGTGTCGAAGGACGTGCTGGACTTTGTCCCACCCGAGGCCGAGCGAATCTATGCCGGCAAACGCCGCAACGAACACACCCTGCGCCAGGAGCAAATCAACGCCCTGCTCGTCAAACTGGCGCAAGAAGGCAAGCAAGTGGTGCGCCTCAAGGGCGGCGACCCTTTCATCTTCGGGCGGGGTGGCGAAGAACTGCAAACCCTGGCTGCGCACGGCGTGGCCTTTGAGGTGGTGCCGGGCGTGACCGCTGCCTCGGGCGTGTCGAGCTACGCCGGCATTCCCCTCACGCACCGCGATTACGCGCAAAGTTGCCTGTTTGTCACAGGTCACCTGAAAGATGGCACCGCTGACCTGGATTGGCCCAGCCTGGTTCGTCTGCACCAGACGGTGGTGATCTACATGGGCTTGGGGGGCTTGCCCGAGATTTGCCACCAGATGATGGCGCACGGTGCCGACCCAGCTTTGCCCATTGCCGTGGTGCAAGACGGCAGCCTCAGCACCCAGCGCGTCGTGACCGGCACGCTCGCCACGATGCCGGAACGCGTGAAGCAAGCCGGGTTGAAATCACCTTGCTTGACGATCATCGGCGAGGTCGTCAAACTACATGACTCGTTAGCGTGGTTTACCCCGGCCATGGCCGTTACAGCGACCTGAAATCAAGGGGCAACCAGGGAGGAATTCTTCATGGATTTTCTGGAATTTGCCCGCGGCCCAGCGTTGTTTTTTGCACTGGGTGTATTTATTCTTGGCACCCTTTGGCGTCTGCTCGCTGTGCTGCAAAGGCCGCGCATGCGCGATCTTTCACCGCCGCGAGAGGGGGCACCCTCGCCCCTCGCCAATGCCTGGCGAATGATTGTTCGTGGCATGTGGCCGCGTAAGGAATTCGGACAGATAGCACTCGTCACCACCGTCAATGGTTACGTTTTTCATATCGGTCTGGCGCTGGTTTTTTTTGGCTACGCGCCGCACATCGCTTTTATCCGGCGCATCACTGGTTTGTCCTGGCCCGCCTTGCCCGACTTGGTGATGTACCTGGCGGCAGGTGCCACCATCGTCACGCTGTTGCTGGCAATGGGCCTGCGCCTGACCCACCCGGTACGCAAGAAAATTTCGAATACCGATGACCACATCAGCTGGTTGCTCACCTTCCTGCCCATGATCACCGGCATGGCGGTGGTGGGGGAGGCCTCGGCCCTCATCCTGGCACGCAACCACGTGATTTACCCCGGCCCCGTGGCCCTGCACCTCTTTACGCTGGAGTTGCTGCTGGTCTGGTTTCCGTTTGGCAAGTTGATGCATGCCTTTTTATTCGCCTTCTCACGCGGCGCGACCGGCATCCGCCTGGGCCACCGGGGAGTCAAGCTATGACGGCCCTCAACACGCCCAAGCCTACGTTTGACCAGCAAGGCGAGCAAACTGATGAGGTCCGCGTTGATGCCGCCCTGCGCAGTTTTGCCACCGAGTTCGGCCGCACCGCGTCGCTGCACATGGATTCCTGCGTGCACTGCGGCCTGTGTGCCCAGGCTTGCCACTTTCACCTGTCCACGGGCGATGCCAAATACACGCCTATTTACAAACTCGAGCCCTTTCGCCGCGCCTATTTTCGCGAAGCCAGTCCATTTGCGCCTTTGGTGCGCGCCCTTGGTCTGGTCAAGAAACCCAGCATTGCCGACTTGCAAAACTGGCAGGAGTTGCTCTACGACTCCTGCACTATGTGTGGTCGCTGCACCCTGGCCTGCCCCATGGGCATTGACATTGCTGAGCTGGTCAAAGAAGCCCGCCACGGCATGTTCAAGGCTGGACTGGTGCCGGAGCGTTTGGCGCTGATGGACCGCACCGCCCGCCTGTGGGGCAGCACGGCCACACCCGGCGAAGACCTGCCCGACATCCTGGCCGAAGTGGGCCACGAGCATGGCGTCCACATTCCCTGCGATCTGGCGGTAGCCGACATTCTCGTCACGGCCGCCCCCGCCGAATTGGGCGACCACACCAAGGCGCTGGCCGATTGCGCCAAGATTCTCAACCGCATCGGCGCCAAATGGACTATGCACCAGAGCGGCTTTGATGCCGCCAACATCGGCTTCAACAACGGCGATCTGGAACTGCAGGAGCGACTCACGCGCGCGCTCATCGACACCGCCATCAAGATTGGCGCCAAAACCATCCTGCTGCCTGAATGCGGCCATGCTTATGGCGCAGCACGTTGGGAAGCGGCCAAATGGTATGGCGCCGAACTTCCGGTTCGCATCATCCACATGACCGAGTTTTTGGACGAGATCCTGGCCAATGGGCAACTTCGCGTCAAACCCATTGGGGCCACCGCGACTTTTCATGACCCGTGCCAGATCGTACGCCGGGGTGGGCTGGAAGCGGCGGCGCGCCGTGTGCTGGCTGCCCTGGGCTTCGAGTTGATCGAACTCAAGGACCACGGCGTGACCGGGTTTTGCTGTGGCGGCGGTGGCGGCGTGGTGTCCAACGTACGGGCGGCACCCTTGCGTCAAAAAGTATTCGCCATGAAACAGCAGCAAGTAGAAGCCACCGGGGCCAAACACTTTGTGACCAGTTGCGGCCAGTGCCGCATCACGCTGGAAATGGGCGCCAAACAAGCCCACTGGGACCAAGCCACAGAAAGTCTGCTGGAACTGGTGGCAGACAACCTGGCGGATTAGAGCCGCCTCCCGTTCTACGCCACAAAAACCCGCGCCTTGCGCGGCGTCAGCACCAATGTCTCGTTGGTTTTCAGGTCCAACTCGTTGAAGAGTTGCGCCGGAATATGGGCTTCGATGATCTCGCCGCCGCCCGCAGCGATCGCGTCCAGCGGCAGCAGTTCAAGGCGTGCGATGGGCCCCACCACAATGGCACGCGTCAGCTTGGCGACGATGCCGCGCGGCTGGTCGGTTTTATTCAAACCTGGCGTGAAGCGCTGCACCTCTAGATCGTGCGGACGCACATAAGCAAAGGCTTTGGCATCCTGCGCCAAGCTGTGCTCCGGTGTCGCCAGACGCAGACCTTGGTGCTCTTCACCGATGAGCATTTCACCTTCGTGGGCACGGCCATGAAACAGATTCACGTCACCCAAAAAGCCATAGACAAACGGGCTGGCCGGGTGGTCCCAGACGTCTTGTGGTGACCCAATTTGCTCGACCTTGCCGCTGTTCATCAGCACCACGCGGTCGGACACTTCCAGCGCTTCTTCCTGATCGTGGGTCACAAAAATACTGGTGACATGCAAGTCGTCATGCAGACGGCGCAACCAGCGACGCAATTCCTTGCGCACCTTGGCATCAAGCGCCCCAAAAGGCTCATCCAGCAGCAACACCTTGGGCTCGACAGCCAGCGCCCGTGCCAGCGCAATGCGTTGGCGTTGACCCCCGGAGAGTTGCGCCGGGTAGCGGTCCGACAGCCAGTCCAGTTGCACCAGACCCAGCAGTTCATGCACTTTTTGTTTGATCACCGATTCAGACGGGCGCGTGGCGCGTGGCTTCATGCGCAGACCAAAAGCCACGTTGTCAAACACACTCATGTGGCGAAACAAGGCGTAATGCTGGAACACAAAGCCGACGTTGCGTTCACGCACATGGACGTCGGTGGTGTCTTCGCCGCTGAACAGAATGCTGCCGGCGTCCGCAGTTTCCAAACCGGCGATGATGCGCAGCAGGGTTGTTTTGCCGCAGCCGGAAGGTCCTAACAAGGCCACGAGTTCGCCGGAATTAATGTCCAGCGAGACGTCCTTCAGGGCCTGGAACGTACCAAAGTCTTTGCTGATGTTGCGGATTTCTATGCTCATAATTTTCTCAATTAACTTTTGATTTATTCCGCTTCCAGATCGATAGGAGATTAGGCGCAAAGCCGCAGACAGTGCTTTAGCACGGCAAGGCGAAGCAACGACATATCGTATTGATCTGGATGTGGAATCAGACTACGACTCGTTCGGGCGACAACTCGGCCGCCGCTTTCTGATCGCGCTCAAACTGCCACTCGACCACCGACTTGATCACCAGCGTCAACACCGCCAGTAGCGCGAGGAGCGAGGCCA
>NZ_JBAWYV010000065.1:0-18152 GCF_037143375.1 Rhodoferax sp. | reverse complement strand
ACTAGGAAGTCACTATGTTATTAATCTCGAAATATTTTCATGGTAATTTAATCAAGGTCGTGACATGGTTCTTTGGGGTTTTGGCCATTGGTGCAATAGTGTTCCCACAAGACGCGCAAGCACTGCCATCCTTTGCACGCCAGACTGGTCAGAACTGCGTGGCCTGCCATGCAGGTGGGCAATTTCCTGAACTCACGCCCTACGGGAGAATGTTCAAGATGACGGGCTACACCATCGGGGAACGCACGCTTCCTCTTTCTGTGATGGGTGTAGTTAACTCCGCCAGTATTTCAAATCCACCGGATGGAACTGCCAAAAACGGGGAAGTGGTTTTTGCCACCGGTAGCCTATTTTTGGCCGGTAAAATTACCGATAACATCGGTGCCTTTGCGCAAGTCACTTATGACAATTTTGCAGTCGATAACGGTGACGGCTCATTTTCAGGCCATTCAAATGCCGACAATATTGATGTTCGTTTTGCCAACCGCATCATCACGGGCAAGCAGGACTGGATCTATGGGCTTAGTTTAAACAACAACCCTTCTGTTTCTGATCCTTGGAATAGTGCAGCTGCCTGGATGTCTTATGTTCCAGCCGCAAGTCTGTCTAGTCATTCATTTACAGATCCGACCACACCTTACCCAGGTTTTGGTGCCGGTGGCAATATTGCTGGTCTCAGCGCTTACCTGTTCTGGAACCAGACCGTCTACGCTGAACTTGGTAGTTACCGAACGGCTGACCAAGCCTTTTCCTTCATGAGCGCTGGAATTGACGATGCTAGCAAGACAAAACTCAATGGAAATAATAATCCCTACTGGCGGTTGGCACTCTCGCATGAATGGGGACCACATAATTTGATGGTGGGCACTTCGGGAATGATTGCGCATGTGTTCGACGCCGGCACAGATGTGTCCGACCCGGCCAACCTTGGGCAATATCGCAATACCGGTGTCGATGCCCAATACCAGTACATTCTCGACCCACACACAATCACGGCTCAGTTAGCGTATATGCGACAAGAGACTGCGTATTCGGAAAATGCGATCAGCGCTGCAGCAGGCGATGCGGGGCTTACTGACACAACGTATATGTCGCGCGCCAAGGTATCCTATGTTTACCACGCCAAGTATGGCGGCAGTTTGGCATACTTTAATTCCACTGGATCGACAAGTGTGATTCAGACAACGGACCCCTCAACCAATGGCATGACGTTTGAAGCATTCTGGATTCCCAAACAGAATATCCGAGTCGGTGCTCAGTACACAGCCTATAACAAATACCAAGGCGCTACTGACAACTATGACGGAGCTGGTCGCAATGCCAGCGACAACAACACTCTATTCCTCTACGCGTGGTTTGCATATTGATTGTAAATCTTGTTTATTCGCTTTTGTAACCTGAAATAACGACTCTAATTGAGTCAGCGCGTTGGAGATTCAATATGAAATTCAGTCCCATTACTTTGTCATTATCTTTAGCCCTTCTCGGCGCCGGGTGCTCAAATATTGAGCATTCGCGTAGCTTGGGCGATCCTCGTGTCTCGGCTAAGACGCTGGCCGAGCAAGTTTGCTCGAACTGTCATGGGGTAGACGGCAATTCGATATCGCCCGCTTTCCCTCGTCTTGCGGGACAGCAACCCGCTTATATTGTCAGCCAGTTGACGAACTTTCGAAGCCATCAGCGCCTGGACCCACCAGGCTCGGAATACATGTGGGGCTTGAGTCGCCACATGACTGAAGAACAGATAACCGGGTTGGGCGCATATTATTCAAAACAGGAGCCACACCGGGTTTCATCACGCGACGTAGATCCAAAATTACTGGCGGCGGGTAAAGAGATTTTCGAAAACGGGGTGCCTGCTGAGAACGTCATTGCATGCGTAGCTTGTCATGGCCCCAAGGGTCAAGGCATAGAAGCCTTTCCACGGTTAGCTTTTCAACATTCCAATTACATCTTGAGGCAACTTGATGTGTTCCAAAATACACAAGGACGCCCAGGTACGCCAATGGACGCAGTGGTACACCCGCTAACCAGTGAAAACAAGGAGGCCATCGCCGCCTACCTACAGGCTTTTCCGGATTAAGCCAGCACCGATTAACCTTGATTACTGGAACTGCCATGAACAAATACTTCGTAGCTTGTGGGATTGCGCTGACATTGACGATGCCTGCATTTGCGGCAGACACCTACACCATTGATCCCGAGTACACCGTGCCGGCCTTTGAGGTGGAACACCTCGGATTCACGACACAACGCGGTCGCTTCGACAAGACGGAAGGCCAGGTGGTACTAGACTTTGCAGCCAAGAAAGGCATCGTCGAATTTACTGTCTTCACAAATACACTTGATATGGGTTCGCGTGCCTGGACAATGCATGTCAGCAGTGCTGGACTGTTCAATGTTGAGCAATTTCCAACGATGACTTTTAAGTCAGACAAGCTTATTTTTGAAGGTAACAAAGTGGTCGCCGCTGAAGGCCAGTTCACACTGCTCGGCGTGTCAAAACCGATCAAACTGATGATTAACCGGTTTAATTGCGCAAACAATCCCTTGAACAACAAGCCGATGTGTGCGGCGGACATCACGACGACCATCAAACGCTCCGAATTTGGTATGGTCAAGTACATCCCAGCCGTGAGTGACGAGATCAAAATAAGTGTTCCGGTCGAAGCGTACAAGAACTAAAAGCTACTGATCGATTATCCCCCGCTAGGGTAACTGCTCCTCACCGTCGGCGATCAAGTGAAACAACTTTTCGGTACATTCACCCTGGTGATGGCTTGGGTCGTGCCGGCACATGCTCTGGATAACTATGCGATGGATCCCGCCCATTGCATTCCGGTGTTTGAATTTAAACATCTTGGATTGACGACACAAACCGGACGTTTTGACAAGGTACAAGGAACCATTACGCTTGATCGCGATGCAAAGGTTGGTAGTGTCACTTACAACGTTGAAACTGATTCTTTGAACATGGGCTTCGGGACTGCAACATCCAACTCACCTGGATACCATTTGTTCGAGGTCGTGAAATTTCCAAAAATAAGATTTGTGTCTGATGAACTGTTTTTTGACGATGAAAAAAATGTAGTTGCAGCAGCGGGGAAACATACGCTTTTGGGAATAACCAAACCAGTGACAGTTTGGGTTAACCACTTCAAATGCGCAGTCAATCCAATGATCCAAAAGTTGATGTGTGCAGGCAACATCACAGCAACCGTGAAACGTTCTGAATTTGGAATGTTGAGTTTCATCCCGGCTATCAGTGATGAAATCAAGATCAATGTCCCCATAGAGGCTTATAAAACAGAATAAGCCTGAGTAATAGCGGTAGCCGTTCCACCACGAACGCTTCTAGCCAATGGTTACTAATTTAACCAGCCGACACTTACAGCGACAATCAGGAATACCCCCAGCGATGCGCGGTAGGCGACAAACGGCCAAGTGGAAAACCGCTCCAGAAACTTCATCAAACCCCAGATGGCGGCAAATGCAGAAACGCTGGCAACTAACAGACCAAACAACAAATGCGACCATGCAGCCGGTGAAATACTTGCATGGTAAAGCACCCAGAGTTCTTTCAAGCCAGCCAAGGCGATCGCGGGCAGACCAATCAAAAACGAGAATTGCGCAGCCTCTTCACGTCTAAAATTTAAAAACAAGGCACCCGTCAAAGTCGAACCAGAACGTGAGACACCCGGAATGAGTGCGCCAACTTGGGCCAGGCCAACGATCAAGGCATCGCGTAATCGCATATCTTCAACGCGTCGTTGATGAGTGCAAGTCAGCTCAGAGATGCCCATCAAAATCGCCATAACGATGGATGAAAAACCGATGACCATCAGACCTCGCAAGGGGGAATTGCAGGAATTCAGCAATGATGACAGAGCCATACCTGCAAGCCCAATTGGCAAGGTCGCAACAAGGATACCAATAGCAAGTCGAAAGGATGGATCCTGGAAATTGCGTTGACGAATAGCAGCTGTACTGCCATTCAACACCTTACGGACATCACGCCAAAAGTAACTTAAGACAGCAGCCAAAGCTGCCAGTTGCATCGCTGCAGAAAACGCTGACCCCGGGTCAGTCCAGCCCAACACAGCAGGGATGATGCGCATATGCGCGGTTGAAGAAATCGGCAATAGTTCTGTGATGCCCTGAAATACACCCAGAATCCCAATTTGCAAGTAGTCCAACGATGCAAAGCCAATGTCCAGACCGCGCGTGCATGATGTTGTCAAGTTGAATCCCCTGGATCAAATAATAGTTCTATGAAGTCGAAAGCCGCAGCCGTTTATGGAGCAGACGTTTTCTCAGGTTTCTTGGTGCAACTTATTTGCAAAAAACTGCCGCCATTAAGTCGAACGGATTTCGCGTCATCCCAGGTGATTTCCTGGGGTGGAGTGAACCCGAGCAAGGCGGTGTCTCCAGAGAAATTTTTCCAGACAATTTTCCCAAAGTGGGCGTTGCCTTCGAGCGTTCCTGAACTGGATTGGATTTGAACTTTCTCAATGCCATGCCTAAAAAAGAAGTAGAACGATCCTTGCGCACCCGGGCACTCATAGCGAACCAGTTGGGTGGGCGCCGGCATCAATCCTTTATTGACAATACTTTTATAAATAATTGCACCGATGGCGAACGGCACGGGAAGTGCCAGTAGCGCAATTAAAGAATAAAGAGCCCATTTTTTCGGAAAAACAGAAGGGAAAGCACTTTTCTCGTCGGTCGGCATATTGGTTGAGGGTCTCGCCGTTTCCATCGCAGCCACCTCATTGATGACCGCTTCAGGAATGCACACGGACACCGAGGAAGGTACTTGCGTCAGGGGCCCCAATGTCTTGCTGGGCGATTGAGACAGTGCTCGGCGGACTAACTGTTTGGGCTTTGGAAAGAGTTGCATATTTTGCCGGATGATTTTGCTTTCCAATAAAACGAAAATAGCGCACGCCAGTGGCACGGCAACCGTCAGACCAGGCAACTGTGCATTGATCCAATCAGCAATCAAAGGATCAGACATGCCAATGTCACCTGCAATCCAGCCCAGGAATGCCCCTCCAGCAGGAATCAAAATCGGGTACCGTTTTAACAGGCTTGTTACGAACAGGCTGCCATACATTAACAGCGGCACGCTCAGTGCGAGCCCCAGCATCAGGAAGAAAATACTGTTTTGCGCGATGGCGGCCAAGGCCACCACGTTGTCAAGACTCATAGTGACATCGGCCACCACAATGACACCAATCGTCGCCCATAGGCTCGGTACGTGTTGGGCAGCGCCAACAAGGTCTGAGTCAACTGAATGAGGACCCGAATGATCGTCATCTTCTTCAATGAGCAATTTGATGGCAATGGCGACCAAAGCGACCATGCCAAGCAACTTTAGCAACGGAATGGCGAGCAAGAAAGTGACAATGGTCGTAAACAGAATCCGCAGCCCAATAGCCGCACCAGTGCCGAACATGATGGCCTGGCGCATTTGCTGGGCGGGTAGTCTGCGGCAAGCCAACGCAATCACAATGGCGTTATCCCCGCTCAACAAAAGATCCAGGAAAAACACTTGAAGCGTTAAACCGAGTGAATGCATGCCGCTGTCAAATCCCATTCTGTGTGCCTCTGAAAATCACTGAAAGGACGCTCATCTAAGGCCGGGTACCGACCAGTGGTCCAGTTTTGAATTCCTTCAGGAACGCAGTGTCTGGCGACAATACCAAGGTAGGTGCCGACTCTGCCAAGGCTCGACGATAGGTTTGTTGCGTGCGATAAAACTTGTAAAACTGAGGATCTTTGCCGAAGGCCTGCGCAAAAATCTGATTAGCCTTGGCATCGGCTTCTCCATGCGTAATTTTGCTTTGACGCTGTGCATCTGATATCAGAACAGCACGCTCTCGGTCTGCCTTGGCCTGTATTTGCTGTGCCCACTCGAAACCCTGGGCGCGTAATTCCTTAGCTTCACGTTGTCGCTCTGATTTCATGCGGTCGTAAATAGCCTGGCTTGTTTCAAATGGCAAGTCTGCCCGGTGGAACCGCACCTCCGTGATTTCAATACCGAGCGATTTTGCTTTTTCAACCACTTCCTTCTGAATATGATCAACAATCTTTGGTCGTTCTGCAGAAAGAAGTGACTTCAGCATGACTTGCCCCAACTCACGTCGCAAGGAAGAACTCACCAATTGTGTTAGCTGGGCATTGGCCTGATCAATCGTTCGCAATGACTGGTAAAAGCGTAGCGGCTCAGCGATTCGAAAACGAACGTACGTTTCAACCTCAAGTCGTTTTTGGTCGCCCAGAATGACTTGCTCTGAGGGCAGTGCCAGCGTCAAGAGACGCGTGTCGTAATACGACACCGTATCAATCATAGGAAATTTAAACTTCAATCCAGGGGTGGTGATGAGATCCACGGGCGCACCCATGCGAACCACCAGGGCCTGCTGCATTTCACCGACCGTGTACAAAGAAGAGCCCAGGTTCCATAAAACAATCAGGGCAAGAGTTGAAATCGCAATGCGTACTTTTGATTTCATGGCTTGACCTCCTTGGGAACTGGTTTGTCCTTTTCTGCAAGCGGCATGTAGGGCACAACGCCAGCAACACCTTTGCCAGAGGTGTCGATGATGACTTTGGTCGCTTTCTTCAGCACTTCGTCAGCACTTTCCATATACATACGCCAGCTGGTCACGTCTTTGGCCTGAGCGTAACTCTGGTAGACCGCCAAAAAACTTTTAGCCTCGCCCTCGGCCAGATCAACGGCTTGTGTCTTGTAGGCTTCGGCATCTTGACTGATGTGAGACGCTTCACCCCGAGCTCTCGGAATGATGTCATTGGCATACGACTCTGCTTCGTTGCGCGCGCGTTCCTGGTCGGCGCGAGCACGTTGGACGTCGTTAAAGGCATCAATAACCGCCGATGGCGGATCGACGCGCTGCAGTTGAATCTGAGTGATCAGGACCCCCGCTTTTTCTTCATCCAATAAACGTTGCAACAAGGCCTTGGTTTCATCCGCAATCTGCTGACGTTTATCGGACAATGCCGCTTGAATCGGAGTGCGACCTATAACCTCGCGCAAGGCGCTTTCGGCTGCTATCTTGATTGCGAATTCCGGGTTATCTACACTAAACAAGAATTGCCCGGCATCCTTGATTCGCCAAAACACAGCACAGTCAGCTTCGACGATGTTCTCATCACCCGTAAGCATTTGTTTATCGCGAGACGCCGTATTATTTGCAGCACTGTCAGTGCTGCTGGCAGGTGCAGGATTTCCAAGTTGGAGTTGGTTTATTTTGGTAACCTTAGGCAGCAGCACGGTTTCAACCGGATAAGGCCAGTGGTAATGCAGTCCAGCCTCAGACGTTTCAACACGTTTGCCAAAACGAAGTACCACACCCTGTTCGTCCGGTTGCACTTTATAGATGCCCCCAACGACCCAAATGAACCCAATCAACGAGACTATTAAGTACAGTCCCTTGCCTTGCAAACCGGCAATATTGATGAATCGTTCAATCTTGCTGCTCAGCGTGCGTATCAAAGAACCTAGGGATACTTGTTCCTGCTCGTCCTCTGGCACATTGTCTTTATCTTGTAGATGCTCGGACATATTGCTATTTCAATAAATTTCATGCTGAGGTTCTTTCCGGTTGAGCTTATTTAATCAATTCACTTGGGATCAATAAATGAAAAACCTGGAAGGAGCCATCCCGGTGGACGGGCCACCGCGTGCGCAGTATAGGGGGCGAAATCAACCGAGCTGTCATGCAAAAGCTACTTTACCTTGCAGACATGAATAGCACGACTGCAAAGTTGGACCAAGCCTCTCAGCTCAACAACCGAATGAGTGCATCTGGATGAATTCTCCAACCCGCAAGCCCGGACAGGCCCATCAACACGCCAAATGCAGAAGGCACAAGACTCAAAGCATAGAGCCACCCAAGTTGGGTGAGCGAGGCAACGGCCAACAAGGAGATGGCGATGGCAATTAAAGCGTCAGAAAGGTCGAACTGGTCATCATGAAAATTCAGGGCGTCATACGTTGTTTGATCTTTTTCGGCCAGAACTTTTAACTCTTCTTTTTTTTGCGCCTGATCTTTGGCCAGCGATTCATACACGCTGATTTGCGCTTGGTACGCTGCTTGATGTTGTTCGGGGACAGTCAGGGCCTGCAACCGTAATTGAACCAGTGTCGATTTGGCGATTTCTTCCCTGATATTACGTGCTTGAAAAAAAGCCCAATGGTCGACTTTGTCGGCCTGTGCCTGCTGCATCGCCTGCACTATGTTGTCATCTTTAACTTTACATATGCCCATGAAGGTGGCCAACAACGCGACGGTAATGGCGACGGCGGGGTTGAGCCACGATAACTTCGCAGCTTTGGGCGCTGACTCGGTTGCTTCGATTGCGTCAAGTGGATTGATTTCCATGTCTGAATGCTCAGCTTAGTTTTAAAGTGGAGTTGGAGCTTACCTTTTTTGTCGTTACGACAAGCACGGTGCGTCAATAAGTTATGTTGACACAGTATGCATTTCTTGTTGTTCGGTACTGATACTTAATTTCATGGTGTTACCCTACTTCTTTTCAAGGACTTCCCATGCGTACACCGATAGAAGGTGAATTACTTACTGCTGCCAATGGCGCCGTTTACACGGTCACCTCAGTGATCCTTGATGACAATATTTACATTGTTCAATTTATTGCTGGCTCAGATGTTCACGACATGAAGGCCCTCGAATTCAATAAGACAGACATTGAATTTGAAGATCTTTGCGAGCGCGAAGGGATTGTCTTGTTGTAGGACTTGTACTGTGCCCATGACTAGGTCGCATCGCAAATTGGGAGTGGCTTTGGGGATTGGATTCGCAATCGCAAGGGAGCACCGACGATCTTGCGCGCGTTGATGCTCAGTCCCGTCTTAATCGCAACGCTAATCAGGCTTGTGTGCTGAGTAAATTACCGATGGCGGCGCTACTGCTGGCAGCGCCATAACCAAGGTTCTGTTGCATTTGAGTAAGTAATGCTTGTAATGTGGCCTGAGGACTTGACGTAGAAGAGCTTGAGCCCGTTGAGGTGATTCCGGCCGCCGAGGAGCTTGACTGCTGCATATCTGCTGCCACCTTGGCAAAAGCACTTTGCAAATCGGCCGGAGCGGAACCGCTGCTGACTTGAGAAATTAAAGCTGACAAGCCAGCGGCAAAGTTGGCTTTGGGGTCGGTAGCTGTGGACGCGGCACTGGGCGTGCTTGACGCTGATTCCCCTTTCACCGCTTGGAAGAGCGCATGCATGAATTGGCCAATGTCTTTCTTCACACTGCTTGTAGCAGAGCTCGACCCATCAGAATCCCCGTCACCGTCAGTTGCGCCGGTGGTCGGGTTGCTTGTTGTACCAGAAGCTGCGGTCATGATACTCGTGCCCGTTGTAGACGTCGTGCTGGGCGTTGCAGTCGTACTACTGGTGGGTTGCGGCATCGATAAGCCAAGGCTCTGAAGGGCCTGCATCAACGCATTTTGCATCTGGCCACCACCATGCGACTTGTGTGCGCGTTTGCCGCCACTGCCGCCGTCACCATCACCATCACCATCGGAGTCCGAGGCACGGCTAACCTGTGAGGATGACCGGGTGCTTTGGGTTAACGGGGCTGGAGCAACGTAATTGGAAGAGGAGATGCCGCTGATACTCATGATAGAACCTTAGAGAAATTGATGTGACTCAATTTGACATCGGCAATTTTTCGGTTAAATCAATTTCTAAAGGGCTAAAACCAGGCTATTTACGTATCTTTACGCTCGGCTTGTAAAGATGACTGAGTCATGCTGATGATGGGCACAAGCGTCTAGTTCTGGACTATAGAGCGAGGCCACCGCCAACCACTATGACAACGCCAGAGTAGTTGTTAGCCACCACGTATCAGGATGCATCTTCAGCGGCATCCTCATTTTTAGGTAAAAAAACCATGCCGGTTTTGGCATTGAAATCCATCAATCCAGCGTAACGACCCCAGGCTATCATGGTCTGGAATGTTTTTTCCGGGTTGTCATACGGCAAGGCACTGCCGATATCCTTGATGACCCGCGCCGAGTCGACTTCTTCATATTCTTCCAGCAAGGCAATGATGATGTGAAACAAGCGCAGCTTGAACACTTGCTCGGCAAAGATGGCATGCCGGGTTTCCCGGTCAGCCGCCACAAAACGTTTCCCAAGTTCAGTAAAGAGCACCTCTTGCTTGGGTGTTTCAACCAAACCAAGAATTTCGGCAGCCTTCACCAGCGCAATGGTTTCACCAAATTCTTTGCCAATCTCATCGGAAATGTCGTAGATGTTGGACAGTTCGGGCGAGTCGTGCAAGATGCTCAACAAGCCCAAAATCTGGCCCACCGGCACCAGGGGAATCGACTCCATGCGGTTGCGTGCCCGTGAAATGGGTTGACCGGCGATAGGCGCCTCAGGTGGAATGTCTGGCAGCGTGGTGGTGGTGATGCATTCGTGAATCAGACTGACCAAGCGTTGAAACTCAGGGCTTTTTTCGTCGCGCGGATAAGGTAACGAATTTTCCAACACCAGACCAAGCCGGCCGGGACGCGGAAATAGCACCACAATGCGGGTGGCCATCTCCACTGCTTCCGAAATGCTGTGGGTGACCATGAATATGGAACTCAGTCCCGTATCTGGCGATCGCCATAGACTTATCAGTTCCTGACGCAAATTTTCTGCGGTCAGCACATCGAGCGCGCTGAAAGCCTCGTCTAGACAGAGCAGGCGGGGCTGGGACACCAAGGCACGGGCAATGCCGACGCGCTGGCGCATGCCACCCGAGAGTTCGCGCGGATACGCCGCATGGTAGTTGCCTAACCCAATCAGCTCAATGGCCCGGTCAACCGCCGTGTCACGCTCAGCGCGGCTAACTTGGTGCGCCATCAAACCAACCGCCACATTCTGTTCGACCGTCAACCACGGGTAGAGCGCGAAGGTTTGAAACACCACTGAGGCATCTTCGTTGATGCCATGCAATGTTTCACCCTTGTGCAGTACCCTTCCTGAGGTCGGTTCAATCAGCCCGGTCAGGCAGCGCAGGATGGTGGATTTGCCCGATCCTGATTGGCCAAGCAGGGCAAGTAGTTCGCCCTCATGGACTGCCAGGTCAATCTGCTCTAGCACTTTTAATTCATGACCGCCAGCGGTGATGAAAGACTTGTTCACCGCCCGCAATTCGGCGATGGGCATTGCTGATGCTGCTTTGTTGATTGGGTTGGTCATGCTTAGTTGCGAGTTTGTCAAATATCAATCGAGCCGAAAACGACGTTCGGCAAAGCCATACAGGCGGCGCCAGACCAGCTTGTTCATGGCCACGACAAAAAGCGACATCACGGCAATGCTGACAATGATGAGCGCGGTGTCGCCGCTTTTGGTCACTTCGGCGATAAAAGCTCCGAGTCCATCGGCCTTGAGCGTTGTATCGCCCCAAGTCGCGTACTCTGCCACGATACTGGCGTTCCACGCGCCCCCGGCTGCTGTGCAGGCGCCCGTCACCCAAAATGGAAATATCGCAGGCAATATCAAGGTACGCCAGAGTTGCCATTTCCGTAATCCGTAAATGCGGGCAACTTCTTTCATTTCATTGGGAATTGCCATCGCGCCAGCAATCACATTGAACAGGATGTACCACTGCGTTCCCATGGCAATCAGCAAAATACTGCCCCAGTTCATGGACGTATTGGTGGCCACAAACAGGCCAACCACCACGGGGAAGGTCATGTTGACGGGGAATGACGCGCCAATTTGCGCTAGTGGCTGAGCAAATCTGGCTGCCTTGGGATGAAAACCAATCCAGACCCCTATCGGTGTCCAAATAATTGTTGCCAACACTGTCATCGCCAGGACGCGCAGCAGAGTCAAAAATCCAAGCCAGAAGATGTGGCCAACCACTGGCACGGTCAGGGCTCCGTGCAACGCAGCAATCGCGGCGAACACACCAATGATGGCTTCATAACCTAACCATGCCGTGAGCACCAATCCGGCCATGCGAAGTGGCCAATTAATGGCGCCTGGTCGCACCCGTTTGGCTGCTGGCTTGATGCGTCGGATGGTTTGCCCCAGCGCATCGGCCAGCGGCTGCCATGCATTCAAACCCAGCCAAGTGAAGACATAAGTGCCGCGCAGCAGGTTGTAGACCCAGGAGGTCGGTGTCAGTCCTGACTCGGTGAGTTCAATCTTGAATTTATCCGCCCACACCAGCATGGGTCGCCAGATGAGTTGGTCACTCATCAAAATGAGAAACAACATGGCAGCGACGGCCAACAGCGCGGCATGGTTGTCGCCCTTCTCAATCGCGCTGGCCATGTAAGAGCCCAGACCGGGCAGCTTGATGTCTTTGTTCATGACGCTGATGGCTTCGCTTTGTGCCACAAAGAACCAGCCACCGCCAAACGACATCATGGAGTTCCAGATCAGGCTATGTGCTGAGGCTGGTAACTCAACAGTGCGAAAGCGTTGCCAGCGCGTCAAGCCATAGGTTGAGGCCGCTTCCTGCATATCATTGGGAATGGTCACCATCGAATGGTAAAACCCGAAGGCCATGTTCCAGACTTGGCCAGTGAAAATCGCAAAGATGGCGGCGCATTCGATGCCCAGCAAACTGCCTGGGAAAAGCGCCATAAAGCCCGCCACGGTGGCAGACAGAAAGCCCAGCACCGGCACCGACTGCAGCACGTCAAGCGCCGGCAGAATGACGGCGCGCGCGGCGTTGTTTTTAGCCGCCAGATAACCCAATGAAATAGCAAAGAACAGGGAAAAGCAAAAGGCAATCCACATGCGCAACAGCGTGCGCCCGGCGTAGTAAGGAATCTGGGAGGTCGAAAAGTCCAGTTCGGGGACGGAGGCCGGGTCAAACGCCACCAGCATGCCCTGTCCAAAGTGCATCACGCTCCAGAGCATGCCAAACAGGGTCAGTAAAACGAGGCCATCAACCCAGGTGAAGTTTGGTTGCTTGTTCTCGATGACCAGTTGGGGGGAGGTGCTTTTCATGAGTGGTGGAGGTTCGCTTGCCGAATTTTAAATTCAGGTGTTGACGGCAGATATTGGCAGCACAAATCCACGGCAAAGATTAGCATTGTCATGGACTTTTGTGACGATTTGAAGTCATGAATGAGATTGGCGTGCGCAGTTGAATCAGGTCGTCAGGGAGTTTCCTCGCCCTTGAAGCGAGGAAACTTATTTCTGGCAATTCACCCTACAAGAAAAAATGGCGCTGAATCGCCTTTATCGCCAGCAAGAAACAGGTTTACTTTCAGCAGCCTGAGGGTCTTCATGAGTCAGCCACTTTTCTCCGAAGAAGGCATAAAAAATTGAACGTCGGGTCTAGAGAGTTTTCTTTTCGGCAGTGCTGCGCAAACCGACCATCGTGAACACCTGCTGCCGAGAAGTCCAAATGAAATGATCTTCAAATTTCCGACAGGCCACCATTCAAGTCAGCCTACTTTCCGATTGCCAACTTTGACCCCTGAAGCTGCTTAAGTTGAAAGACTAGTTTGTGATAACGCCGGCACAGTGAAGTGCAACAGGCGCGCCACCAGATCTTTGATACTAAAAGGTTTGCCAATATGGTCATTCATGCCCGCAGCCAGGCAGTCCTCCCGGTCTGATGCCATGACATTAGCCGTCATTGCGATGATGGGCAGTCGAGTCAGTTTGAGTTGCTGACGAATATGCCGGGTGGCTTGCAACCCATCCATTACAGGCATTTGCAAGTCCATCAGGACGACATCAAAACCCGCCGGTGTGGCGATCAACGCGTCGATGGCCAGTTGACCGTTCTCCGCCAGTTGCACCAAGGCGCCTTGATTACCCAGTAACTCCAGCGCCACCATCTGGTTGATGAGGTTGTCTTCCACCAACAGCACACGCACTCCAGCCAGATTGAGCCCAGAAGCAGAAACTTCTGTTGAAGGAGTGCTTTGGGTCGACTCGTTATTCACGTACTGTTGTTGCTCAACCAGCGGCAATTTCAAATCAAAGTAAAACGTGCTACCGGCCCCGAGGCTGCTGGTGACTTTGAGTTCTCCTCCCATCAGGACCACCAGCCGCTGGCTGATGGCCAAGCCCAAACCGGTACCGCCAAAGCGACGCGAGGTCGAGGCTTCGGCCTGCGAGAAGCCGGCAAAGACCCGAAGTTGTTGCTCTGGCGACAAACCAATACCGGAGTCAATGACCTCAAAGGCTAAGACGACGTTGTCTGATTCAAGGTGGCGCACGTAGACCCTGATGCGTACCTCGCCAAGCGCTGTGAACTTGAGTGCGTTTCCACCCAGGTTAATCAGCACCTGCTTGAGACGACCGGCATCGCCCATCACCAAGGCAGGTAGCGCTGGGTCCAGGTCAAACGTCAAGTCAACCTTTTTGCCATTCAGATTGCCTGCAAGGATAGTCTGCATATCACGCGCCACGTCAGACATGCAAAAAGGCTCGGGGTCGAGCTCCATCTTGCCGGCCTCTACCTTGGAGAAATCCAGGATATCGTTGAGGATCCCTAACAAGGAGTGCGCAGCACCTTCAGCCTTTTGTGTGTAGTCACGCTGCTGGTCGTTCAGGTTAGTCTCCTTTAGCAGAGTCAACAAGCCCAGCACCCCATTCATGGGCGTGCGGATTTCGTGGCTCATATTGGCCAGAAACTGGCTCTTGGCCACGTTGGCCGACTCAGCCGCTTGGGTGGCGTGCGCATACTCGGTCACATCAATCAAAAAGCAAACTGTTTGGCCATCCGGCAGCCTGCGATCAATGATTTTCAACACGCGTCCGTCTGCGGTTGTCTGTATAAAAGTGGTATCGCACTGGGTATGCGCGGCCATGCGCTCAACCATCCATTCCTCACTACGCCCACGGGCCTCAACATACACACCCAGTTCAGCGCCCATACGAATCAGATCAATGAAGCGGGTGCCAGGTAACACCTGGTCCGTGAGGCTGCCAAAAAGACTGGCGTATTTCTCGTTGCTAAAGACCAGTCGATCATCCTCGTCATAGAGGGCAAAAGACTGGTCGATCGCAGCGATAGATACTTCCAGCAATTGCGCACTGTACTGAATTTGGTATTGCGCTTTTTTACGTGCCGAGATATCGGCGTAGGTGGTGACAAATCCTCCCCCCGGCAAAGGGGCGCCACGAACGTCCAGCACAACCCCATTGGGACGAGTTCGTTCTAGCTGATGAACGACTGGGTGGCGGGCACGCTCAATAATCGTTTGAACCATCAGAGACGTGTCACCTTCACCATATTCGCCTCGCTCGGCATTGAAGCGGATGATGCTCTCGAACGTTGTGATTGGGTCGCCAAATAACGCATCTGGTAATTCCAGCGCGGTCTGAAACTCCTGATTTTTGGCAATCAAGTTGAGTTCGCTGTCAAAGGCGCTCAAACCGATCGGTATGTTATCCAGAATGGACTGCATCTGTTCTTGTTGGGACCGTATCTTGGCTTGGGCCAGCTTATTGGCGGTGATGTCGATAACAATGCCACGGTATAGAACCAGCAGTCCCTCTTTATTCATTACGGGGCGGGCCCGGTCCAGAAGCCAGCGCGGTGCGACGCCTGCAGGCAAATTGACCCGCCACTCGACCTCATATTCTTGGCTTTGGGATGCTGCGTTCTTAATGACCCACTCAACACGTTCTAAATCATCGGCATGCACGGCTTGCTGCCATGTTCCAAGAACAGGCGTCATTTCGATATTCGGCAATGCAAATAATGACAAGGCTTCCTCGGACCAGTTAACCACTCCGGTGGCACTGTTCCATTCGTAGTTGCCTGAACTGACGCCTTTCAGGGTGTTGTGCAATTGAGCCTTGCTCTCACGAAGTTGAGTTTCGAGTTGCCGTTGCGCCGTAATATCTTTGACAGCACCATGCATGGATTTAGCATTCCCAAGCGCATCGAACAGGAACTCGCCCGTCTGAACCACCAAATGTTCACTGCCATCGGCCCAGACAATTCGGTATTCAGTTTCCCATGCGCATTGTTCGGCTAGCGACTTCATCACCTGGTCCTTGAGCCGTTGACGGTCTTGCTGATGCACATGCGCCATGAAGATGCCGGTACTGGGCACAGGGATATCCTCTGGTCTGAAGTCAAACAGTCGGTACATTTCTGCCGAACAGTTAAAGGTAATGGTCTCGAAGTTTTCCTCGCACCCCAGATCCAGCGACCAGGCGCCGACTTGAGCCAAATGGGACGCTTGGTTCAGCATCAACTGACTGCGTAGCAGGTCTTCACGCGAGACCTTGCTGACTTCCAATGCCGTGCTCAACTCTGCGGTTTGTGCGGTGACGATTTGTTCAAGGGTGGTTTGATGGTGCTCGAGTGCTTCCTGCGCCAACTTGCGCGCTGTGACATCCCGCGTGATGCTGATGAAGTGACTGACCTTTCCGGTTGCATCGAGCATGGGCGTGATGCTCATTTCGTTCCAGAAGCTGCTACCGTCTTTGCGGTAATTGAGAATCTCGCCATTGAACTCGGTGGCCTGTAATTGCGCCTGCCTGATGGCAGCGATCACACCCACATCAGTTTGCACGCCTTTAACAAAACTACAGGTCCGCCCTAATATTTCGTCCTCGCTGTAGCCGGTGATGGACATGAAGGCGGCATTGGCGGAAAGGATGCGGCCGTCAGGGCAAGTAATCAGGACGCCTTGCGATATGGTTTTCAGGGCATGGTCGCTGATGCGCAGTTGCTCTTTGGCCTGGTGTCGTTCCGTGATGTCCCTGGACAGCACAATAAATCGTGGCAACTCACCCGGCTCGGTGGTTTTTCTGGAAATAGAAAGCTCAAACCACAACTCGCCTGGTGCAAGCTTCAGTACGAACCGTTGGCCGCTGGAGTAGCCCTGCTCATGGGCCTCGTGGATGGCGGTCATCACGACTTGTGCTGCATGAACTGGCAGCACATCAGACACGAGTTGACCTAAAAAGGCTTTTCCCGGCGTCGACAGCAGTTCGGTGCGGGGACTATGGATGTCGTGGTAGCGACCCTCCAGATCGAGCTCGAACATCAAGTCAGGAATGGCCGCCAGTGTGGCTTGCATCCGGCTTTCGCTCAGACGCAGTGCCTTCTCAGTCGCCTTTCGCTCAGTGATGTCGGTGATGAATCCGTGCCAAAGGGTGGCGCCATCGACTTCGCGCTCAGGCAGCGCATTACCTAACTGCCAACGCTCCTCGCCATCGGCAAACCTCAACCGATACTCGTGTTCCCATGGGGTCAGGTCTATTGCTGATTTCTGAATCGTGGCAATAACCCCGTTGTAGTCGTCTGGATGGATAAGGCTCAATAGCCATGAGGCATCCTCGCGCACGTCCTGTGGGGAGACCCTGCACACGTCATGGATGGCATCACTGGCGTAAGGGAAGCAGGAACTACCATCAGGGTGCAAACGATACTGGTAAACCATGCCAGGCAACTGACTGGCAATTTTTTGCATACTACTGGCGGACGTTATCTGAAGTGCTTGCAACCGTTTGTGCGCTGTGTTGTCTACAAAAGCCAATAAATAACCTATTGCCTCAGTACATTCGGCATTGTGCAAGGCCACGACAGATGCCATGACGGGTAAGCGCTGTCCATCCCGGCGAATGCAGTTCAGCTCAAAAACACCCTCATTACCAGGCGCGTGGGTGATGTCGAATTCCGAGCTCTGGCCCACAGCACGCATCACCAAGTCAAGCGGGTCGCAGATGTCGGCCAGCTTGAGTGGCTTTGTGACATCAGCAGCGCTGTACCCCAACAAGCGCTGTGCGCTTTCGTTAAATCCCTGAATTTCGCCCATGGCATCAAAGGCAATACTCGAAATAGTGGGGCTGCTGAAAATAGCACTCTGCAACGTTTTGGCAATGTGCAGTGCTGCATCACCCGTTGGAATCTCTGGCAGCGCTAGGGAGGGGGTCAGATTTGACACGTTTGCCAGTGCCGTTGTTAAGGGCGACATGAATGCAGCGAACGAATATTCGTTCAAGCACGGGTTGCACGGAAGGCATGTTTTGGGCCTCAATGATTTGCAACCAGGGGCAAGGGTTAGCGGGATAGGATTGATTTATACCAGATGACTGCGTGGATTTACTGCGAGTGTTTCAGCAACCCTACTGCGGTAACGCCCAACTTTCGGCATGTTGGAAAGCCGTGTCAACTGGGG
>NZ_JBAWYV010000064.1:0-18741 GCF_037143375.1 Rhodoferax sp. | reverse complement strand
ATGTCTTCGTGCGCCAGGATCGCGTCGTCCAGCGGGCTCTTCAGACCACTCTCAAAATAGCTGTTGAGGTAGGCCAGCGCCAGCACTTTCGGGTTGTCTTGCCCGGTGGCGTCCACATGGCGCTCCAGCCGGATTTTGGCCTCGGTCAGCGTGCCGGTTTTGTCGGTGCACAGCACATCCATCGCGCCCATGTCCTGAATGGCGGAGGGGCGCTTGACGATCACTTTCAGGTCTGCCATGCGCAAGGCGCCGCGTGTCAGCGTGACCGACACCACCATTGGCAGCAACTCGGGTGTCAGGCCCACCGCCAGCGCCACAGCGAATAAAAACGACTCCACTAGCGAGCGGTGCAAGGCCACATTCACCAGCAAGGTGAACAGCACCAGCAGCACGGTCAAGCGCATGATGAGCATGCCAAAGCGCCGGGTGCCGATCTCAAACGCGGTGGGCGGCGCGGCATCGGCCAGGCTGACCGCAATTTTCCCCAGCGCGGTGGCGCTGCCGGTGCGGCGAATCAACACCTGGGCCGAGCCACTGACCACTGAACTGCCCATGAAAACGGCGTTGCTCGACTCGGGCGATTCGTCGTCTGTCCCGGTCGGCGGCACGGTGGTGGCCAGGTCATCCTTGGGGGGGGTTGCGCTTTTTTCCACCGGGTAAGGCTCGCCCGTGAGTTGCGCCTGATTGACAAAGAAGTCATTCGCCTCCAGCACCTGGCCGTCGGCCGGCACCAGGCTACCCGCGGCCAGCAACACCACGTCACCTGGCACCAATTGCGCCACAGCCAACTCACACGGCTGACCATCGCGCAAGACCGTGGCCAACACCGCCACCTGCAAGGCCAGGCGTTCTGCGGCCTGACCGGCACGCCAGGATTGAACAAAATCAAGGCTCACGCTCATCAGCACGATCAGGCCAATGATGAGCGCGCCCGAGACGTCGCCCGTCAGGGCCGAAATACCGCAAGCGGCCAGCAACACCAAGACCAGTGGATTGCGAAAATGTGCCAAAAACTGCAGCAGCACCGTGCGTTGCAGCGCAGGCTGCAGCCGGTTCGGCCCGAACTGGCGAAGCCGTTGTTGCGCTTCTTGGTGGGTCAGTCCCCTCATGTCTGGCCCATGCCCTCTGCGACCACAACGGCCACGAAATGATGCCGGTAAATATTTGTCATATAGCCTTCTAGACCAAGTGAACAAAGCGCTAGCAGCTCCTATAAGTATAGCAATCAAACTTTCAGGCAAATCAACGAACGCTGCCATTCGTGCGATTGCCAAGGTCTCCCCATGACGGGCAACTGCCTGAGCAGATGTCATGTTAGGACCCCTTGAAAGGTTTAAACTTGATCAAAGTCATTTCCAAGATCGTTGATGCAAGTCAGAACTGTGACCAACACTCGCCGTTCCAATGGGTATCAACTTCCCAGACCCCGACCAGGAGCTTTAAATGCGTACCGACATGTTTCAGCAAGCGCTGGAAGACCTCAACGGCTCAACCGCCGACATCGAGGCTTCCGCCCTCATTTCTACCGACGGCCTGATGATTGCCTCTGCCCTGCCGCACGGCATGGACGAGGACCGTATCGGCGCCATGTCGGCGGCCCTGTTATCGCTAGGCGAGCGCACCGCCCGCGAACTCACGCGGGGTTCCCTGGAGCGAGTGCTGATCCAGGGCGAGCGCGGCTATGTCATCATGAGTTCTGCCGGCCCCGAGGCCGTGCTCACCGTGCTGGCGAAGTCCAACGCCAAACTCGGACTGATTTTTCTGGACATCAAGCGGGCCGCCGCCACCCTGTCCAAACTGATCTAACGGAGACCACCATGGGACTCTCCAACATGGTCGCACCCACCCCTCCTTTCGTCGAGGCGCAACTCACCTACACCGATGGCACTGCGCGCACGGTCTACTGCACCGAGATCGAAGTGCCGTTCCCCGAAGGACGCCTGATCGTCTCGCGCACCGATCTCAGTGGCATCATCACCCACGCCAACGATGCTTTTGTGGAGATGAGTGGCTACGCCCGGGAAGCACTGATTGGCGCTCCGCACCACATCCTGCGCCACCCTGACATGCCCAAGATCGCCTTCAAAGGCCTGTGGGACACCATTGCCGCCGGGCTGAAATGGCACGGCTACGTGAAAAATTTACGCCAGGATGGCGCCTATTACTGGGTCTACGCCACCGCCGTTCCCAATATCCGAAATGGCGTGATCGTGGGTTACACCTCGGTGCGGCGCAAGCCCTCGCGCACCCGGGTGGCCGAGCTTGTCCCGGTTTACAAGCAGTGGCTGGACGAAGAAAAGGCCGCGTCATGAGTCTCAATTTTTTAATCGCCCCCGACTTTGCACCTGAGCGCTTTGCCGGCTGGCACATGCTCAACATCCTGCTGCAGCGACGCTCCGGCCACGGCATGCACCTGCTAACCCCGGCCAATGCGCACGAACAAGCCGAACTGCTGGCGGCCGACAAGGTGGATCTGGTCTACGCCAATCCGTTTGATGCGACCGACATGATCCGCACCCACGGCTACATTCCATTTGCCCGGCCGATCCACCGTTACGACGAAATGGTGATCGCCACCGGCGCCGAATCCGGGCTGATGTGTGTGGATGACCTGAAACCCCACTGCCGCATCGCCCTGACCGAAAACAAGGACGTCAAACTCATCGGCCTGCGCCTGCTGGAACCGGCCGACCTGACCGAGGCCTTGATTGAGTGGGTGCCGGTGGACAGTTACCAGGCCGCAGCCCGGCGAGCCATCAAGGGCGAAGTTGAAGCCTCCTTCTTTTTGGCCGATGCCTATGCGTCCCTCACGCGCCTGACACGCGGCCAACTGCGGGTGCTGGTGGAAAGTGCCATCCACGACATCTCCCATGTCGTGCTGGCCCATCCCCGCCTGGCCGAGAAACTTCCTTCTATCCAGAACGCACTGCTTGAACTGGGGCAACATGCGGGCGATTCGGATGTGCTCGACGCGCTGGGCTTGCCCGAAGGCTTTGAGCCCATGTCGCAAGAAGAGGCTGAGTTCATGATTGACCTGATGGACACCCTGCTTGACTAATCTCCGCCCGATGACCGAAACCCCTTCTTGCGCACGCACTGCACTACGTCGGCAGGTCCGCCGTTTGCTGCAGGACCCCACTGCCGCCAGCCTTCACCTTGATCGCCTGAATGCGGCGCTGGCGCTGCCAGGATCAGAGCCGGGGCAAGGCGCCCTGGCCGACATATATGTGACCTTTGGCGAGCTGGATGCCGCCTTTAAACGCAGCGCCCTCTTGCTGGCGCGCCCACGCTTGGCCGAGCATGTAGTGCGCTGGTTCGAAGCGCAGGCCGACCAGCCCCGTTTGTCGCGCATCACGCCACTGGCCACACGCTGGAGTGTGCTGGCACGACCCAGCGCCGACATCTCAACCCGCGCACGCCGCTGCAGTGGCGACGATTCGCGCGCTCTGGCCGCGCAAGTGGTACTGGCAGTAGCGGGCCACGATATGCAGGCCCAGCAAGCATTTTTTCACCACTGCATCACCTGTCACGACAACCTGGCATTCATGCTGGCACGCCGTGCGTTGCTGCGTACCCAGTCGAGACTGCCCGCCCACTGGGAAACGGTCAGCAATCAACTTGAGCAACCCAAGGAACTCACATGAACGTGGTGGTCGCGGGCCTGTCGCCGCGTGAAGAAGCCGTGCTGGGCTTCTTTTTCAGTCGAAACCGCCCAACCTGGACCTGGCAAAGTGCACCTGCAGACCGCGCTGGCGCGCTGCCCCCCGCCGATCTGTACGTGGCAGACCTCGCAGCCCTCGGACTGGCCCGTGGCTCGGAAGCAGCCGTTGCCAAACTGCAAACCCTTTTGCAAGACACCCCGGCGGTGCTGCTGATGCCAGCCCATGACCTGACTTGGCCTGCCGTCGTGGTCAGCGCTGCCATGCGTTCATGGACTTGGCTTGCCAAACCGTACGGCACTAAAGAGATGCAGGACGCGCTAGAGATGGCCGCTGCGTATATCAACGCAGCAGCCCCGCCCGACACCCCGGAACTGCCGCTGGCAACCGAAGCCAATGGGTTGAGTGCCACTGGTTTGGCCCGCCGGTTGCGGTCGATACCAGATATCGGGCGCTTTGTTTTTCTGAGGAAACTCTCCGAGATGCTGACGCTGGACCGTCCGTTCGAGGCCCGTTTTACCGTTCAAAACTCACTCATCGTTCATCCTGCCCATGGTTGGATCGCCACCAACACGCCCTTGAAAGTGATTGAGCGGGTTTGCCAGAGTGATGCCATGGCGTCCGCTGTCAGCATCCGTGAAATCGATGGGGAGCAAGCCGAAGAGCGTGCTCAGCGCCTGGGCATGCCACCCAGTGAACTCGACCTATTCCTGTCCGACCTGGTGACGGCCACTTTCGATCCATCCCTTTTCAAGTAGCCATGACGAAAAATTACAAAATCGTTTTCACTGGACCTGCCGGTGCCGGGAAAACCACGGCCATTCAAACGCTTTCCGACATTCCATTGATCCTGACCGAAGCGGTAGCCACTGACCAGGTACGTCAATTGAAACCAGCCACCACCGTCGCCATGGACTACGGCATGATGAAACTATCGAACGGTGACAAAGTCAATCTATACGGCACGCCAGGCCAGAAACGGTTCGATTTCATGTGGGACATCCTGTCTCAAGATGCTCAGGGCATGGTGCTGATGATCAATGCCACCGCGCCCAATCCGGTCGATGATCTGCGGTTTTTTTGCAACCACTTTCGTCCGTTTGTCGAAAGCGACGCCTTGGTGGTGGCCGTCACCCATGCTGATCAGGTCCGATTTGACGTGGCCACGCTGCTGATGAACGAGTTGAACCAACAAGGCGCCGCCCCGCGTGTAATGGAGGTGGATGCACGCCAGCACAAACCCATGGCCCTGCTGGTGGAGTCCCTGATCTTCAGTCTGAATACACTGTATTCAAGCTAAATCAGCCGACTTCTGCACCCTTTTTTATACACACCATGACAGGTACTGCAATGACACCCACCGATTCAGAATGGTTCATGCTGACGCCAGCGGGCGTATTGCACGCTTTCGCCAACAAACAGCCCGGCGCTACCGAACTGGCCCTGCAGGCGCTGCTCGCTGGACATCGCACGCTGGATCTCTCCGGCTGGACTGAAAAAGTCGCCACAGCCCCCTCACTGGCCACGCAGGCGGTGGAACAGGGTTGGGTACAACTCCTGGAGCGCCCATTGCAAGGACCAGATGCTAATCTTGACGATTTTTTGCAACACGTAATCGCCTCACTGTCGGGCGAACGCCGGGCCGTATTGGCCTCTGAAGGCGGCTTCTGCCTGGGGCGTACCGGCATCGAGCAGGATGACGCGGAAACCTTGTGTGCCGCCGCCGCTGATTACGCCGATTTTGCCGCTCGCCAAGCACGCCGTGGCTGGGATGGGGCCAGCCGTTACATCTCGTTCCACACCGACCCGGAATTCCTGCTACCCAGTTACTCATTTGTACCTTTTTGGGTTGACGGGGCGGGGTACTGGTTGATCATTGCTGGCGAACCCTTGCTAAACAACCCGGCACTGGTGGAACTGCTGTGGGGCATCAAGGAAGCGGGCACCCGCTTCGCCGCGCCTGCGGGGCTCTGAACGGACGGTATTTTCTGTTGACGTCGTCCAGATCTCGGATAATTCTTATCTATCTTGCAGCCAAAAATTTGCCTAGTCCACCGAAAGTGTCCCATGAACAAGGTTCCTGAAGTTCTCAGTTTCGAAGCGTTTGACTCCTGCCATCGTCAGATACAAATTCATTTGGATGAACTCAGCGTTATTGCAGACCAAGTTACCCACCAAATCCTTGATCCCCAGGCCATTGAAAAGGTCAGAGAAATAGAGCTTTTTTTCTCAGGCGTTTCCCGCGAACATCACTCCGATGAAGAAGAAGACATCTTCCCCAGGCTGATGCAGAGTGGAGATCAAGCGTTGATGGCCACAGTCCGCAGCCTTATTCAAGATCATTTCTGGATCGAAAAATACTGGCTCGATCTGGAACCACAACTTCAGTCCCTTACTGGCGCAAGCCCATGGCCTGAAGCGGGTGAGTTTCAGCGCACGGTGCGTGCTTTCCTGGAACTGTGTAATCACCACATTGCGGTTGAAGAGGCCCTGATCTATCCAGAGGCCAAGTCCCGCCTCGCTCAATGTCAATTCGAGCGAACACCTTATTCCCGAACAGTCTGAAGCTGGGACAACACAAGTCCCGTAACATCCCGGCATGGCCAAAGAAAAAACTGTTTACGTCTGCGCCGACTGTGGTGGCACCAGCCCCAAATGGCTCGGCAAATGCCCCAGCTGCAACGCCTGGAATACCCTGATTGAATCGGTCGCCGACAACGCGGCCCCCACCAAAAACCGCTTCGCTTCACTAGCGAAGACTGCCGAAGTCGTTACGTTGGGCGACATCGACGCGGTCGACATGGCGCGCACTCCAACCGGCCACGAAGAACTCGACCGCGTGCTGGGCGGCGGCATTGTCGAAGGCGGCGTGGTGCTGATCGGCGGCGACCCCGGCATTGGCAAATCCACCTTGCTGTTGCAGGCACTGGATTCGTTGCAGCGCAGCGGACAAAGCACCTTGTATGTCACCGGCGAAGAAAGCGGCGCCCAGGTTGCCCTGCGCTCGCGGCGCCTCGGGCTGGACAACTCGCAGGTCAAAGTGCTGGCCGAGATTCAACTGGACAAGATCCTGGCCACACTGAACCACATGCAACCCAGCATCGCGGTCATTGACTCGATTCAAACCGTCTACTCGGACCAACTGACCTCGGCGCCCGGCTCGGTCGCCCAGGTGCGCGAGTGCGCGGCGCACCTGACCCGCGCCGCCAAGGCCAGCGGCGTCTGCATCGTGCTGGTCGGCCACGTCACCAAAGAGGGCACGCTGGCCGGGCCGCGCGTACTGGAGCACATGGTGGACACCGTACTGTACTTTGAGGGCGACACCCACTCAAGTTTTCGGCTGGTGCGCGCCATCAAGAACCGTTTTGGCGCCGTCAATGAAATTGGCGTGTTTGCCATGACCGAAAAAGGCCTCAAGGGCGTGAGCAACCCGAGCGCCATTTTCTTGAGCCAGCACGCCGAACCGGTGCCCGGCAGTTGTGTCATGGTTACTTTAGAAGGCACGCGCCCGATGCTGGTGGAAATTCAGGCGTTGGTGGACGATGGCGGGCCGTCGCCCCGGCGCTTGAGCGTGGGGCTGGACAAAGACCGCCTAGCCATGCTGCTGGCGGTGCTGCACCGCCATGCGGGCGTGGCGTGCATGGACCAGGATGTGTTTGTCAACGCCGTCGGCGGCGTGCGCATCAGCGAGCCCGCCGCCGATCTGGCGGTGCTACTGGCCATCACGTCGAGCTTGCGCGGCAAGCCGCTGCCGAAGGGCTTTTTTGCCTTTGGCGAAGTGGGGTTGGCGGGCGAGGTGCGCCCCGCGCCACGCGGCCAGGAGCGCCTGAAAGAAGCCGCCAAGCTGGGCTTCAGCGTGGCAGTGGTGCCCAAAGCCAACGCGCCCAAAAAGCCCATTGAAGGCCTGACGATCCACGCCGTGGAACGGGTCGAACAGGCGATGGACGTGGTGCGGTCGCTGCAATAAAAAGCTATATATTTAATAGCTGCTCACGCTTATACAACGGGGGCTAGAGGCTTAAAACACCAATAATTAGCGCTGCTGGCAAGTCGGGTTGTGCCGGCTGGCTCACCCGACCTGCGATGCTGCGGCGCCTGATCAATCACGCACGATGGTGCTGCCCGAGTTCTTGACCGAGTCACCCGCCTTCAGGCCGGGGTCTTGCTCAAAGTCAAAGCTGCCTTTGGTGCCGTTGGCGTAATGCACGCTGACCACCCAGATTTTTTTGGTTTTGACTTTTTCCTCGATTTTCTTGCCGGCGTAAGCGCCGCCTGCGGCCCCGGCAATCGTGGCCAGGTCTTTGCCCATGCCACTGCCGACCTGGTGCCCCAGCACGGCACCGGCGACCCCCCCGGCAATCAGGCCGAGTGGGCTGCTTTCGCCCTCTTTTTCGGTCACGGTCACGGCGACCACCTTGCCGCAATCGGCGCAAACTGGGGCGGCCCCATTGGCGGCCTTGACCGCTTTGACCGGCGCTGCTTTGGTCGCTGCCGTCATTTGCGCCTTGGCTGCCACTATGGCCTTGTCGTACTCGGCTTTGGCATCGCGTCGGCATTGCAAGCGGGCATTGGATGCGGCTTCATCGTTGCAAAGCTTCTTGTCCTCGTTGTAGCGTGACAGCGCTTTTTTACTGTCGGCGGCTAATTGCGCTTTGGGGGTCAATGGGGTTTCGGCCAGCGCAGGCAAGGTCATGCCTGCCAGGCAAAGGCTACCGACCCACATCAATAATTGTTTTTTCATGGCGTTCTCCTAAGGCTAAGAGTTGGGGATTGTCGTTGCAAGTGCAAAAACACAGACAACAGAATACTGCTTTATTTAAGAAATACTTAATCTGCCATTCCTAAGATGGTCCTCCACGAAGGGTCAATGCAAGATGACAATTCTCATTTTGGGCACTTTTCCCAACTTGCATCTGTCGCATTGACCCGGACCGCCTTACTCTAAATGAAACCCACTTGACACTCCACATGACCCCTTCAACCGAAAAGACAAAAATCAGGGTGTGGGACGCACCCATAAGGGTATTTCACTGGCTCATGGTGCTGTGCTTTGCCGGCGCCTACTTGACCGCTGAAAGTGACAGCTGGCTGATGCTGCATCTCACCTTGGGCTACACGTTGGGTGGTTTGGTGGTGTTTCGTCTGGTCTGGGGCGTAATCGGTAGCCGCTACGCTCGCTTTGGCAGTTTCGTACGCGGCCCATCAGCGGTTTTGCGCTACGGGAAATCCATGCTGAGTGGCACACCGGAACACCACAACGGCCACAACCCGGCGGGGGCAGTGGCGATTGTGTTGTTGCTGGCGTCAAGCCTGACCGTCGTCCTGAGTGGCTGGGTTTTTTACACCGATCTGGGCGGACATTGGGTGAAAGAGCTGCACGAAGGTGCTGCCGGTTTCATGCTGGCCATGGTGTGCGTGCACGTGGCCGGCGTGGTGCTGGCAAGTTGGCTGCACCGCGAAAATCTGGTGCGCGCCATGCTCACAGGCATCAAGGAAGGCGCGCCCGGCGAAGGCATTCGCCGCTCTTGGCGGCCATTGGCGCTGGTCCTCGTTTGCGTTGTGATGGGCTACTGGTGGCTGCAATGGCAAGCGCCTGCGCCAAACCCTGTTCAGGGCCGCACCAGCTCCTCAGAATACTCAAAACACGACTCGCACGAGCGCGACAATGACTGAACCACACTGGAGTTTTTATTATGCGAATCCTGCTGGCTGAAGATGATGAGATTCTGGGCGACGGCCTGCGCGCCGGACTGCGTCAACTGGGCTTTCAGGTGGACTGGGTGCGCGACGGCGTCGCCGCCGAACGGGAGTTGATGGCGGGCGACTACACAGCGGCCGTGCTTGACTTGGGCCTTCCCTACAAAGACGGCCTTGACGTCCTTCAATCACTGCGGGCCCACAAGATCAGTACCCCGGTGCTGGTCCTGACTGCGCGGGACGCCGTGCCCGACCGAATTCGGGGCCTGGATCTTGGGGCCGATGACTACGTCGTCAAGCCGGTGGATTTGCATGAATTGGGCGCGCGCCTGCGCTCGCTGGTGCGGCGCTCGCACGGCCAGATGCAGGATACCGTGCAATGCGGCGCAGTCCTGCTGGAGCCCTCTACCCGGCGGGTCAGCCTGAATGGCGAGGCTGTCACCCTGTCCACGCGCGAGTTTGATTTGCTGCACGTCCTGATGCTCAATGCCGACCGCGTCATGTCACGCGAGCAACTGGAGCAGCAACTTTACAGCTGGGGCTATGAGGTCGACAGCAATGCCATTGAGGTCCACATTCACCACTTGCGGCGCAAACTGCACCCTGATGTGATTCAAACCGTGCGGGGCGTGGGCTACACCGTGTTGCGCACGCAGGAGCTGAAATGATCTTTCGGCGGCGCTCCCTCAAGTCCTTGCAGGCGCGGTTGCTGGTGCCACTCTTGACGCTGGTGACGGTGGTGTGGGTCGGTGCCGCCATTTTGACCTGGGTCGATGCGCGTGAAGAGCTTGACGACCTGCTGGATGGCCATCTGGCGCAGGCGGCCGCCTTGCTGGTGGTGCAACAAGCCGGGGCCGATGAAGATGATGGCGTAGCAGATGCCCCGACCCTGCACAAATACGCGCCCCTGGTGGCGTTTCAGGTGTTCCATGAAGGCAAACTGGTTATGCGCTCGGCCAATGCGGGCTTGAAACCCATGTCGCCCAAAGACCACGGCTTTGAGACCGTTCGACTGAGCGATGGTGACCGGTGGCGCGTGTTTTCCACGCGTGGCACCGTGAGCGATGTTCAGGTCTATGTGGGTGAACAAACGGCGTCCCGCAATGCGATTCTCTGGGCCATCCTGCACAGCGTTTTATTACCCTTGTTGTATGCCCTGCCGCTGTTGGCATTGGGCGGATGGTGGGCCGTGAGTCAGGGTTTGGCGCCCTTGCGGCAACTCAGCCAGATGCTGAGTCAGCGGCGCCCGCAAGCCCTGGAACCGGTGATGCTGGAAGGTTTGCCGACGGAATTGCAACCAACGATTCAATCGCTCAATGCCTTGTTTGAGCGCATTGACCAGATGGTGGTGTCCGAGCGCCGCTTTACCGCCGATGCCGCGCACGAACTGCGCACCCCGATTGCCGGCATTCGGGCCCAGGCGCAGGTCGCACTGGGCGCAGGCGATGACGAGGCTCAGCGCCAGCATGCCTTGCGGGCCACGCTGGCGGGTTGCGACCGAGCGACCCGCCTGGTCGAGCAATTATTGACACTGGCGCGGCTGGAAGCATCCCCCGCCAGCACGACCTCGGTCACCACCGTGGACTTGAGCGCGGTGGCTCGCCGGATCGCTGCCGACCTCGCCACCTCCGCGCTGGCACGTCATCAAACCCTGGAACTCGATGCCATCGCAGCGTGTCTGGTGGCAGGCAATGACTTGCTAACCGGCGTGCTGGTGCGCAATTTGATCGACAACGCCATTCGCTACTGCCCCGAGGGGGCGCAGATTGAGGTGCGCGTGGCGTTTGACGCCGGGCAGGTCCAGTTGCAGGTGCAAGACAGCGGCCCCGGCATGACAGAAGCCGAGATGGCGCGACTGGGTGAGCGCTTTTTCCGGGTACTAGGCCACGAGAAACCCGGCAGTGGCTTGGGTTGGTCCATTGTCAAAAGAATTGCCGATGTCTTTGGCGCTCAGGTGCAAGTCAGTCGGTCGACTTTATTAGGCGGCCTGGCCGTGGTCGTGCGCTGGCCCGTGCCGCCAAAAGCGTAGCGGCGAGCCCCGACGGCAGATGTGGGGAAACATCTGCGGCTTGCCCCGTAAAATCAGTTTTTTAAAAGACAATCTTTGACCTCTTTAAGGAAACTCATGACTGCGAAACCCCCTTCCATGGCTGACCGCGACGGCAAAATCTGGATGGATGGCCAGATGGTGGAATGGCGCGACGCCAAAATCCACGTCCTGACCCACACCCTGCACTACGGCTGCGGCGCCTTTGAAGGCGTGCGAGCCTACCACCTGCAAGACGGCAGCACCGGCATTTTCAGGCTTGAAGAGCACACCGAGCGCTTGTTCAACAGCGCCAAAATCCTGCGCATGAAAATCCCGTTTACCCAGCAGGAAGTCATGCAGGCCACGCTGGACGTGGTGCGCGCCAATAAGCTGCCCAGTTGCTACATCCGGCCGTTGACCTGGATTGGCTCCGAAAAGCTGGGCGTCTCTCCCAAAGGTAATTCCATCCATTTGATGGTGGCGGCCTGGCCTTGGGGCTCTTACCTGGGCGATGAGGGTATGAAGCGCGGCATCCGCGTCAAGACCTCCAGCTTCACGCGCCATCATGTCAACATCACCATGATCCACGCCAAGGCGGTGAGCAATTACACCAACTCGATTCTGGCCAACATGGAAGCCACCGACGAGGGCTACGACGAAGCACTATTGCTTGACCCGCAAGGTTTTGTGTCTGAGGGCGCAGGCGAAAACGTGTTTATCGTGCGCAAAGGCGCGGTCTACACCCCCGACTCCAGCGCAGGGGCCCTCAACGGCATTACCCGCAACACCATTTTTGCGATCTGCGCCGACCTCGGCATCGAGTTGCGTGAGAAGCCCATCACCCGTGACGAGGTGTATATCGCTGACGAGGCTTTTTTCAGCGGAACAGCCGCCGAAGTGACGCCCATTCGCGAACTCGACCGGATTGAAATTGGATCCGGCTCACGAGGTCCGATCACCGAAAAAATCCAGAGTGCGTTCTTTGACATCGTCAATGGCCGCAACCCCAAATATGCCGATTGGCTGACGAAAGTCTGAGCCCGGCGCCGACACCACCTCCACTAAAACTCCAAAATCCCCATGAGCAATAAATCCATTGAACTACTGGCCAAAGACCTGAACCTCCAAGGTGGCGTGTATTGCCCCAGCCCGCTGGCCGGCATGAAAATCTGGGACGGCCACCCCAAGGTTTACCTTGACGTGGCCCTTCACGGTGAGGCCAAGTGCCCTTACTGCGGCACTGTTTACAAACTGAAAGACGGCGAACACTTCGCGGGTGGACATTAAAGAATTGGGGTCACCTCCCCTTTCAACTTCCCGCTCTTTGGTCATCGCGCCCCAGTGGATCGGGGACGCGGTGATGACCGAACCTCTGATGCGTCGCCTGGCCGACCGGGGTGAACGCCTCACGGTCGGTGCCTTGCCCTGGGTCGCCCCGGTCTACCGCTTGATTCCGCAGGTGGCCGAGGTGATTGAATTTCCGTTTGCCCACGGGGGACTGCAGTGGCAAGCCCGCCGCCAGCTGGCCCAACAACTCCGGGGACGCTTTGACACCGCCTACCTCTGCCCCAACTCGCTGAAAAGTTCGCTGTTGCCGTTTCTGGCGGGTATTCCCAAGCGGATCGGGTACACCGGCGAATCCCGGATTGGCCTGCTGACCCAGCGACTGAAAAACCCACCCAAGTCCCAGCGTCCACCGATGGTCGCTTTTTACTCGGCGCTCAGTGGTGAGTCTGACTTGGCGAATGATCGCCCGCAACTGCGCATGAACGACGCAGACGTTGATCTGGCCCTGATGTCGATGGGTTTGCAACGCGGCGCTTATGTCGTGTTTGCGCCCGGCGCCGAGTACGGCCCTGCCAAGCGTTGGCCGGCAGCGCATTTCTCAACCTTAGCCCGACTTTTGGACCGTACGGTCGTCTTGCTGGGCTCCAGCAAAGAGTTCGACCTCTGTGAAGAGATCGCGGCACCTGTTAATGCCGAGCAACCGGGCAAATGCCTGAACCTTGCAGGCAAAACAACGCTAGTCCAAGCATTCAGTGCGATAGCAGCTACTAAAAACGTAGTGAGCAACGATTCAGGCCTGATGCATGTCGCCGCAGCTTTCGGGGTGCCGCAAATCGCGCTCTTTGGCTCGAGCAGCCCATTGCACACCCCCCCACTGAGCGAGCAAGCCACCGTGCTGTGGCTCAAAAACAATCCTGCCTACCATCCCCCACTGGACTGTGCTCCCTGCTTTATGCGGGAATGCCCGCTGGGCCACACCCGCTGCCTGACCGACATCACGCCGGCAGACGTACTGCAAAAAATATAGCTACTCGCGCAGGTAATACGGGGGCTAGAAGTCAATTTGGCTAAAAAAAAGCCACCCGAAGGTGGCTTTGTAAAAGTCCCCGAAGGGACGTCGTTGGAACTATGAAAACCCATGAGCTTGAAAGCCCGTCTGTTTGTCGACTGGGCTCCAACTCTTGAACACTGTGACAGCAGTTGGGTCAACTTTAACGGGCATTGCGCACTTGCACCATCCCCCATTTGGGGGATATTGAGGCCTATTTTCAAAAAATTTCCACTTTTTTCAGGTGTTTGTGCCAGTTTCATCTGCCAAAGGCAGTTTTACGACGAAACAAGCACCGCCGTCAGGTCGATTTTCGCAATGCACACTGCCACCATGGCGAATAACGATGGATTTCACCAGTGCCAACCCCAGCCCGACACCGCCATCGCGCTCCGTTGCACCCGGCAAACGGTAAAAAGGCTCAAAAATGCGTTCGCGCAATTCTGGCGGCACACCCGGGCCACGGTCGGCCACAGTGATTACGGCCTGTGTATCGGTCCTTTCCAAGGTCACACTAATATCACCGGCAGCATGGCGACGAGCATTCTCCAGCAAATTGCGCACGATCCGTCGAAGCAGCTTGGTCACGCCCTGCACCGCCAATGAGGATGATTCAGCCGGCGCGCCATCGGTGGCCGTCACACCTTGCCCGAGTTGGACATCCAACTCAGCCCCGACACGGGCGCATTCTTCAGCCGCCAAGCCAATCAGATCCACCGACTCCACCGTCCCCAAATCAGCCTCGCAGGCATCAAGTCGGCTGGCCAGCAGAATCTCTTCAATCAACTGATCCAGTTCAGCAATATTTCGAGAAATTTCAGCCTTGAAGGTCGGGGAAGAGGGTGCACCCATCAACTCCAACCCCATGCGGATGCGGGTGAGTGGCGAACGCAGTTCGTGGGAGGCATTGGCCAACAGTGATTTCTGAGATGCCAACAAGGACTCATGCGACTTCACCAAGGTTTCAATGCGCTCGGCGGCGTGGTTAAAACGCCGCGCCAGAAACGCCACCTCGTCTTGCCCGCTCTCCGGCACGCGAATCGACAGATCGCCCTCGCCCCATTTCTCCACCCCATTTTGTAGACGCTCCAGGCGACGCGTGAGCTTGCGAATAATCGGATATGTGGCCAGCGCCACGGCAATCGCCACCAGGGTCAGCATCCAGACAAATCCAAACGGCGGTCGAAACCATAGCGAGTTGGGGGGCCGTGGCAGATGCATGTGAACCACCTGCCCATCGTCCATGAGGACCACAAACTCGGGGCCATTACCGCCCAGATTGCGAGGAACCATCGTTGGGGACGCTTCGCCCGGCTCGCCAGCGGGGCGGGCTTCTGAATCCGCTTCCGGCCGACGCAGACGCGAGTGGCCTTTGCCGATGACTTGCCCGGACTCGTTGCGAATCACCACATCACGCAACGGTGCGTCGGTGGCCAGACGCCAGGCCCAGCCTACCAGCAAAGTGAGCACGGCTACTGCCAGCACCACGGCCAGCCAGATGCGCACATAGAGCCGCTTGAAAAACATGGTCAGTCTTGCTGTCGGGCAAACACGTAGCCCACCCCACGCACCGTAAGTATGCGTTTGGGGTTCTTGGCATCCACCTCAATGGCGGCGCGAATGCGCCCCATGTGCACGTCAATGGAGCGGTCAAAGGCGTCGAGTTCGCGCCCTCGCACGGCTTCCATAATCTGGTCACGCGTGAGCACCCGCCCGGCCCGCTCGGCCAGAGCGACCAGCAAGTCAAACTGGTAGGAGGTCAAGTCGCAAACAGCAGCTCCGACGCTGACGGTGCGGGCGTCGCGGTCAATCTCAAGGGTGCCAAAACGCAATTGCTTGCCCGCCACCGGCGCGCCTTCGACGCGCCGACGCAACACGGCACGAATGCGTGCCAGCAACTCGCGCGGCTCAAACGGCTTGGGCAGGTAGTCATCTGCTCCAATTTCAAGCCCGATGATGCGGTCCATCGGGTCGCCCTTGGCGGTCAGCATCAACACCGGCGTTTGCGCCAGCGCTCCGGGTAGCGCCCGTATGCGACGGCAGACCTCCAGACCATCCATGTCTGGCAGCATCAAGTCCAGAATCACCAAGTCAGGCAGGCTCGCCTGGATGGCGGCCAGACCACTCTGACCATCGCCGGCATGGCCGACTTCAAACCCGGACTGCCCCAGGTACTCGCTCACCATCCGGGCCAGGCGGGCGTCGTCTTCGATCATCAAAAGGTGTTGGCTCATGACTGCAGTCTAAGCCGGGCCCGCTTCAGTCCATTGAAGCGACAGTAAAGTTTCAGTAAAAGAAACCTTAGCCAACGGTCGCCAACGGCGGCATCGAGAGCGGCTCAACACCCCATATTTCGCTGGCGTATTCACGGATGGTGCGGTCAGATGAAAACACCCCCATGCCTGCCACGTTAAGAATAGCGCTGCGGGTCCAGGCTGCAGGACGGCGGTACAGGTCATCGACCCGGTCCTGGCACGCCACATATTCGTCGTAATCGGCCAGCAACTGGTAATGATCAGACTCAATCAAGGCGTTGACCACATTGCGGTAACGCTCTGGTTCTTCGGGTGAAAACTCGCCTTCAGCGATCCGATCGATAGCGCACTTCAGGTCAAAATTCTTCTCGTAGTACCCGCGTGGCTGGTAGCCATTGCCGCGTAACTCGCCGACTTTGTCGGTGCGGTTACCAAAGATGAAGATATTGTCCAGCCCGACGTTTTCAGCAATCTCAATATTGGCGCCATCCCAGGTGCCAATGGTGAGAGCCCCATTGAGAGCAAATTTCATGTTGCCGGTACCCGAGGCTTCCGTACCAGCGGTTGAAATCTGCTCTGACAGATTGGCGCCAGGGATGATGATCTCCGCCAGCGACACCCGGTAGTTGGGGATGAAAACCACCTTCAGCAGCGAACCAATGCGGGGGTCGTTGTTGATGACGCGCGCCACATCATTGATAAGCCGAATGATCAGCTTGGCCATGTAATAAGCCGAGGCAGCCTTGCCGGCGAAGATGACCGTACGGGGCACCCAGTTTGCATGCGGGTTAGCCAAAATGCGGTGATAGCGCGTGATGACATGCAGCACATTAAGCAACTGGCGCTTGTACTCGTGCATGCGCTTAACCTGCACATCAAAAAGGCTGTGCGGGTCGACCACCACCCCGGGGCACTGGGCAATCAGGTCGGTCAGGCGGCGCTTGTTTTGCTGCTTGGCCAAGCGGAATGCGTTTTGGAACTCAGGGTCATCGGCGAACTCACGCAGTTGCGTCAATTGATCCAGATCGCGCCGCCACTCCGCGCCAATGCGACTGTCAATCAGGGCTGAGAGCGGCCGGTTGGCCTGTGACAGCCAGCGACGCGGGGTAATGCCATTTGTCTTATTGCAAAAACGATCGGGGTACATCCGTGCAAAGTCCGAGAAGATGGTGTCAACCATCAACTGACTGTGCAAGGCCGAAACGCCATTGATCTTGTGGCTGGCCAGCACCGAAAGGTGCGCCATGCGCACTCGGCGCACGCCGCGCTCTTCAATCAGGGAAATACGGCGCAACAAGGCATGGTCTGCGGGGAAGCGGCTGTGCACTTCGGCGAGGAATCGAGCGTTAATGTCGTAAATCAGACCCATATGCCGCGGCAGCACCCGGCCCAGCAAATCGACCTGCCAGGTTTCGAGCGCCTCTTCCATGAGCGTGTGATTGGTATACGAGAAAATTCGCGTGCACAAAGACCACGCCTTTTCCCAGTCGACCTGGTACTCGTCCAATAGCAAGCGCATCAACTCAGGTACCGCCAAGGCCGGGTGAGTGTCGTTCAGGTGGATGGCGATCTTGTCAGCCAGTTGGTCAAAGCCCCCGTGATTTTTCAGGTGCCGCCGCAAAATATCCTGCAACGAGGCGCTGACAAAGAAGTATTCCTGGCGCAAACGGAGTTCGTGCCCGTGCTCAGTCCGGTCATCTGGGTACAGCACGCGTGAGACGTTTTCAGACTGGTTTTTAGCCTCTACCGCCTGGATGTAATCACCCCGGTTGAACGCATCAAGATTAACCCCGCCGCTGGCGCGTGCCGACCAGAGCCGCATGGTAACCACGCTGCTCATTTGATGGCCAGGCACCCCGCTGTCGTAGGCAGTGGCAATCACGTCTTGTGTGTCCAACCACAGTGAATGGCCATTTTGAGGCACCAGACGGCCACCAAAACGAATGGTGTAGCTGAACTCGGGACGAATGAACTCCCAGGGGTAACCATTTACCAACCAATAATCAGGTTCTTCTACTTGCTGACCATGCTCAATGCGCTGAGCAAACATGCCGTATTCGTAACGAATACCGTAGCCCATGCCGGGCAGCCCCACCGTGGCCATCGAATCCAGAAAGCAAGCTGCCAGGCGACCCAGGCCGCCATTGCCCAAGCCGGCATCGGGTTCCAGGTCAATCAGGGCGTCAAAGTCGGCCCCCAGCAAAGCGCAGGCCTGCTTGATGGGCTCGTAGATGTCGGTTGCCAGTATGGCGTTGGTCAAGGCACGCCCGGTGAGAAACTCCATCGAGAGGTAGTACACCCGCTTGGCGTCCTGATCTTCGGCCTGCGCCAGTGACTCGCGCCAACTGTTCATGATGCGGTCGCGAACAGCATAAAAAACGGCAAACAACCAGTCACGCTGAGTGGCTGAGCGCAGGTCTTTACCCACTGCGTACACCAAACGGTTCGAGATCGAACGACGAAGCGCTTCAACGCTATTGGTGGGCTTGTCAAATTGAAATAATAATGTTTGAGGCATAGTTGGTTTTTACCGAATAATGAATGCTGACGCAAGTTTGGCGCCTGGCCGCAGAGACTGATACAGATCGATATGGTGCTGAGCGGCGGCGAGCCAGTCGAATCGCAGGCCCATGCCTTGTTTCTGGACGGCACGCCATTCATCCGGGCGTTGAAACAAGACAAAGGCTCTTCGCATGGCACTCAGCAAACCCTTGGCACTCAACTCTTCAAAGACAAAGCCAGTGGCGCTTGAGTCGTCCAGGTTCT
>NZ_JBAWYV010000063.1:0-19118 GCF_037143375.1 Rhodoferax sp. | reverse complement strand
TTGTGCTTGAACCGGCAAATACCCAAAGCAGCAACGCGCCCAAGCCCGTGGCAATTCCCAGCCAGTTGGTCCACTCGGTGGCGCTCACCTCGGGGTGGCGCTTGAGCCAGGCTGCGTTCAAAATGGCAAACGCCGTCCAGCACAGCATGGCGGCCGTGGCCAGCGCCACGCCCCACCAAAAATCAACACCAACGACACCGCCCATGACCGGGACCCCCAGTGTTGCTTTCATCATCAGCACCAGACCCGCGCCCGTCAGCACCAAACCGGGCGCCAAGGAAGACCAGGTCAACCCCAGCGGCTTGCCCAGCAGCATGACCCAAATGGGAATGGTGCCAATGATGAGCGTCGGCACTTCAGTACCCGCATGGTGGATGGCCAGCGCCAGCAGCAAGTAGTAGGCCGTCGCGCCCAGCACACTCATTCCCAGCGCGGCCAGGGCCTGCTGGGCAGTGGGCCAGGAATGCGAGCGCCAGGTCAGTCCCATCACCAGCGCGGCCATGGCGCCATAGCTGACAAAGCGACCCGCCGTCAGGTCGACCGATGACAAGCCTTGCGTCATGCGCGGCACCACGAAAACCAGCCCCCACAAGGCGCCTGCAGCCAAGCCTGCCGAAATTCCCTTCAGCATGCGGGCGCCCAAGGAAACGACTTAAACCCCAAAACCATCGTCGGCAGAAATGATGGCGCCGTTGATGAAGTGGCTTTCATCGGAGCACAGCATCATCAGCACCGCATCCAGGTCTTTGGGTTGCCCGACCCGTTTGCGCGGCAGCATATTGACCAGTTTCCGGCCTTGCTCGGTGTCCCAATGAAGGTGGTTAAGTTCGGTGTCGATGTAGCCCGGGCAAATGGCGTTGACATTGATGCCAAACCGGCCCCACTCCAGCGCCATGGCCTTGGTCATTTGCACCACCGCCGCCTTGCTCATGGCGTAGACGCCAATTTGCGGCAGCACACGCAAGCCCGCCATCGAGGCAATGTTGACAATGCGCCCGCCGGTATAACTGCCCGGTGCGGCGCCTTGGGCCCGCGCCAGCATGCGCTTGCCGACCTCTTGCGCCACAAAAAAGGCACCCCGAACATTGGTGTCAAAGGTGAAGTCAAAGTCGTCTTGCGTCACATCCTGAATACGCTGTGTGGTGCTGACGCCCGAGTTGTTGACCAGAATATCGATGGAGCCGACTTCGGTTTCAGCATGGGCGACGGCTGACTTGATCGAACTGAGGTCCGTCACATCCAACTCAATCACATGCGCGTCACCGCCCTCGCCGTCGATCTGAGCCCGCAAGTCCTTGAGTTTTTCAACCCGTCGACTGGCCAGCACCACGGCGGCGCCCGCGCTGGCCAGCGTTCTGGCAAACTGCGCGCCCAGCCCGCTGGAGGCGCCTGTGATGAACGCCACGCGGCCCGAAAGATCAATGCTGTACGCCATTTTCAAATCTCCGTTAATAAAATAGTACGACCGTACTATTGTGACAAATCAAGCCCCGAAAACCTTTTGGCAGTTCACAATCAACCGGCTCAAGTCAATTAAAAACAACAACCTATTATCAAACGAGACACACCATGACAAACCAGGAAATACTGTCGCAGTTCGGCCCCCGCGAAGCCATGGAGTACGACGTGGTCGTGGTCGGAGGCGGCCCCGGTGGCTTGGCCACTGCCATTCGACTGAAGCAACTTTCACTGGAAAAAGGCAAGGAAATCTCGGTTGTGGTGCTGGAAAAAGGCTCGGAACCTGGCGCGCATATTTTGTCAGGCGCCATCATGGACCCGATTGCCATGAATGAACTCTTCCCCAACTGGAAAGCGATGGGCGCGCCCTTGCACCAACCGGTGACCGACGACGCGATGACTTTTTTGAGCGAAAAAACCTGCTTTCGCACCCCCAATATGTTTCTGCCGGGCTGCTTTCAAAACCACGGCAACTACATTGTCAGCCTGGGTGCCGTCACCCGCTGGCTGGCAGAACAGGCCGAAGCCTTGGGCGTCGAAATTTTCCCCGGCTTTGCTGCGGCTGAAGTGCTGTACAACGACGACGGTTCGGTCAAGGGCGTGGCCACCGGCAACATGGGGGTTGGCAAGGACGGCGAGCCCGGCGAGAACTTCCAGATTGGCATGGAGTTGCTGGGCAAGTACACCGTGTTTGCCGAAGGCGCACGCGGCCATTTGGGCAAGCAACTGATCGCCAAATTCAAGCTCGACGAGGGCCGTGACCCGCAAACCTACGCACTTGGTATCAAGGAACTGTGGGAGATTGACCCGTCTCGCCACCAGCCGGGTTTTGTTATGCACACCGCCGGTTGGCCCATGGAAAACGACACCTATGGCGGCTCGTTTCTGTACCACATGGAGGACAACAAAATCACCCTGGGTTTCATCACCGGGCTGGACTATGCCAACCCGTACCTGAGTCCGTTTGAAGAATTCCAGCGCTGGAAAACCCACCCGAACATTCGCTATTACTTTGAAAACGACCAAGGCGAAGTGACCGCCAAACGACTGGGGTACGGCGCCCGCGCCATCACCGCCGGCGGTATTTTGTCCTTGCCAAAAACGGTGTTCCCAGGCGGTGCATTGATTGGCTGCGATGCCGGTTACTTGAACGTGAGCCGCATCAAGGGCAGCCACGCCGCCATCAAGACCGGCATGCTGGCGGCCGAAGCCGCCTTTGACGCCCTCGCCGCTGGCCGCCAGCACGATGAACTGAGCGCCTACCCGGAAGCGTTTGAGGCCAGTTGGCTACATACCGAGTTGAACAAATCACGCAACTTCAAGGCCTGGTTCAAAAAGGGCCTGACTGTGGGCGCGCTGATGAACGGGCTGGAGCAATTTGCATTGAAAGGCAACATGCCCTGGACCATGCACCGGAGCAAAGCTGATCACGCCTACCTGAAACCGGCAGCCGAATGCCAGCCTATTGTTTATCCCAAACCCGATGGCAAGTTGACGTTTGACCGCCTGAGCAGCGTCTTCATCAGCAACACCAACCACGAAGAACAGCAACCCGCGCACTTGACATTGAAAGACGCCTCGGTGCCGGTCAACGTCAACCTGGCCCAATTTGACGGCCCGGAGGCACGCTACTGCCCGGCCGGTGTCTATGAATTCGTCAAGAACCCCGACAACACGGACCGCTTGCAGATCAACGCGCAAAACTGCGTGCACTGCAAGACCTGCGACATCAAGGACCCGACCCAAAACATTGTGTGGGTGACGCCGGAAGGCGGCGGTGGACCCAATTACGCGGGCATGTAAATTTTCAATTCCAGCCACGGGCGAATTCAGGATAGTAGAATCTCGCCGTTCAGGAGAGAGCCGCCCAAGAGGCGGCCGCCGAAGGCGCAGAGCCGCTGATTGCAGCAGTTTGAACGCTCAGGCAAAAGGACTGACAAACGTTTCAAGGTTGAAAAACCGAGCAACGTATCCCCACTGGAGAGAGGCTGCATTGAATGCAGTCCACCGAAGGAGCAACCCGCAGTCTGCATGCCGCCACGGCAAACGCAGACCCGGCGAATCTCTCAGGTAAAGCGGACAGCGGGGGCAAAAAACCATGACCCGGGGTCGTGGCATTTGATTTGCCCCCTGCCCTTGGTCCCTTTTTCTCTCTCCTGGAGTTCACCCCATGGCCACCACGCCCGACAATCTTTTACTGGTTCCGCTGAACGACTTGCATGTGTCACTGGGCGCGCGCATGGTGCCTTTTGCTGGCTACTCGATGCCGGTGCAATACCCGGCTGGACTGATGGCCGAACACATTCACACCCGCACCGCCGCCGGTCTGTTTGACGTCTCACACATGGGCCAGTTGCGCCTGGCCGGGCCAGATGCCGCTGCCGCTTTTGAAAGTCTGATGCCGGTCGATGTGATTGACCTGCCCGTGGGCAAACAGCGCTACGGCCTGCTGCTCAACGACGAAGGCGGCATCATCGACGACCTGATGTTTGTGAACCGCGACTACGCCAACGGCGGCGATATTTTTGTCATCGTCAACGGTGCGTGCAAGGTGAACGACATCGCCCACATCCAGGCCAAAATCGGCAGCCGTTGCCAGGTCATTCCGATGCCCGAGCGTGCACTGTTGGCACTGCAAGGACCGCAAGCCATCACCGCCATGCAACGTCTGTGCCCCGGCATTGAAAAGCTGGTGTTCATGACCGGCGGTCAGTTTGAAGTGGCTTGCGGCGCACAAACCGTTTCGTGTTTCATCACCCGCAGCGGGTACACCGGCGAGGATGGTTTTGAAATTTCAGTGCATGCCGACGACGTCGCCAAACTCGCCAACACCCTTTTGGCACAGCCCGAAGTCAAACCCGTAGGCCTCGGCGCCCGCAACTCGCTGCGCCTGGAAGCCGGACTGTGCCTGTACGGCAACGACATCGACACCACCACCACCCCGGTGGAAGCGGGCTTGAACTGGGCGCTGCAAAAGGTGCGCCGGGCCGATGGCGCCCGCGCAGGCGGCTTCCCGGGTGCTACTAAAATACTAGCGCAACTCGCAGGTAACACGGGGGCTACAACCCGAAAACGTGTTGGATTGATGGCGCTGGAGCGGATTCCCGTGCGCGACCACACGCCCTTGCAAGACCTGAACGGCCAGCCGATTGGCGAAGTGACCAGCGGCTTGCTGGGCCCCACGATCAACCAACCGGTGGCGATGGGCTATGTGCCACCAGAATTTGCAGCGCTGGGCACCAAAATCAACGCGATGGTGCGTGGCAAACCGGTGCCCATGCAAGTGGTGGCCATGCCGTTTGTGCCGACCAACTACTTCCGCGGTTAAATTTTCAAGCGCGACTCTTCCTTTTTATTCACTTCATTTTTATTCAGGACCTCACCATGACGATCAAATACACACCCGACCACGAATGGCTCAAAGTTGACGGCGACCACGCTGTCGTTGGCATCACCCACCACGCACAAGATGCGCTGGGTGACGTTGTGTTTGTCGAACTGCCCGCCGTCGGCACCACCTTTGCTGCCAAAGACATCGCCGGTGTCGTGGAGTCGGTCAAGGCCGCTGCAGACGTCTATATGCCCGTCACCGGCGAGATCACCGAAGTCAACGAAGCCCTGCGTGACGACCCCTCGCTGGCCAACTCCGACCCGATGGGCGCCGGCTGGTTCTTCAAGGTCAAGTTGTCTAACCCGGCCGAGTTGGACGCCCTGATGGACGAGACCAGCTACACCAGTTTCTCCGCCGCCTGATCCAGGAACCTTCTTATGTTGATGCCATCCGCCAAAACCCTCTGCGAGCTGGAAAACGCCAGCGAATTCATCGCCCGTCACATCGGTATTGATGAGCAAGATGAACAACTGATGCTCAAGGTCGTGGGCGCCGACTCGCGCCGCGAGCTGATCGACGGCATCGTGCCGCGCTCGATTGCCCGCAGCACAGCCATGGCGATTCCGGCCGCTATCACTGAAGCGGCTGCGCTGGCAGAGTTGAAAGCGATTGCATCAAAGAACAAGGTGTTCAAGAACTACATCGGCCAGGGTTATTTCGACACCCACACGCCCGGCGTGATTCTGCGCAACATCCTGGAAAACCCGGCCTGGTACACCGCTTACACACCCTACCAGGCCGAGATCAGCCAGGGCCGTATGGAGGCGCTGGTCAACTTCCAGACCATGATCGCCGACCTGACGGGCATGCCGATGGCCAACGCCTCGATGCTCGACGAAGCTACCGCCGCGGCTGAAGCCATGACGCTGGCCCTGCGCGTGGGCAAGTCTAAATCCACCACATTCTTGGTGGACAGCGAAGTGCTGCCGCAAACGCTGGAAGTGATCCGCACCCGCGCCAAACCGTTGGGCATCACCGTCAAGGTTTGCAACGGCGACGAAGCGCTGGCTGAAACCAGCTTTGGCATGCTGCTGCAGTACCCCGGCACAAGCGGCGTGGTGCGCGATGACCGCGAATTTATGGCGGCCTACAAGGACATCGGCGGCGTAGTCATCGTGGCGGCCGACCTGCTGGCCCTCACCTTGCTCACGCCTCCTGGCGAGTTGGGTGCCGACATTGCCGTGGGCACAACCCAGCGCTTTGGCATGCCGCTGTGCAACGGTGGTCCGCACGCCGCTTACATGGCGTGCCGCGACGAGTTCAAACGCTCGATGCCCGGCCGTCTGGTCGGCGTCAGCATCGATGTGCATGGCGCACCCACTTACCGTCTGGCGTTGCAAACCCGCGAGCAGCACATTCGCCGTGAAAAAGCCACTTCCAACATCTGCACCGCGCAGGTGTTGCCAGCGGTAGTGGCGAGCATGTTTGCTGTCTACCACGGCCCGGTTGGCCTGGTTCGCATTGCCCAGCGCGTCGCGGCTTTCACCGCCGTATTGGCGCGTGGTTTGCAGGCCATGGGTTACCCGGCCCTGAACACCACCGCCTTTGACACCCTCACCATCGACACCGTCGGCGCTACTGATTTGATAGCTGCTCGCGCAGTAGCAGCGGGGGCTAACCTCCGATTTTCCTCACAAACGAGTCTGAGTGTCTCGCTGGACGAAACCACTACCCGCGCTGATATCGAGCAGCTTTGGTCCTTCTTTGCCAAAGATGGACAGGCGCTGCCCACCGTGGCCGCGTTCGAGCAAACAGCGGCGACGCTGCTGCCAAGCACCCTGCGCCGCACCAGCGCCTTTTTGACGCACCCAGTGTTTAACACGCACCACTCAGAGACCGGCATGCTGCGCTACATCCGTCGCTTGAGTGACAAGGATCTGGCGCTGGACCGCAGCATGATCCCGCTGGGCAGTTGCACCATGAAGCTCAACGCCACGAGTGAGATGATCCCGATCACCTGGCCCGAGTTTGCGGCGATTCACCCGTTTGCCCCGCACGATCAGTTGCAAGGCTACAAAGAACTGGACGAGCAACTGCGCGCCTGGTTGTGCCAGGCCACCGGTTACGCCGGCATCAGCCTGCAACCCAATGCCGGCTCGCAAGGCGAGTACGCCGGGTTGCTGGTGATCAAGGCGTTCCATGAAGCCCAGGGCCAAGGGCACCGCAACATCTGCCTGATCCCGAGCAGCGCGCACGGCACCAACCCGGCCAGCGCCCACATGGCCGGCATGACGGTGGTGGTGACGGCTTGCGACGCGCAAGGCAATGTCGACATGACTGACTTGAAAGCCAAGTGCGAACAACACAGCGCCCACCTGGCCGCTGTGATGATCACCTACCCCAGCACGCACGGCGTGTTCGAGACCAGCGTGAAAGAACTCTGCGCCCTGGTGCATTCGCACGGTGGCCGCGTCTACGTCGACGGTGCCAACATGAATGCACTGGTCGGCGTTGCGGCTCCGGGCGAGTTTGGCGGCGACGTCAGCCACCTGAACCTGCACAAGACCTTCTGCATCCCGCACGGCGGTGGCGGCCCCGGTGTGGGTCCGGTGTGCGTCGTGGCCGATCTGGTGCCTTACTTGCCAGGTCATGCCACCGGCGGCATCCCGAGCCAGGGTGTGGGTGCCATTTCTGCGGCGCCTTTGGGCAATGCGGCGGTGTTGCCGATCAGCTGGATGTACTGCCGCATGATGGGCCCTGACGGCCTTCAGTCGGCGACCGAGATTGCGATTCTGGCCGCCAACTACATCAGCGCCCGCTTGAAAGACCACTACCCCACGCTGTACGCCAGCGCCAACGGCCATGTGGCGCACGAGTGCATTCTGGACTTGCGGCCTTTGAAGGAAAGCAGTGGCGGCGCCAACGGCATCTCGGCCGAAGACGTGGCCAAGCGCTTGATGGACTATGGCTTTCACGCCCCCACGCTCAGTTTTCCGGTGCCCGGCACGCTGATGGTCGAGCCAACCGAAAGCGAAACACTGGATGAGTTGGACCGTTTCATCAACGCCATGATCGCCATTCGCGGCGAAATTGCGAAGGTGGAAAGCGGTGAATGGCCAAAGGACAACAACCCCCTGAAGCACGCCCCGCACACCGCCGCGTCCTTGATGGGTGCTGACTGGGACCGTCCCTACTCACGCGAAGTTGGCGGCTTTCCGCTGACGACACTCAAGCAGGTGAAATACTGGCCGCCCGTTGGACGCGTGGACAACGTCTATGGCGACCGCAACCTGTTTTGCTCTTGCGTGCCGGTGAGCGACTACGCTTGATCCAGAAGTAAAAACGCCGCGCTATAACTAGCACGGCGCGTAGGCTGCATGGCCTGGAGGTTAATGCAAACGGGCCCTCGTTTGCAGGCTTCTTGACCCGTCATGTTCATCCAGCTTGAACGAGGCAGCCAACTTGGCCAACTCATGGGCCTGCTGCTGCAAAGCACTGGACGCGGCGGAGGTTTCCTCCACCAACGCCGCATTTTGCTGCGTCACACCATCGAGTTGGGTCACGGCCTGGTTGATCTGCGCAATGCCGGCCGATTGCTCACGGCTGGCAGAAGCAATTTCGGCCACGATATCGGCCACGCGCCGGATGCTTGTCACGATTTCCTGCATCGTCGCACCGGCCTGGGCCACCTGATGGGTACCCACGCCGACCTTTTCAACGGAGTCAGAGATCAATATCTTGATCTCGCGTGCCGCTTCGGCACTGCGACCCGCCAGCGAACGCACTTCAGACGCGACCACCGCAAAACCACGTCCTTGCTCCCCGGCACGGGCCGCCTCCACAGCAGCGTTCAGAGCCAAAATATTGGTCTGAAAGGCAATGCCATCAATCACGCTGATGATGTCCACAATTTTGCGCGACGAGGTGTTGATGGCTTCCATGGTCTCCACGACCTGTGTCACCACGGCACCCCCCTGGCTCGCGACTTCAGAGGCTGAGGAGGCGAGTTGGTTGGCCTGGTGGGCATTGTCAGCGTTGTTTTGCACCGTGCTGGCCAATTCTTCAGAAGCTGCGGCCGTCTGTTCCAATGAACTGGCCTGACTCTCCGTGCGATTGGACAGATCCAGCGTGCCAGTAGCGACTTCGCTGGCGGCGCTGGCAATGGCGTCGGAACCATTGCGCACCTGGTGGATGACGCGATGCAAGTTACTGCGCATGGTCTCCATCTGAGTCAGCAGGTGACCGATTTCATCGCCGCCGGCATGGGGTACGGTTTGCGACAAGTCCCCGTCCGCAATCGCCGTGGCAGTTTTATCGGCCAGTTCGAAACCGGCACGTAACCGTGACAGCAGCAAGAGTGTCATGACCACTGCGGGTACACCACCCAACAATATGGCCAATACAAAAACAATCAGCGCATTTTGATAGCGATCATCCGCCGCTTTGTAAGAATCAGCAGCCTTTTTGACTTGGTGGTCCCGATATACGATCAGCGACTTCACGGAAGCTTCGGCCTCTACCCGACCCGCCTGCAGAAAGAATGCCATGGTGGCAGAGCTGAAGTCGCCCGCTTGAATCGCTGTGACCACTTGATCAAGCTTGTCGCGCCAAGGACCACGGGAATTTTTAGCTTGCTCAAAAATCGCTTTTTCATCGGGGCCTGACACAGAAGATTCCATGTCCTTGAAAATTCTGTTTGCTTCAAGCCGGTTTGCGGCAATGGCATCGATGTGTGCGTTGGTAGGGTGGGTGTGGATGGCTGCCAGTGGGCCATCAGGCGCATGCTGGAATGCCAGCAGAATTTGCAGGCGGTTCTGCACAATCTTGTCGATGGACTCGGCTGCCAGCAGCGCGGGTTTCATGGCATCGTCATGCACCGTCTTGAGACTGTCCCGGGCTGACATCAAACCCCAGAGACTCACGCCCATCACGGCGGCGAAGGCAATCGAGTAAATGACGATTACAGCCACAAAGCGCTGCGTGATCTTGATATTTCCCAACATGTAATTCTCCTTCTTATGCAAGGACAATTCTAGGACGCACGTACGTTCTAGTTCAAACTATTAAGAGAAAATTTAAACTAATGTCAGTGCGTGGTGCGCCAAGTGGTCGGCCATGAAGGTGGATATAAAGTAATACCCATGGTCATAACCGGCATGACGACGCAAGGTCAAGGGTTGCCCGGCCTTGTCGCAGGCAGTTTCAAATGCATCGGGATTCAATTGACTGGGCAAAAACTTGTCGGCCAAGCCCTGATCGATCAGGATGCCCGCCGGGTACGACGCTGTATTGCATTCACGCATCAGTGCCGTGGCATCGTGCGCCGCCCAGGTGCTTTCATCTGCCCCCAAATAACCCGCAAAGGCTTTCTGACCCCAAGGGCAAAGCGTCGGGGCGCAAATCGGGGCAAAGGCCGACACCGACTTGAACAAGCCGGGGTGTTTCAGGGCCAAAGTCAAGGCGCCGTGGCCACCCATGGAATGTCCAAAAATACCGAGGCGTTCGGCATCAATCGGCAGCTCGCGCGCGACCAGCGCCAGCAGTTCTGTGGTGAGGTAGCTTTCCATGCGGTAGTGTTTTGACCAGGGCGCTTGAGTCGCATCCAGGTAGAAACCGGCACCCACACCAAAGTCCCAGCTATCGGTCTCTCCCGGCACACCCGCGCCGCGCGGACTGGTGTCGGGCGCAATCAGCGCCAGCCCCAACTCGGCGGCCACACGTTGCGCGCCTGCCTTGGCCATGAAGGTTTCATCATTGCAGGTCAGTCCTGCCAGAAACAGCAAGGCAGGCACTGGTCCATGTGCGGCCTGCGGTGGCAGGTAGACCGAAAACTTCATGGGTAAACCAATCACGCGGGAGGCGTGTTGGTAAAAACGCTGCACGCCGCCAAAGCAGGCGTGCTCGCTCAGAAGTTCAATCGATTCAAGATTCATTATGCTACTCATTTAATAGCTACTCGCGCATATGGTACGGTGGCTAGAGGCCAATTTGTATCAGTTTATGACAGGGCTGGTGCACTTCGTGTCACTGCGGTCTGTCCTACAAGGTTTTAAAAGAGCACGACGCCACGGATGGACTCGCCGCTCTTCATCAAGTCGAAGCCTTTGTTGATATCTTCCAAAGGCATGGTGTGGGTGATGAGGTCGTCGATGTTGATCTTGCCTTCCATGTACCAGTCGACAATTTTTGGCACGTCGGTGCGGCCGCGTGCGCCGCCAAAGGCCGAGCCTTCCCATTTGCGCCCGGTCACCAGCTGGAATGGCCGGGTGCTGATCTCGGCCCCGGCTTCGGCCACGCCGATGATGATGCTGCGGCCCCAGCCCTTGTGCGTGCATTCCAGCGCCTGGCGCATCACCTGGGTGTTGCCGATGCACTCGAAGCTGTAGTCGGCACCGCCGTCAGTCAGTTGAACGATGGCGTCCACCACGTTCTCAACTTCCTTCGGATTGATGAAGTGCGTCATGCCGAATTTGCGCGCCATTTCCTGCCGTGCCGGGTTGATGTCGACGCCGATGATCTTGTCAGCGCCCACCATCTTGGCGCCCTGGATCACATTCAGACCAATACCGCCCAACCCAAATACCACCACATTGGCACCCGCCTCCACCTTGGCGGTGAACAGCACGGCACCAATGCCGGTGGTGACGCCGCAGCCGATGTAGCAGACCTTGTCAAACGGCGCATCCTTGCGGATTTTGGCCAGAGCGATCTCGGGCACCACGGTGTAGTTGCTGAAGGTGCTGGTGCCCATGTAATGAAAGATAGGTTTGCCATCCAGGCTGAAGCGGCTGGTGGCATCGGGCATCAGGCCCTTGCCCTGCGTGCCGCGAATCAGCTGGCACAAATTGGTTTTGCGCGAGAGGCAAAACTTGCAGTGGCGGCACTCAGGGGTGTACAGCGGAATCACATGGTCGCCCTTTTGCAGACCGGCCACACCCGGCCCCACGTCCACCACAATGCCTGCGCCTTCGTGGCCCAGAATCGCCGGAAAAATGCCTTCGGGGTCGGCGCCAGAGAGCGTGTAGTAGTCGGTGTGGCAGATGCCGGTGGCCTTGATCTCGACCAGCACCTCGCCAAAGCGGGGGCCTTCCAGGTCAACGGTTTCAATGGTCAAGGGGGCGCCAGCTTTCCAGGCGACGGCTGCTTTTGTTTTCATGAAGTCTCTCGATCAAAAATAAAAAAGGGTTAATGCGGATGGCGGTGCAGGAATCCGCGCGTGTCAATGTGCAGCCCGGCGCTGACCAGCCAATGGTCCACATCCGCCGGGTCGTTAAAAGTGCGCATCGCCATGTAGGCCACTTCAGCCTCGGGGTAACGGCGACGCAAGAAATTGAGCCATTGTTTGAGTCGCCCGGCCTGCTGGCGGCGCTCCAGCCGGGTGCACACCAACTGCCAGAAATCAACAATGAGCGGCAGCAATGTCTGCCAAGTCACGACAGCGTGTGGCAACCCAGACGCAGCCAAAGGCACCGCCAGCGAAGGCGAAAGTGGCGTGGCGGCCCGAATGGCCAGCGCCAGTCCCGGGTCAGTCACCATGCCGCGGCCCAGCATCAAGCTGTGGCAACCCGAGAGCTCACGGCAGCGCAAGGCGTCTTGCACATTCCAGATTTCGCCATTGGCCACCACCGGGATTTGCACGGCGGCTCGAATGTCGGCAATGCGCTCCCAATAGGCGGGTGGGCGGTAGGCGTCGGCCTTGGTGCGGGCGTGCACCACCAGTTCGGTGGCACCGCCCCCTTCAATTGCCAGTGCACACTCCACCGCGCGAGAGTCGTCGTTAAACCCCAGTCGCATCTTGGCGGACACCGGCAAGTGCGCGGGCACGGCGCGGCGCACCGCCGAGACGATCTTCAAAAGCAATTCCGGGTCGTCCAGCAGGGCTGCTCCGCCGCCGTGGCGGTTGACAACTTTGGCCGGACAGCCAAAGTTCAGGTCCACCCCATCCGGGCCCAATGCGGCCAGACAAGCGGCATTTTCGGCCAGGCAGACCGGGTCCGAGCCCAGCAACTGGGCGCGCACCGGCACGCCGGCAAAGGTTCGTCCGCCATTGAGCAACTCCGGCACCACGCGGTAATAAACCCGATCGGGCAACAAGGTGTTGGTGACACGGATGAATTCTGAGACGCAGCGGTCCACTCCGCCGACCCGGGTCAGGATGTCACGCAGCACAAAGTCCAGCAGGCCCTCCATGGGCGCAAGAAGAATGGTCATGAATTCAGGTTAAAGGGAAAAAAGTAGGAGTCAGACCATTTTGACCTTGGTCAACAAGTCGTTCATACAAGGGCATAAGCTGAAGTTTTATCACACTCAAAAGGAAAAAATATGTCTCACTACCATGCCGTTGTTTGGCTGGATCACTCTGAAGCGCATGTCATGCACATCACAGCCGACGATGTTGAAAAATCCATCATTCACCCCACCAAACCGCACAAACATTTGCACTCAAAAAGTGGCGCCTTGGGGTCGGGCCGCCCCGCCGAAGACAAAAATTATTATCACGCCATCGTCGAAGCCTTGGCAGGCGCCCAAGAGATTCTGGTGGTGGGTCCGGCGCAAGCCAAATTACAACTCATCAAGCATATCCATGCGCACGACCAAGTGATGGCCGACAAGGTGGTGGGGGTAGAAACCATCGACCATCCGAGTGACGGTCAACTGGTGGCATATGCGCGTAAGTACTTTGTGGCCAAGGACCGGATGCTGTCTTAAGGGCTCATGTTTTGCCGGACCAACTCAGCCAGCGTCACACTGGATTGGTCCAGCCTTTTGGCCAGAATGGTGGCAATATTGCGGTAGATGACATGGGCGCTTTCGGGGTTGGCATCAATTAACTCGCGGTAAAAGCGCATGGTCACGGTGTCGCGGCTGGCGCGCACCGTGGCTGAGCGCAGGTGGTTGCCCACCAGCGCCATCTCGCCAAAACAATGGCCAGCACCGAGCCGGGCCAGTTGAACTGACTTGCCATTGCTGAGCTTTTCAATCTGAACCTCACCGCCGATCACGACGAAAAACGAATCGCCAATATCGCGCTCGTTGAACACCACCTCGCCTGCCTTGACTGGGAAATACTCAGCCACCGCGAGCGTGCGCGTCAGGCAATCCGGTGTCATGCCCGTAAAAATAGGAACATTTTTTTTGATTTTTTCAATGATGGCGCCGTCAAGCTTGACCACCGCTGCGGGTGGAATAATTTCTGCCCGAACGTTTTCGGCAAAAATTTGGATGATGGCGGGATCGACTTTCATAGCCGTTCATATTACTCGCCTTGAATTCAGCCGTGTAACATGATCAACCAAACATTCCCCCATAATTTGCGAGCAATTCATGACCATCAACGTGAACATAGATCTTGGCTACGAGTTTGAAGTCAAAGCCAGCGCCTCGGACGTCTTTGAGGTGCTCTCCCATGTGCCCACCTCGGCCAGTTTCTTCCCCAAAGTGGACAAACTGGTGGACCTCGGCGACGGCGTCTACCGCTGGGAAATGGCAAAAATCGGCATCGCGTCGGTCAACCTGCAAACCATTTATGCCTCCAAGTACGTTTCCAACCCAACCAAGGGCACGGTGCAATGGACCCCGGTGAAGGGCGAAGGCAACGCACTGGTGTCAGGCCACTGGAAAATCACCGACAAGAAAAAATCCACGCATGTGGCGTTGCAGATCAATGGCGACCTCACCTTGCCGCTGCCGGGCCTGATGAAAATGGTGGTGGCGCCAGTGGTGGAAGCCGAGTTCGAAAAGATGGTGGAGCAATACATCGACAACCTGACCAAACGCTTTGGCGGCGAAGTCTGATTGCTACTATTTTAGTAGCTACTCACGCAGATGCAACGGGGGCTAGAAGCCCAAATACCTTACATTGACATGGGTGAATCCGGCAGGCGGAGCGTCACTGCATAATCATCGGCGCGATTGGTCTGTGCCAACCCGCCATATTTTTTGGAACCTGCATCATGCATCGTGTCGCCATCAGTAGCACCGGACTTTATATTCCACCGCACATCATCACCAACGCCGAGTTGGTGGCCGCCTTCAACAGCTTCGCCGACTTAGAGAATGCGGCCCATGCCGCAGACATCGCAGCCGGCACGCGCCAACCGATTCCACAATCCAGCGTCGAGTTCATCGAAAAAGCCTCGGGCATCAAGCAACGCTATGTGATGGAAAAAACCGGTGTGCTCGACCCCCGGCGCATGCGCCCTCGCCTGCAGGCCCGACCGGATACGGAAATCTCCTTGATGGCCGAAATTGGCGTGTCGGCGGCCCGCGATGCGCTGGCCCGCGCAGGCAAACACCCCGAGGACATTGACGGCGTCATTTGCGCGGCGGCCAATATGCAGCGCGCTTACCCGGCCATGGCGGTGGAGATTCAGACCGCCCTGGGCATCAAGGGCTTTGGCTTTGACATGAATGTGGCGTGCTCCTCGGCCACTTTCGCCATCGAGATGGCGGTCAACGCCGTCAAGTGCGGCTCGGCTCGCGCTATTCTGGTGGTGAACCCCGAAATCACCTCGCCGCATCTGGCCTGGAAAGACCGGGACTGCCACTTCATCTTTGGCGATGTGTGCACCGCAATCCTGATTGAGCGGCTGGACCTGGCCCCCGCCGGGGCCTTTGAGATTCTGGGCACCCGCTTGCTCACCACGTTCTCGAACAACATTCGCAACAACGCAGGCTTCATGTCGCGCAGTGAAGACCGCAACCCCGAAGACCGGGACCAGCTTTTCTACCAGGAAGGCCGCAAGGTGTTCAAAGAGGTTTGCCCCATGGCCGCTGAGCACATCACACAGCACCTGGCAGCGCATGAACTGGTGCCGACCGGGGTTCGCCGCTTCTGGCTGCACCAAGCCAACCTGGCCATGAACCAGCTGATTGGCCGAAAACTGCTGGGGCGCGATGCCACTGCAGACGATGCGCCAGTGATTTTGAATGAATTCGCCAACACAGCCTCAGCCGGTTCGATCATCGCCTTTCACCGCCACCACGATGACCTGCAAGCTGGCGACATGGGGGTGATCTGCTCGTTTGGCGCAGGTTATTCGATTGGCAGTGTGGTGGTGCGGCGCACCTGAGGCGTTAAAGCGGAATCAGAGGTCGCGCTTCATGCGGATTTCTTCAACCTTGACATTGCCCATCGGCACGGTTTTGATCGTGGTCATTTCGCGCTTGAAGCCGGCCAAGTCATGAAATCGCAGGGCTCGCTCGTTGCCCAGTGGCACCCAGATCGAGACCTTGGTACAACCTTCTTCCAGCAAACCGTCACGGGCGGCGTCCCACAGCGCCAGACCCACGCCTTGGTCCCAGTTGGTGGGGGCGGCATAAATGGCCCAGATTTCACCCATGGTGTTGGGTGTTTTCGGGTCACGTGAACGATCGAACCCGACAAAACCAACGATCTGGCCTTCATCGACGGCCACATACACCTGCGGCTCGTTGAATTCAATTGCATCGCGCCAGTACGCCTGGTCTTTGTCGACCGAGACCGTGGGCGCCTTTTCACCGGGAAACAGCGCCTTGAATGCGGCCTGGTTGGAACTGGCATGAATTTCAGCAATGGCCTTGGCATCGCGCAAGGTGGCGGGGCGAACTTCGAAGTTGGACGTATCGGACATGAAAAACGCTGGTGTTGACCCAGCTAATATTAAAAATTGGAGTTGGATTGTCGCCGCATTCGCCCGCCCATTTTCTAGTTACCCGATTACCCCTCCCTGCGACCCATGCAGGAAACAGGAGGCGCCACCGTGTTGCGCCCTAGAAAAGATACTGCTAAACGAAGCTTTTGATAACTCGCAAGTGCATCGCCCTTTAAAAAGCTGACGATTGATGCTGCCTTTAGCCCGATTTTTGGTCAACCACATGCTTATGAAACACGACGTCACGCACTACGACACGCTAGAAGTGAGCCCTCAGGCATGCGCTTCTGTGATCAAGGCGGCCTACCGCTGTCTGGTTCAAATTAACCATCCGGACCGGAACCATGGCAGCACACAAACCAGTGAACGGTTGGCCCAAATTAATTTCGCTTATTCAGTGTTGTCGGACCCCTACAAACGTGCGCACTATGACCGGAGCCAAGCGTTTTGCTCCCCGGTACGGGAGCGTCGGGGTCGCGCCGTGCCGACTGCAGCCAGAACGCCGACATCAGCCCCCGCACAGCCGGGGTCGCGCGCTTTCGTGTTTAGGCCGTTGGTCTGACCGTTGATTTTTTCCGCGTATCAAACCAAACTTACGCACTGAAGTTTTGGTTAACTGGATTGTTTGCGCATGAAACCTGCGCTAGTTGCGTGCCATTCTGAAATTACGAATGATTCGTGCGCGCAGAAAACCGCATAATTTCGCCACAACATTGACCCGGAGACACCTCGCATGAACCTCACCGAATCCCTGCTGCTGGCGCTCAAGGCGCACGGCGCGCGCCAGATTTTTGGCATTCCCGGCGACTTTGCACTGCCCTACTTTCGCATCATCGAAGAATCGCAGATTCTGCCGCTTTACACCCTGTCGCACGAACCGGCGGTGGGCTTTGCAGCTGATGCCTCGGCGCGCATCAATGGCGGCCTCGGAGTGGCGGCCGTCACCTATGGCGCGGGTGCCTTGAACATGATCAACTCGGTCGCGGCGGCGTTTGCGGAGAAGTCGCCGCTGGTGGTGCTGTCGGGTGGACCCGGCAAGGGCGAATCACGCTCTGGCTTGTTGCTGCACCATCAGGCCAAAACGCTCGATTCACAATTTCAGATCTTCAAGGAAATCACCTGCGACCAGGTGCGTCTGGACGACGCCGAGCGGGCACCGGCCGACATTGCCCGCGTGCTCGCCAGTTGCCTGCGCAAGTCGGAACCGGTCTACATCGAGATTCCACGCGACATGGTGGCCATGCCCTGTGCGCCCGTCATTCCCGAAGTGGCCATGTTGGTGGACCCCGATGCGCTCAATGCCTGCGTGGACGAGATTCTGGAACGATTGGCCCAAGCCAAGTCACCGGTCTTGATGGCGGGAGTCGAGGTGCGCCGCTATGGCCTTGAAGACAAGGTGGCGCTGCTGTCACGCCGACTGGGCATACCGGTGGTGACCAGCTTCATGGGCCGGGGCTTGTTGGCCGACCAGGATGCGCCGCTGGTGGGCACTTACATGGGGGTGGCCGGTTTCCCGGAGGTGACGCAGCTGGTGGAAAGCTCGGACGGACTGTTCCTTCTGGGCGAGATTATTTGCGACACCAATTTTGCGGTATCAGAGACCAAGATCGACATGCGCAAAACGATTCAGGCGCTTGATGGCCGTGTCACGATTGGCTACCACACCTACTCACAATTGCCGCTGGCTTCGGTGGTGGAGCGCATGCTGACTTGCCTGGGGGCAGAAGAAAAAGTTATCCGTGTGAAGCCACAAACTTTCAATTACGGCATGGAGGCCGACTCGGCCGCCATCGCCCCGACCGACATCGCCACGGCGGTGAACGACCTGATGGCCGCCCACGGCAAGATGCCGATTGCCTCCGACATGGGCGACTGCCTGTTTACCGCGATGGAGATCGAGCACACCGCGCTGGTGGCGCCGGGCTATTACGCCACCATGGGTTTTGGCGTCCCGGCGGGACTGGGCTTGCAAGCTGCAACCGGTCAACGGCCGCTGATTCTGGTGGGCGATGGCGCGTTCCAGATGACCGGTTGGGAACTGGGCAATTGCAAGCGCTACGGCTGGGACCCGATCGTGCTGGTCTTCAACAACGCCAGTTGGGAGATGCTGCGCACCTTCCAGCCCGAGTCCAAATTCAACGACCTGGGGCATTGGGGTTTCGCAGAAATGGCCTCAGGCTTGGGGGGCGATGGCGTGCGCGTAGGAACTCGGGCAGAACTGAAGGCAGCACTTGAAAAAGCGGTTGTCACGCGCGGCCGGTTTCAATTGATCGAGGTAACGATTCCCAAAGGCGTGCTGTCCTCGACGCTGGAGCGGTTTGTGGCAGGCGTCAAGCGGTTGAACGCTGTCAAATAACCCGGCGCAGCGCTTATTCATCAACCACAACATCGATGGTGTGGCTGAACAAACTGATGGCCGTCTTGGCAACCTGCTGGGTGTCGTAATAGGCGTAAGCGCCGACCCCCATGGCACCAACCACCGGGGCATAACGTGCAACGGCTTTGCCCAGCGTGCGTTGCCCCACCTTGACGCCAATCAGGGCCACCAGACTTTGCATCATGCGCAAACTCACCGGACGGACCAGATAGCGTTCGCCGGACCGGACCACGATGTCTCGAAACAACTGAGAAGCCGTGTGCTTGAACAGGCAGTAAACCATCTGCTCCTGGGTCACGCTGGCGCTCTTGCCATAAGC
>NZ_JBAWYV010000062.1:0-19152 GCF_037143375.1 Rhodoferax sp. | reverse complement strand
GCGGTGTAGCCCGCCATCACCACCAAGTCGGTAAAACCGAGGGTCGCAGCAATGATCAGGTACTGCGGCATCAGCGGCTGAGCCAAATTCAGAAATTGCGGCACCACGGCCAGCAAAAACACCGTGCCTTTAGGGTTGACGGCGTTGATCATGATGGCCCGCAGCACCATCGAACGACGGGTCACACGGGGCCCTTCATCGGTTTGCGTCACCATCGGTGTCGCCGGTGCGCGCCATTGTTGGATGCCCAGCCACACCAGATAAGCCACGCCCAACCACTTGACAACGGCAAACGCGGTGCTGGACGTCGCCACCAGCGCGCCCAGCCCCAGACTCACCACAATCACCTGCAACCAGATACCGAGCACCAAGCCGAAGGTGGTGAAGTACCCACGCCTGAAACCGTGGTTCAGGCCGGCGCTCATGGCCGCCACTGCGCCTGCGCCGGGCGAAATACTGATGGCCCAGGAGGCAACGAAAAAAGCCAGCCAGGTCGAGAGTTCCATCGACTTCAGCCCTGCGAGTTCTGAAGGGCGGCAATGCGCTCTTCAATCGGTGGATGCGTGGCAAACAGTTGGCCAACGCCCCCGGCAATGCCGAATGCCGCCACGCTCTTGGGTAACTCACCTGTGTGCAGGCCCCCCAAACGCGCCAGAGCATTGATCATCGGCTGGCGGCGACCCATTAACTGGGCCGAGCCCGCATCGGCACGGAATTCACGGTGGCGCGAGAACCAGGCCACCACCATGGAAGCGGCAAAACCGAGCACGATGTCGAGCACGATGGTGGTGATCATGTAGCCGATACCGGGGCCACTGGAGCGCTCGTCGCCTTTGCGCAAGAAACTATCGACCGCGTAACCAATGACACGGCTCAGGAACACGACAAAGGTGTTCATCACGCCCTGAATCAACGTCATGGTGACCATGTCGCCATTGGCCACGTGGGCGATTTCATGGGCAATGACGGCCTCGATCTCTTCGTGCGTCATGCCTTGCAGCAAGCCGGTGCTGACCGCGACCAGGGCCGAGTTTTTGAAGGCGCCGGTGGCAAAGGCATTGGGATCGCCCTCAAAAATACCGACTTCAGGCATGCCAATGTTGGCTTTTTCGGCCAGCTTGCGAACCGTTTCCACAATCCAGGCCTCGTCGGCGTTTTGCGGCTGATTGATAACGCGCACGCCCGAGGTCCACTTGGCCATTGGCTTGCTGATCAGCAGCGAAATGATGGCGCCACCGAAACCCATCACCAAGGCAAAGCCCAACAACGAGCCCAGGTCCAGACCGCTCGAGGTCAGGTAGCGGTTGACGCCCAGCAAACTGGCGACGATGCCCAGCACAGTGACCACCAGCACGTTAGTCAGCACAAACAAAATAATGCGTTTCATCTTCTTTTCCTTCGAAATTAGCTCAACTTGGTGAACCTACGGCATGAATGGTAGGGGCTTGCCGACCTATGACAAGGTAACAATCCTCAATGGCTCATGAAATTTATGGGCATTTTGGCAGCCGAAACACGCTGGCATCGGCGTAAAAAGCCGGGTCTTCATTCGCCGCCCACCAGCCCGGCACGCCCAGCACCGGCAGGTGGGCAAACGGCTTGGAGGCCAACTTGTCGGCGCTCACATCGGCCGCCATCCATGCGTCCATATCCGCTATTGAATTGCTAGCTGCCTGCGCACGGTAGACGTGGGCTGTCATCGATTTTCTTGGGTAAACCAGCTTCTCAAGCAGCGCGTGGCCAAACAGCACCAAATGCGCCTGCGACCACAGCGGTCGCAAGTCAATGAACAGGCGCTGCCAGTCTTTGGCAGCCAAGGCGTCCCACAGCGCATCCGGCGCTTGCAGGAAGGCTGAGTTTTCATCAAACACGGTCAGGCCATCACGCGCCGGACCGCGCACTGGCTGAATACCGGTTTGCGCAATTTGCGCCACGTGCAACTGGTTCAGGCGGCGCTTGGTCAAGGGAAACTTGAGCCACGCCAGTCCATTGAAAAAGTCATGCAAGCCCTCGCGGGTCGGGCATCCGTTGCTCTCAAAAATATAGCTTTCGTAGGCCATGCCCGGCGGCAAATCACTTTGCGGCACAAAGCGCACCGGCGTGGTCTGGGGCGCCAGCGCGGTGGTCAACGCTTGGGCGCTGCTCGTGCCGAGGGCCACTTGCGCCGCTACGCGCTGACCGATCGGCACATAGGGCGCCAGCCAGGGCGCCGCCCAGTCAATGGCGGCTAGGTCATTACTCATACTGCAGGGCTAGAAAGATCCGCCCGATTTATAAAAAACAAGTCGTATCTTTGAAGGCGGGTATTCAGCCCACAGCGAAATTCACATGGGGCGGCTGCATTCGCGAGAAAGACGGATGGGAAGATAAATTTCATAGCGGGGTCTTCAATAGCCGGACTTGCTTTGCAGCCCCTGTCGTCGGCAACACTTTGAAATAGAGAGGATGCTTGCGAAAAAGTTCATGCAATGGCTTGTTGCCTTTGGCGATGCCACTGTCTTTTAATGGCTTGCCAAGCTGGTTCAACTGCATGATCGTATTGGGTAGCCAAACAGGTAAAGCAGCGAGGATGCCTCGAACCGCTTTTGGGTCGTCTATCGCCGCAGGGGGAGCCGGAGAGGCTGTATGCGAGGATGCGCTGATAGGCACAGTCTGCTTTAACGTTTGCGGGGGAGCAACAACCGGAGCCTTCTTTGCCGCGACTTTCTTGACTGCAGCGGGTGCACTCGGCGCCAAGCAGATTGGCGCAACGACGGGCACTGGGAGCGTTGCAATAGCAACCGTCGGCGCCGCGATGGCCGCCGCCTGTTGCGCCTCATACAGCGCCTGCTCCTGCCCGACCAGAATCACGCGGTCATAGGCCGACACAGCTTCGCGCCCCATCTTGCCGCGCTCCGACACACAGACCATGCGGATACCGCGCTCCCGCAGGCGCACCACCAGCGGCACAAAGTCGGCATCGCCTGAGCCGATGACGACCATTTTGGGCGCAGGCTGTTGACAAGCGAACTCCATGGCATCCACGGCCAACGCGATGTCGGTGGTGTTTTTGGTCAGCGACAGATTGACAAACGGCCGCACGGCCCAGGCCCGCAACACCTCACTCAGACCCTTGAGGTTTTCGGCGCTGCCATAGGCACGCCTGACCGGCAAAGCGCCTTCGGACGCTTCCAGAATACGAAACGCTTCATCCACCCACACGCCCGAATTCAGGTTGTCGGCATCAATCAGAAAGATGTTCATGTCAATTCCTCGTTGAAGCGTGGCACTGGCGTGCGGTGTTTGGCCGTCAGGCGATTAGTTTCCACGGCAGGGCTTCGCCCGAGCGCAAGGGCTTGAGCGCGGCTTCGCCAAAGGCAAAACTCTCGGGGGGCGTCCAGCTTTCACGCTTCAGGGTGATGGTGCCGCTGTTGCGCGGCAGGCCGTAAAAGTCAGCGCCGTTGAAGCTGGCAAAGGCTTCGAGCTGGCTCAGCGCATTGACCGAATCAAACGCTTCGGCATACATCTCCATCGCGGCGTGTGCGGTATAGCACCCGGCGCAACCGCTGGCGTGTTCTTTCAGGTGCGCCGGGTGCGGCGCACTGTCGGTGCCCAAAAAGAACTTGGGGCTGCCACTGGTAGCCGCGGCCACCAGCGCCAGCCGATGGGTTTCGCGCTTGAGGACCGGCAGGCAGTAGTAATGCGGGCGAATGCCGCCAGTGAAGATGGCGTTGCGGTTGTAGAGCAAATGGTGTGCGGTGAGCGTCGCCGCAGTAAAGCGATCTGCGGCCTGCACATACTGCGCGGCCTCTTGGGTAGTGATGTGCTCAAACACGATTTTGAGTTCCGGAAAATCACGGCGCAGCGGAATCAGCTGGGTGTCGATGAACACCGCCTCGCGGTCAAACAGATCAATCTCGGGCGACGTCACTTCGCCATGCACCAGCAGCGGCATACCAGCGCGCTGCATGGCCTCCAGAGTTTTGTAGGTCTTGCGCAGATCGGTCACGCCCGCGTCGCTGTTGGTGGTGGCACCAGCCGGGTAAAGCTTGACCGCGACCACACCCGCCGCTGCGGCGCGCTTGATTTCTTCAGCGGGCAGCAAGTCGGTGAGGTACAGCGTCATCAAAGGCTCAAATTTCACGCCGGCGGGAACGGCGGCCTGAATGCGTGCCTTGTAGGCCAGCGCCGCTTCGGTGGTGGTCACCGGGGGACGCAAGTTGGGCATGATGATGGCGCGGCCAAACTGGGCGGCGGTATGCGGCACCACGGTATTGAGCGCATCGCCATCGCGCACATGCAGATGCCAGTCGTCGGGGCGGGTCAGGGTGATGGTTTGGATTGTCATAGGGGTATTTTCTCAAATGCTTTTCAGTTCGCTCAAATAATCCCACAGGGCTTGCGCGCTGCGTTTGGCGGCAGGGGCGCTGCTGCGGTTGGTGTGCACCCCTGATTTACCGACTTCCTTGAGCGTGGGGCGTTCGCGGTACACCCGCACCTCCATGGTGATCTGCAAATCATCCATGCCTTTGGGGGTGGCGCTCACCAGTTTTTTGGCGCGAACATCTTTCTTGACCGCGCTGAACGGCAAGAAGGCAATGCCGTGCCCTTCCAGCGCCATGGCTTTCAGGCCCTCGGCCATGTCGGTCTCGTAGACACGGTCAAAGTGGATAGCTGTGCCCGACTGCTTCAGGATCAGGTCCACCATCTGCCCCAAGTAGGCGCCCGGCGCATAAGCAAGGTAGGGCAAGGGCTGGTTAGCGCGCCCGGGCAAGGTGAACATCGGCAGGCCCAGCGCATCAGGCTTGACGTATGGCGCCATCACTTCTTCACCCAGGCTCACCATCTCGTAACGGTCGGCGTCCAGCTGGTAGGGCTGCGATGGGTGGTGGTAGGCAATCAACAGGTCGCAACTGCCTTCCACCAGACGCATGACGGCGTCGTGCACATTGAGTGCAATCAGGCGGCTTTTGATGGGGCCAAACTTCTCGCGCAAGGCCGACACCCACGCCGGGAAAAACGTGAACGCCAGCGTGTGCGGTACCGCAAACTCAATCACATCCTGCCCGGCGCTAGAGTGCCCGCGCATCATGGCGCGTGTGCTTTGCAAGGCCTGCAACACCTCCAGCGACTGCGAATACAGCGTCTCGCCCGCCGGCGTGAGCCGGGTCGGGTAGCTGCTGCGGTCCACCAGGTCGGTGCCAGCCCAGCCCTCCAGCGACTGGATGCGCCGCGAGAACGCGGGCTGCGTCACATGCCGCAACTGAGCCGAGCGGCTGAAACTGCGGGTTTCAGCCAAACTGACGAAATCTTCAAGCCATTTGGTTTCCATCGCCGCATTATCGAACGGGCAAGGCGTTTCAGCGCAACAAAGACGTGGCCGTGGCGCCCAACATCTTCTCTATCTCCCCAGCCGTCACCGGTTTTGAAAACAGATAACCCTGAAAACATTCGCAGCCCATGGCGCGCAAGGTCATGAGGTGCGCCTGCGTCTCAACCCCTTCGGCGAGCAGGTCCAGCTTCAGGGTCTGCGCCAGGGCAATCACGGTTTTGATGATGCCCAAATCGCTGTCAGCCTGGCCGATGTCGCGCACAAACGACTGGTCTATCTTGAGTTTGTGCACCGGAAACCGCTTCAGATAGGCCAGACTGGAATAACCGGTGCCAAAGTCGTCAATCGCCAGCCGCACCCCCAGCGCCACCAACTGGTCCAGCGTCTGAATCACCTCGGCTACGTTGTGCATCAGGGCCGACTCGGTAATTTCCAGCTCCAGCAAATGCGCCGGGTAGCCAGTCTGCGCCAGCACGCCGGAGACAAAAGCCACCAGGTCTTTGCGCCGGAACTGGCGGGCGGATAAATTGACCGCCAGTGTGATGTCGGGAAACCCCTGACGGCGCCACTGTGCCGCCTGCTCGCAGGCCTGGCGGAACACCCAGGAGTCGATTTCAACGATCAGATCGGTCTCCTCAGCGATGCCAATGAATTGGCCCGGCATCACCAGCCCCAGAATGGGCGACTGCCAGCGCACCAGCGCCTCCACCCCAAAAATGCGGTTATGGGTCATGTCAATCAGGGGCTGGAACAAGAGCCGCAACTCGTTGTCACGCACGCCACTGCGCAGCGCGGACTCGATACGGAAGTGCCGATCGGCTTCCTGGTTCATGCTTTCGGTAAAAAACCGGTAGGTGTTGCGCCCGGCGGCCTTGGCCTGGTACATGGCGGTATCTGCGTTGCGCAGCAGCACATCGGTATCCGCGCCATCCTGCGGATAAATGCAGATGCCAATGCTGGTGGTGATGTGCAAAATGTGTTCCTGCACCTCCATCGGGGCTTGCAGGGCCGAGAGCAGCTTGTCGGCCACGCCTTCGACATAGTTGGCGCTGCAAAGTCCTGGCAGGATCAGGACAAACTCGTCGCCCCCGATGCGGGCGAGGGTGTCGGTGGTGCGCAAGGCCATCGACAAGCGCAAGGCCACCAGCCGCAGCAAGGCGTCACCCACCTGATGCCCCAGTGTGTCGTTGATATTTTTAAAGCGATCCAGGTCGAGAAACATGACCGCCACATGCCCGTTGTCGCGCTTGCCTTGCAGCAGCGCCTGGGTCATGCGGTCGCGCAGCAGGTTGCGATTGGGCAGCCCGGTGACCGGGTCGTAATGCGCCAGATCGCGCATCTGGCGCTCAATCTCCGAGCGCTCGGACACCTCGGCTTGCAGCCGGACATTGCTGTCGGCCAGCTCAGTGGTGCGCTGCAAGACCTTGGCTTCGAGTTCCTCTTTGGACTGCTGAATCAGCTGTTGTGCTTTTTTACGCTCCGAGATATCGGTGGCAATCCCCAGATAACCCGTGATTTGCCCCGAGGGCGCGCGCAAGGCCGTGACGCACAACGAGACGGGAATTCGTTGCCCGTTTTTGCAGATATAGGTCCACTCACGCTCATCCTTGCCCGACAAACGAGCCTTGATGCAAAACACATCAAAGCCGGGCTCAACAAGCTCACCCAACTCATCACTCAACTGAGCGGCATAGGCTTGTACTTCAGCCCCATCGTGCAGCAAGGCCGGGGTTTCCTGGTACTGCAACTCGGCTGCGCCATAGCCGAGCATGCGTTCAGCGGCCGCGTTGAAGAGTTGAATCACGCCCTGCGTGTCGGTGGCAATCAGGGCAGCCCCGGCGCTGTCAAAAACCGCCTGATTGAGCGCGGTGGCGGCACTCAAGGCGTCTTCGATCTGGCGTTTTTCGGTGATATCGTCATACATCCAGAGCGTTGTGCCAGACATCGGGCTGCCAACCCCGAGTTGGCGACCACTCATGCGAACCCAAAGAATGGAACCATCCCGGCGCTGAAGTCGCTGCTCTTGCGTAACCGCGCCACCTTGGGCAAGCTGGTCGTACAGACGAACCCCAACCCCTTCAAATTCAGCCGCATTGACATACCAGGCACGCGTAGACATTCCCAGCATGGTGCCTGCGGCGTAGCCAAACATGGTTTCAAGCTGCGGATTGCAGCGCTCGACCCGCCGGTTTTTAAGCACCACAATGCCGAGCGCGGCGCCGTCGACCAAGGCCTGGTTTTCAAGCAAGGCCGTGCGCAATTGCGCCTGCTGCTGCCGCTCAACGGTGATATCGCTGCACAGCCAGATCGTGCCCCACTCCGGGTGGCTCGGATCCACCGTTGACGCCGAGACGGCGCACAGCACCTCGGTACCGTCCTGGCGCACAAAATAGCGTTCCGTGCGAAACGGCTGGCCCGCCGCCAGCAAGCCACCGGCTTCGGCCCCCATTTGGGCGTAAGCCTCGTCACTGGGGTAAATACAACGACCCGGCAAGCCGACCAAGTCCTGCTGGCTATAGCCCAGCATATTGGCAAAAACCTTATTGCACCGTACAAAGCGACGGTCACGCGTCATGGCGATGCCAATGAACGCGTGCTGAAAAATGGCCTGCACTTCGTAGGCCGCCTGCAGCTTGTCGTCGCTGGATAACACCCCTTGATCAACCCTTGTTTTGGTGTTCATGGATGGTTGGTCTCCCGTATTTTTTGCCCATCATAGCCACAGCCGTCCGCTTGAACCTGACAGTCAGAGCACGACCCACAACAAGATCCTGAGATCAACGTTAAACTGAAATTTAGCCCTCCTCCTCAACGTCGGTGATTCCCACCGCCATCAGAACCTGTTGCCTATGAGTGCCTTCAAAACATTTCGCCTGACACGGTACTTCTCGATCATTTCCTTCCTGCTGATCGTCATTGCTGGCGCGATCCTGGGCCTGCAGGCGCAATTCCAGGCCGCGCGCCAAGTCACCACCATGGCCCAACGGCACAACGAGGCCATGAGTCAAATTTTTCTCAACGAGCTGTGGCCCATCTTCTCGACCCATGTATCCAAGTCCAACGACCTTACTGGCAACCAGTTGCGCACCGCCGCCGAAACGCTTGGACTGGGGGCTAAAACCTCTGCTTTGATGATGAATTCGAACATCATCAAGGTCAAGGTTTACAACCCTCAGGGCCTCACGGTATTCTCCTCAGACCCACGCCAGATGGGTGAAAGCAAGCTGGGCAACCAGGGTTTCGCAAGTGCCTTGACAGGGTCACCTATCAGCGAACTGACGCACCGCAACCAGTTCGACAGCTTTGAGGGCTCCCGCGCCGAGGTGGACCTGATCTCCAGCTACCTGCCCATTCGCGATGGCAAGCGCATCGCAGGCGTCATTGAGCTCTACCAGGATGTCACGCCTTTTGTTCAAGACCTGCACCAAGTGCTGCTGCAAGTCGTGGTGGGCGGCGCGGTGGTGATGCTGGTTTTGTACCTGATGCAGCTGATGGTGGTCCGCTACGCCCAAGGCATCCTGCGCCAGCAGGAAACGGCCCTGCTGGCGTCCAATCAAGAACTTGACCACCGGGTGGAAGAACGCACTTTTGAGCTTGCAACCATCAACAGCCACCTTGAAGACGAGGTTCTGGAGCGGCGGGCCGCGGAAGTTCGGCTAGACCATCTGGCGCACCACGACACGCTGACCAGCCTACCCAACCGCCTGCAGTTCACTGAGCACCTGCAACGCAGTGTCAGCCAATCAGAGCGCAGCAAAAACCAGTTGGCCTTGTTGTTCATCGACCTGGACCGGTTCAAGGACGTCAACGACACCCTGGGCCATGCCGTGGGGGACGAATTGCTGGTGGCCGTGGCGCAGCGACTGACTGGACAACTGCGCGGCGGGGACCTGCTGGCGCGCCTGGGCGGCGACGAATTTGTCTGCATCCTGGAAAATATTCAGTCATCACAAGATGCAAGCCGGGTGGCCGAAAAACTGATTGCACGCATTGCCGAACCCATTTCCATTGGCATTCATGAACTCGCCATTTCAGGCAGCGTTGGCATCAGCCTGTTTCCGGCCGATGGTGTAGACGCGGGCAACCTGCTGCGTGCAGCCGATACCGCCATGTACCAGGCCAAAAAACATGGCCGCAACACCTACCATTTCTACACCCCCGAAATGACCCAATACGCGCAGGAGCGAGCCCAACTGGAGCGCCTGCTGCGCCGCGCCATCGACCACCACGAGCTTGAGGTTCACTACCAGATCAAGATGACGGCCACAGAGCCGTCCCGCCCGTGCGGTGCCGAGGCGCTGGCGCGCTGGAACAGCCCTGAACTGGGCTCGGTGTCCCCGGTGAAATTCATTCCAGTGGCCGAAGAAACCGGCTTCATCGTCACCCTGGGCGAATGGGTGTTGCGTACCGCCTGCCGTCAAATGGCAGCCTGGCGCGCCAGCGGTATCGACATTCCCCGCATCGCCGTCAATCTGTCGGTGCGACAACTGGAACGCTCAGACATTCTGCAGGTTGTGCGCTCTGCGCTCGAGGAGTCAGGCTTGCCGGCGGACGCACTGGAGCTGGAAATTACTGAGTCAGTGATCATGAATGTGGACGACGCCATCGGCGTGCTGAGGGGCCTGCGCGAACTCGGGGTGCACCTGGCGGTCGATGACTTTGGCACCGGCTACTCCTCGCTGGCTTACCTCAAGCTGCTCCCCATCAGCACCCTCAAAATTGACCGCTCATTTGTCATCGGTATTGGCCACAGTCGCAGCGACGAATCGATCATTCAGGCCGTCATCGGCATGGCCCGCAGCATGGGCTTGGGCACCGTCGCCGAAGGGGTCGAAACACAGCGGCAACTGGACTTTTTGCGCCTTGAAGGGTGCCAATCGATTCAGGGCTACTTCTTCGGCAGGCCCCAGCCTGCTGACGTATTCAGCGCCGAATGGGGCAAAGCCTTGCCAATTGAAACAACAGTCGCTCAACCAGCTATTATTTAAATAGCATAATGCACAATAGATACGGGGGCTTGAGGCCTATTTCATCTGCAAATCTTCAACCAGGCGTGATCAAAAAATGTCCCTGCTCATTATTGATGCGCTGAACATCATCCGGCGGATTCACGAGGCCATACCCGAGCCCGACAGCGAAGAGAAGGTGGCGGACACCATCGCCTCCAGCCTGCGCTCGTTCAAGCGCGCCCTCAAAACCCACCGACCAAGCCACGCGGTCGCGGTTTTTGACCATGGGGGTCGAACCTGGAAGCACGATCTGTATGCGGGCTACCAAGCCCACCGCAAACCCATGCCGCAACCCTTGCGCGATGGCTTGCTCACCCTCAAGCATGAACTGCAGAACCTGGGCTTGCACTCGATTGCGATTGAAGGCATCGAAGCGGATGACGCCATTGCCGCGCTGGCCGAGAAATGGTGCCGCGCCCGGCCAGAACAAGCCATCATTTTGTCGACCGACAAAGATTTTTTGCAGTTACTCAATGACCAGGTCTGTATTTACGACCACTTTAAGGACGTCTGGCGGGACGCCGCTTATGTGCTGGAGAAATTTGGTGTCAAACCCTCGCAGATGGGCGATCTGCTGGCCCTCATGGGGGACGCGGTCGATGGCGTCCCCGGTGTAGCAAAGGTCGGCTGCAAAACTGCCGCCACGCTGCTTCGGATTAATGGCAATCTTGACCGGGTGATCTCCAACGCCGACAAGGTGGCGGGCCAGGTGGGCGCGAATCTGCGCAAGGGCATTGAGGCCGCCCGACTTTCCCGACAACTGGTCTCCTTCAAGACCGATATGCCGCTGGGGCTGACCTGGAAAATGTTGGCGCAGGTTGCGGTACAAACACACCCTACTCACACCACGACCGAGAGTTCGCCATGAGCACACTGCAAGCAGAGCTGGACCGACTCTATCTCCCCCACGCACCCAACACCCAAGGCCATCAAGGCACAGAAGAGCCCGGCCTCGTTGCGCCCGATGGGCGCGTACGCGCCCTGATGCTGGAACTGGCCAGGCCCGCCGACTGGGTCCTGCTGTCAACCGTTTGGCGCGGAGTCCAGGACGATCTTGAGTTGCCTGCGCCAGCCATCGCCGTCTCTGGCATTGACGCATACCAACTGTGGTTTTCACTCGCAGAGCCAGTTTCTGTCGCACAAGCGGGGGGCTTTCTTGAGGCGTTGCGTTTGCGCTATTTGAGCCTGGTGGCGCCTGGTCGCCTATTGATGCTGCCTGCGGTTGACACGGCCAACCCCGGAAAAATCCGGCACGCCTTGTTGGTGCCAGCACTGCAACCCGCCACGGGCCAATGGTCCGCATTCGTGGCACCGGACCTGGCAGCCATCTTCTCGGAAGAACCCTGGCTCGACCTCCCGCCCAACCCCGAGGCGCAGGCCAAGGTACTGTCGCGCCTTGAATGTATTAAGCCGGCGGTGTTCCAGGCTGCCGTGGAGCGACTGAGTCCTGCTGCCAAGACGGCGGCCTCGTCAAATTCGTCTGTCGATCACGCGGGGGATAGCAGCCCAGCCAAGGTGGTAGTCAATTCAGCCGAATTGAATGGAAACAGCCTTGATCCCAAGCGTTTTTTGCTGGCCGTGATGAACGACCCGACGATTGAACTTCATCTGCGCATCGAGGCGGCGAAAGCACTTTTGCCTTAGCCACTGCCGCAGGCCGTCACGGGCCAGTTGACTCTCGCTGAATCCACTCAGTACAGGCGGCAAAGGGCATAGGTCGGGCCACGTAATAGCCCTGTACCAGATTGCCGCCACAAGCGCGTAAAAAATTCATCTGTTCACTGGTTTCAACACCCTCCGCAACCACACTCATGCCCAGATTGAAACCAATGGTCAACGAGATCCGCAAAATCGCCTCAGCCTTGCGCTCAGTGCAAGCGCGTTGCACAAAGCGGGCATCTATTTTGAGTTCTTTGAATGGTAGATCGACCAACTGTGACAAGCTGGAGTAGCCAGTTCCAAAGTCGTCAATCGACAAAATAAAACCCATCATCGATAAGCGTGTCAACGTTTCCATGGCCTGCGTGCGCTCGACCATCAACTTGCTCTCAGTGACCTCGATGATCAAGTCTGACGGCAGCAGGCCAGCCGCCTCAACCAGTTGCTGCAAACGCTCGGGCATCGTCAAATCCAGCGCCGTGTCCATCGACATATTGATCGCTGCTGTATGCAAAGCGCCTTTCGCACGCCAGTTGGCCAAGTCGCGCAAAACCTGATTTGCCATAGAAAAAAACAGCTCCACCGACAAGCCAGAGGCTTCGATGGCCGGAATAAACAGGCCCGGTCCGATCATGCCGCCGGACTCCTGAGGCCAGCGGGCCAACGCTTCGACGCTGACGGTTTTGTTACCGTCAATATCAACCTTCGGTTGGTACCATGGAATGAACTCCGCGCGGCTTAGTGCCTGCTTCAAGCGTTGCGGCGTCAGGGCTTGCTCGACGCGCTGGGGGCTCAAGCCATCGATACGCGGCTGCCGACCTGCCAGCAGGTCACGCAATCGCTCGGGTTCGCAGGGTTTGCTAATGACACCCAATAAATCGAATTTATGGGCCAGCGCCAAACCTGCCGCACTGTTTAAAATTTCATCAGGCACGCCCGAAAGCAAAATTAATGAAGCGGCAAAACCGCGCTGCGCCAGATGGCGCATCAGCACCAACCCGTCCATGCCGGGCATGGATAAATCGCAGATGATGACATCGATGTCGTGCACGTGCTGTTCAAATTGAGCCAGTGCTTTCTCCCCACTGTCGGCCAACAACACATGAGGCCAACCCAAGTTGGAGAGCTGCGTGCCAATGATCTCTAACTGAAGCTCATCATCATCCACCACCAAAACCATGTACGCTGTCATTTTCTGTCACCTGTCTTTTTATTTTCTGCCTGCAACTTGCATCATGACTGCGTTAGCAGGTCCTGCAAGTCATCACACAGCTCGGCCCAATCGCCAAAATGTGAGCCCCCATGCTGCGATGCTACACCCACGCGCTGGGCCAACTCATGGGGCCACAAGGCATCAACTTGCTCGCTATTGAGTGGTTGCTCAGTCACCCAGGCTTGCCAGGCACAGAGCTGGATCAGGGCCGCCAAAGTGGCTGCTTGCGCATTGTCTGGCAGCGCGTCGGTAGCGCCTATCACCTCTGAAAACAAGGTCGGAAACTGCCATCGACGGGCCAATTCAGCACCGACTTCAGCATAGCTGTAGCCCAGTGCAGCACGTTCAACCGCTGTGCGAGTAGGTGCCGCGGGATCTGTTTTGGCGTCCAGAGCCAGCATCTGACTGGCCAAGCCCTGGCGCATCACCAGTTGCCCGACGCAGTGCAGCAAACCCAGTGTGTAGGCCAGTTCGCCATCCACCTCGGCATGTGCAGACCAATGACGAGCGAGCGCAGCGGTACGCAGGCTGTGTTGCCAAAAGGGTTGGAGCATTTGGGCCGGCAAATTGGTAAAGCAGCTCATCAGACCCACGCTGATGACCAGCGAACGCACATTAACCAGGCCCAGCAGTTGCACCGCCTCGTAGGCCGAGCCGACGCCTTGCGGCGTGTGGTAACGCGCTGAGTTGGCCAGGCGCAGCAAGCGCATACATATGGCAGGGTCGCTTGTGATCAGTTGCGCTAATTCGTCCGTACGCAACGCTGAATTGTTAAAGCTGTTTAGCAGCTCTCGCAGTACCTTGGGCACAACAGGCAAGGCGCGGGCTTGCTCAAACAGCGCAGCAAGATTCATGGGGCTCTCGGTTGAATGAAGGGGTCGTGTCATGATGCCAAATGCATGGTAATTTGCTGCACCGCGCCAGCCAGTGCTGTGGATAAATTTTGTGCCAGTGCGAGACAAGCCGCTTCATCCTGGTGATGGCCAGCGTCTTCCAGACCTTGGCACAACTCCCCAACCGCCAGTGCGCCAACAGAGCGGGCCGCCGATTTCAGGGTGTGGGCCACCTGCTTGATCGTCTCCAGATCACCTGCCGTCATGGCCGTTTCGATCTGGCTGCATTGTTTATCGGCATTGGTCATGAATTTTTGCAACAGCCGCTCGTGCATGGCCGGGTTATGGCCAATCAGCCGGGTGAGCGTGTCGGGGTTCCAGGTCGGCAAGGATGCGTTGCGAGCGCCAGCCGGAGATTCCGGCTTAAGCAGAAGGGGGTCCACACGAATCTTTAGTGGCAGCCATTTATTCAGCATGTCGCCCAACTCGCGCATGAGCAACGGTTTGCACAAGTAGCCGTCCATGCCACGGGCATTGCAACGTTCGGCTTCACCTTGCATCGCGTTGGCCGTAATGGCAATGATGGGGAGGTGCGTTCCGTTGGGCTCTGACTGCCGGATGGCCTCTGTTAACTCAAAACCGTCCAGGTTAGGCATATGACAGTCAGTTAACAGCAGGGCATAACGGGGCTGAGGCTCACTGAGGCCTTCGCGCCACAGGGTCAAGGCTTGCGCGCCGTCAACGGTCACTTCACAAGCGTAGCCGAGCAGTCGCAGTTGCTCATGCATCACCTCGCGGTTGGTTTCATTGTCTTCGGCCAGCAAGATCAACTGGCCTGTGCGCGCCGCCTCTTCAATACTCGGGGCGACTGGCTGACTGCCACTCGTTGGGCTGGTGCTGGCCGCCAGTTCCTTTATGCTGATGCGATGGCAGGCCAAGGCGACGCCTTGCAGCAGATCCTGGTAGAGCAGTGGTCGTGCCTGGACTTCGATGACATGGGACTCGGTACCACTGGTGCGTCGACGCACCAGACACACTACACGGTTATCAAGGTCTTGGGTCAGGCTGCCTTGCACGCTTTGGTCAACGCCTTCGGCCTGCGTCTGGTCCAGTAGCAGCACGGTATTTTTCGTCGCTTGGGTCAGGTTTGCATGCGCCGTCGCCAAATCGGGCAGAACTATCACCCGGGCCCCGACCGAGCCCAGGTAGGTTTGAAACAGGGTCAGACAAGCCATACTGGGACTCACCACCAACACGTTGATGCCATTCAGGTCTGGCATGGCGCGCGTTGTGTGCCCCTCCGGTGGCGTTGTTGCCTGTAGCGGCAACTCCACGGTAAATTCAGAGCCCATGCCTAGGGCGCTTTGCACGCTGATGCTGCCATGCAGCATGGTCACCAGCCGCTGCGTAATCGACAGCCCCAGGCCTGTCCCCCCAAATCGGCGCATGGTACTGGCATCCGCTTGGGTAAAGGGTTGGAATAATTTGGCGAGCACTTCAGGACTCATGCCAATGCCGTTGTCGATCACACTCAGGTGCAGGCAGGCTGAGCCATCCAAACGGGTTCCGGACTGTACATGCAGCATGGCATGGCCGGATCGGTGCGAAACAAATTTAAGCGCATTGCCCAGCAGGTTGAGCAAAATCTGGCGTAACCGGGTGGGATCGCAGACGATCCACTCCGGCAAGCTGGGGTCAACAAACAAAGATATTTCAACGTCTTTGTTGCGGGCGGTGTTGAGCATGAGTTGTGCTGCGCTCTCGACCACCTCGCGCAGCGGGGTCGCAATTTGCTCAATGTCGAGCTTGCCGGCTTCAATTTTTGAGAAATCCAGAATGTCATTCAGGATGCTCAGCAGCGCCAAAGACGAGGTGTTGATGGTGCCCAGCATGCGTTTCTGCTCTGACGAGAGACTGGTCTGCGCCAGTATGTCGGCCATGCCAATCACGCCGTTCATGGGGGTGCGAATTTCGTGACTCATATTGGCCAGAAATTCTGATTTGGCACGACTGGCGAGCTCGGCTTGCTGACGCGCGCTGGTAAGTTCGGCAGTGCGTAGTTCCACCAATTGCTCGAGCGTGTGGCGATGTTGGTCTAGTTCGTCAGCCAGACGTTTTTTCACGGTGATGTCTTCTTGAATGGCCACATAGTGTGTGACAACACCGTTCTCATCGCGCAGAGGGGAGATCACAGCCCAGTCGGTGTACAGCGAGCCGTCTTTGCGTCGGTTAAATAGTTCACCGCTCCAGGTTTGGCCCTGTTTCAAGGCTTGCCACATGGCAACAACCGTGCTTTGCGGGGTTTGGGGTGTATGCAAGATGCGTGGAGTTTTGCCAATGACCTCCGCCCGGCAGTAGCCGGTGTTGCGTTCAAAGGCCAAATTGACGTATTCGATGGTGGCATCCAGATTGGCGATGACCACGCTCTCCGGGCTTTGCTCGGCCACTTGCGAGAGTTTGCGCACCAGCTCCTCAGCTTGTTTGCGCTGGCTGATATCTTCATAGACACCGAGCAAGCCAAAAATTTGCCCCGCCTGATTCTTGAGCGGTATCTTGGAGGTCCGCAACCAGATCTCCTGACCTTGAGGTGTGGTTTGCGGTTCGTCATAAAACAGCCTCACCACGCCGCTGTCCATCACCTGGCGGTCGTCCGCACGGTACAGCTCAGCCTGTGCCGCCCACCCCATCTGGTAGTCATCTTTGCCGATTAAATCGGCAGGAGCAGTCTTCCCTGCGTCATGCGCAAAAGCGCTGTTGCAACCAAGGTAGTTGTGTTGCTGGTCTTTCCAGAATACGCGCATAGGAATGGAGTCGATCACAGTCATCAGCAAGCTATGTGCATCGGCCAGTGCCAGCTCAGCCAGTTTGCGCTCGGTGATGTCTTGAACTGTGCCAATCGAGCGTAACGGCAGACCGTCCGGGTCAAATTCAGTGTGGCAACGCTCGCTGACCCATTTAATGCGCCCGTCCGCCATGCGCAACCGATGCTCGATTTTGTAGTCTGATCGGTTTGCCAGCGACGCTGTATAGGCCTGATTGACGGACGCCCGGTCATCGGGGTGTATGGCGTCTAAAAATGTATCGTAACTAGGCTCAAAGTGCTGTGGATTCAGTTCAAACAAGCGGTAAATTTGAGCACTCCAGTGCAATTGAGCGCTGGGCAAGTCAAGCGTCCAACTCCCGAGCTGAGAAATTTCCTGAGCTTCATGCAGACTACTGGCCAGTGTGCGGGTCTTTTGCTCGCTCTTGCTCAATTCGGTTTCACGCCGCAACAGGGTGCTTGCCAGTGCATTAACGCTGTGCCCGACTTCTTCGAGCTCGTCCCCGGTGTTGGGCGCTGGCAGCACAACATAGTTGCCATGTTTGATCTGGTAAATTTGTTGCATCAACTGCTTGAGGGGTTGCACCAAACTTCGATTGAATACATGGCGCATGAAGATCAACATGCAGCCACCAATCGCCAGCAATGTCAGAAAAATTTGACGGCGTTGGCTATTAATTAGCTCGTTTTCATTGCTTTTGTCGATCTTCACCGTGAAATACACCGGGCCTAACAGGGTATTTTTACGCATGACAGCAAGATACTGCCCGGGCGACTCTGTCACATTCAGCATCGACTTAAGGGCATGCGGTTGGAGCTCCATAGACTGCGCCGCAAGCGGGCTGGCAAAGGCCTGTGTGAGCTCAACCCCCAGGTCTTTGGATAAGCGCATAAAGTAATCTTGATCCAGTACATACGAAAACTCAAAATGCCCAACGTACCGGTGGCTCACGGGATCAAACGTATTTTGATGGCTTTTAATGACCACCTTGTCGTCCATGCGCTGGTAGCTGATCAGGGGTTCCTGAGAGGTTTTTTCAGAGGACACACGGGCGATGTGCTGCTCATCAAGCAGGTTGCCGAGGGGGGTCAGGCCGGGTAAATACTCGCGGTTTGACTCTGCCCGTATCAAGGTTTGTGGATGGCCGCTGGCAAAACTCATGTACCCCAGGTGGTAGACACCCAACTGTCGACTGGCAAACGCCAGTAGCTCGTTGTTCTGGTCATAAATCGCCATGTCTTGACTCTGCGAAAACTTGACCCGGTCAAGCGCATTTTTTGCCAGAGATTTCTTTTCTTCGTCGATCAACGCGGTGTTGTAGTGGGCTTTATCCTGGTATTGGTTGATCAGATCAATGGAGGCAATGGATGATTCCTCATCGCTGGCAAGGTGCACACCCGCTTTGAGATCGGATTCAATTTGCGCAAGGCTGAAATCCAGTCGCTGGAAAGCGTGCAGCATCTGGTTGCGTGTATTGTCCAGAAAACTTTGCCGCAAAATCACCTCAAAGTTAACCCCCAGAGCCAACACAGCCAGGACCACCACCAGCGTCACCAGCAGCGACAACTTGCTCCCCAAGCGAAGACCGCGCAGGTTCAAATTCATACGCCAAATCTCATCTCAGGCCCCAAACGCAGCAGTTCATGGCAAGCAAATGCCGACTCTTTGGTTTTTAGCCAACCAACGAAAACAATATCGAGCCGGTTTGCGGGCCAGCATGGTATCAATACAACAAATTGAAAAATGGACGCAAAACCAGCAAACGTATTTTGAACATGATTGGGCTTATGGCTGCATTGAACTTATCTTGCTCTTGAGAATAACATGGGCAAGGAGGCACTGAAAGCCGCAAAATGAACTTCTTCGGCGCCGTACAAAACTACTCAGAAGACTGCTGCAGCGCCCACATCGACGCATACCGGCCTCCTGAACCCAGCAGTTCCGCATGGGTGCCGCGCTCCAGGATGCGACCGGCGTCCATCACCAGAATTTCATGCGCGTCCACCACCGTGGAAAGGCGGTGCGCAATCACCAACGTGGTCTTGTTTTGCGCCACGCTTTGCAGCTCGGCCTGAATGGCGCGCTCGTTGGCGGAGTCGAGGGCCGAGGTGGCTTCATCGAAGATCAAAATCGGCGGGTTTTTCAGCAGCGTGCGGGCAATCGCCACACGCTGCTTTTCGCCGCCCGAGAGTTTGAGTCCACGCTCGCCGACCATGGTGTCGTAGCCCTTGGGCGTGGCGGCAATAAAGCTATGGATGTGCGCCGACTGCGCGGCCTCGATCACCTGCTCGCGCGTGGCGCCGGG
>NZ_JBAWYV010000061.1:0-19487 GCF_037143375.1 Rhodoferax sp. | reverse complement strand
AGCATCGCATAAATTTTTCGCGAAAATTCTCATGCGATCGATATTTTGGTCTCCAAATCAACTCTAAAAAAAGAGAAAACTCTTCAGTACATGTGATAAAAAAACCAAGTTAAATGGTTTTGTGATCAAACTTTCTATATATCGAAACGTCGATTTCAGTGACTGCTATTCCTAATCCATAAGTTTTGTCATTAGAGTTGTACAAATCCGACATGAACGTGACATCATGTATGTTGATAATTCTCATTAACTTTATTGGGGGTCGTTGTGAACATTCGTCATCGAATTACGTTGTTGGTGATTTTGGCATTTCTGGCAATTTCTCTGATTGGAGGCTATGCGGTCTTCCAAAGCAGGAGGAGCGCAATGGAAGTCAAAGTTGTAACTCAGGGTGTGGTGCCTAGCGCCCTAGCTTCTGTAGAGTTGGTCGGTCAGTTGAAGGACGTTCAACTCTCAGTGATGACGGTTGTTTCTACCTCAAACTTAAACCTGGTTGCGCAAGCCGAAGAACGTTTGCAAGCTACCCAGGCACGCCTGCAACGCGCTTTTGACGAACAACTAAGTCAAGCGGACAGCAATGCGCAGCGGGGATTGGTACTACAGGCCAAGGAAAGCCTTGTTAATTATTTTTCAGCTATCGGCGAAACAGTAGGCTACAAGCTTAAGGGCAACACCGCTATGGCAGAGGCTACTCTTGCCGCAAACGTGGGAGGCTATCTTCAGGAGATGGAACAAGTGGTTGAGACGCTTCAGGTTGAGAAGCGACGCAGCAAGGATGATGCGATTACTGTTCTCAATGACAATCTTACGGGTACCACCAAGATGATTTCGGCGGCCACCCTGATAGCGGTTTTGTGCCTAAGTGGTATGGGACTATTGCTTTACCGTCAAATCATAATTCCCATCAGCGAGATGGAAAGCAAGATGACTGAAATCGCAACCAGTCAAGATTTCAGCCAGCGCCTGCCAGTTCTTCGCATGGATGAAATTGGCCATTCGCTGACTGCGTTCAATGTGATGGTTGAGAAGATTCAGGAAAGCAGTGAACTGGTCCGCCAGAAAACGGCTGATATCCATGCCATGTTGCATTACATTCCGCAGGGCATCCTGACAGTCGAGGCCGGTAACCTTATTCATCCAGAGTATTCTGAATTCTTGGAGAGCATTCTTGAGACCAAGGATATTGCCGGACGCAATCTGATGGATGTCGTTTTCGCCAATTCCTGCTGCAATTCTGACAAATTTTCTCAGATCGAAACCGCCGTCAGCGCCTGCATTGGTGAGGACGAGATGAATTTTGGTTTTAATTCTCATCTGCTGGTGGCTGAAGTTCAAAAAACCATGCCGGATGGCCGCATCAAGACACTCGACCTGAACTGGTCTCCTATCACTGATGAAAGCGGCACCACGCTGCGCATCTTGTTGTGTGTGCGTGATGTGACCGAGATGAGAGCCCTTGCTTCAGAAGCCCATGAGCAAAAGCGCGAGTTGGGCATCATTGGCGAAATTCTGGCGGTCAAGCAAGAGAAGTTTCACGAGTTTATGGAAAGTGCAATCCACTTCATAGAAGAAAACCGCGAAATAATCAATGTCACTGACGTTTTTCCTTTGACATCATCAAATAGAAACCCTGTCATCTCGCAACTGTTCCGCAATATGCACACCATCAAAGGTAATGCGCGAACCTACGGCTTATTGCATCTGACGCATGTAGTGCACGACGTTGAGCAAACCTACGACCACTTGCGCAACAATGAAGATGCGGTGTGGGATGGTGAACACCTTATTTCTCAACTTGATGCAACCCGCAAGGCGCTCGACGAATACGTGCATATCAATGAAGTCAAGCTTGGCCGCAAAGGGCCAGGTCGTCGCGGTGGCGTGGACAAATTCTTGATGGTAGATCAATCGCACATTGCCGATACATTGGCCGTGATCGACGCTGCCGCTACGACCAGCTTAGCTGCCTTGCGCGACGCTCTGCGCCAAACCCGTAGCAGTATCGATCGGATGGGCACGGAGACGGTTGAAGAAGTGTTGGTCGGTGTGCTGGAGTCACTGCCGTCATTGGCCCATGAGCTTGGCAAGGAGGCGCCAGTTACTAGCATAGAGTCCAACGGCATCATGCTACGTACCCAAGTAGGCAGTTTGTTGAAAAATGTCTGTATGCATCTGTACCGCAACGCCGTGGACCATGGCCTGGAAGCAGCAACTGTGCGCGTGGCGCATGGCAAGAGCCCTGTAGGTCATATTCACATGTCGCTTAGCATGCAGGGAGATCAACTGGCGATGCGGTTGCGTGATGATGGGCGTGGCCTAGCATTAGCCCCGATTCGGCGCAAAGCGTTGGAACGCAAGCTGATTGCTGAAGATGACGTACTGTCGTCCGAGCGTGTGGCGCAATTGGTCTTGCTCCCTGGCTTTTCTACAGCTGAGCATGTGACCGAAGTGTCGGGTCGAGGCGTAGGCATGGATGCGGTGAAGGGCTTTGTCGAGGCTGAGGGTGGCACTATTGCGTTAGTTTTACTTGATAACGCGCCTGACCAGAACTTTTGCCCGTTTGAAACTCTGATTCTTTTACCTGGCAAATTTGCTGTAGCGCCTGTTTTGCGACTGTTGCAACTCACAGCCTGAACACAGACATGATGGTGAATTCCTTGTTTGGTTTTCTTCTCGGCCTTGTGCTGGGCGGTGGCTTGTTGGGCTGGTTTGCGTACCAGACAAGAAAGACCCAAAGCATCACCAGTTTGGCCCATGCTGGTGTGCAAGAACAGTTACAACAGCAAGAAAACGAGCTGGCCAATATGATGGCCCAGTTGCAAGCCGTGGAGCAGCAGCTCGAAGATGCTGCCCATGACTCTAGCAGTCAATTGCAGCATCTTCAGGTCGAACACGAACAGGTTCAACAAGACATTTCGACGCTGGCTGAACAGACGCGAACTCATGCAGTGGGTGGTTGTGACAACATGGCCGAAGAAGTAGCGGCGTTACTCGGACTGGTTAAGACCTTTGAGCGCTGGCATGACGACATGAATACGCTGATTCGCCACAACCGCGAAATGCACGCCATGAACAGCGATTTCGCTACTATCGTGCGTCAGATGGTGATCGTGACACTGAATGCCTCGATTGAGGCCGCGCGTGCCGGAGAGCAGGGACGAGGCTTTGCCGTGGTGGCCAGCGAAATGCGAAATCTCGCAACGCGCGCAGAAAAGCTGTCAAGCGACTACCGTCACCGTTTATATGAGAACGACTTGATTACCACTAGCACCTTTCAGGGTATGCAGGCCGGGAGCAAGATGATCATGGGTTCCGTTACCGGACTGGACTTGATCACCAAGAAGACACGGGAAGCACTTTGTGCCTAAGCTTCCATGATTAGCCCCAACGCGCAGCAGGCATTCAATCAGATGGTGATCCGCGCCATTCAAGCCAGTCCCTTAGTTGCAGACGGTGTGCAAACGGACATCGCTACAAAGCCCACGAGGACTTGTGTGCAGACGAAGCAGGTGGTTCTGTTGACGGTGTCCTCGTATAAATTCCGGTTGAGCTTTCTGATCCATTTTTCGCCAGACGAGGCGACTTATGCGCACTTTTCTTCGGTCAATAAGCTAGCTTCGAACACCATGAAGGAAATTGAGTTTATCGATGCCATCAGTGAATGTGGAAACATTTGCTGCGGCAATCTCAACCGAGATCTGGCACACATCTTTCCGCATATTGGGATGTCCACCCCCAACATCATCGACAGCCGCTGCATAACCTCGCTCGACAAATTGGGTCTTGGTTATTTGCAGCATTTTGAGTGGGATAACCCCAACGGTCCTCAGTTTGGCGTGAGTTTGTTTGTCAACGCATTCAGCGAGTTGGACTTTGTTGGTGACTTCACTCAGGAAGAGTCGACCGGTGAATTAGAAATGTTTTAGAGGAAATTTATATGACTGAAGATATTAATCTGGTGAGCAAGGTATTGGTGCTTGAGAGCGACCCTGCCTGTTTTGAGAAAATTAAGGCTTTTTGCGATGCCAATAATTTAGTGGGGCTTAAGGTACAGCCCGAAAATGCCATGGCCGTGTTGCGCTCCAACATCGATCTAGGTGGTATTTTGTTATCCGAAAATTACAATGGTCGCAGCCAGGGCGGCATCCTGATGGCCCATCACATCCATGCGATTCGTTCAGAATTGCCAATTTTTCTGCGTCGTGAGACTTGTGATAATTTGGATGATATAGCGGAGTGTGATCGTAATTCCATCAGTGCGGCTTACACCATAGACAACGTCGTCAAACTGGAAAGTGTGATTAGTGAATACATATTCAGCCTTTCATATCCCAACGTGCTGGTGCGGGGTATTGCTGAGATTACTCAGGCCGCCTTGTCGAGTCAGTTTAAAGGTCTGACTGTGAATGTGGCTGCGCCCTATATCGTACGCGACCGGTTGATTTATGGCGAAATTTTCACCCTGATTCCAATTGAGGGCAGTTGGTGCCGTGGCTACATGATGCTGCAAACTGAAGAGCTTGCGTTGATGGAGCTTGTGAAAGCTGACCACACACACATGACTGCAGCTGAGGGATTTGATTTTCGCAACCTCAACGGTGTGCTGGGGGAAATCACTAACCTGGTGTGGGGATCGTTTAAGAATCGTTACCTGTCAGATGATCTAACCAAGAGCAATCACTTGTCACAGGTGCCCATCATCATCAACAACCTGCACCGCTACATCTCATTTGGCTCGAATAATCCACAACTATGCTTCAAATACACGGTATCAGACATGGATTCCGGCAAAGGGGGCATGCTGGATATTTACCAGAAGTTCGTTTTCAATCTGAATTGGTCGCCTGAAGACTTCACTGAAAATCTAACTTCGGTGCAAGACCTCATGGAATCTGGCGAGCTAGAACTTTTTTAACTTTTAAGAGGCTTATATGGCACAAATTTTGGTAGTCGACGACTCAAGCACGGTGCGTAACGAAGTAGGCGACTTTCTCAAAGCCAATGGAATGAATGTGGCTTTTGCAGTCGATGGACGTGACGGATTAAGCAAACTGAAGGCCGACCCTGGCATAAAGCTCATTCTGTGTGACGTGAATATGCCGAATATGGATGGTCTCACTATGGCCGAGAAGGTGCGCTCGGAACTCGGCAACAGCAGCGTGAACATCATCATGCTGACGACCGAAAATTCGGCCGCCATGAAGGAGCGCGGCAAAGCAGCGGGCATCAAGGGCTGGATCGTCAAACCTTTCAAAGGTGAAGCGGCCATCGCGACATTCAAAAAACTGGTTGGCTAAATTCGGCTGACCCAATTAATCATGACTATGCCCATCAAACTCTCCGAAAAAAGAGTGTTCCCCCGTTCCCAGTTCTTTCTGGTGAAAGCTGGTGATGAACTGCTTTCTTACTTTTCCTTCCGTCCTGAAAACGCTGTCGAAGCCACCCCCGCATTGGTGGTGGATCTCAGTGATGGCGGTGTGCAGGTGTTGACTGCAAATGATCCTCCATTGGTTAAATTAGTCTACAGGCTGGAATTGGTCACTGGCGAGCGGGTCGGCAGTGGAAAACAATACGAAGTGCATTTGATCTGGTCTCGACCGGATGGCGTTAACACGCGCTGCGGATTTGCGATTGAGGGCGGCGCCGCAATCGCAGAAGAGGTTGGCGTACTGCTCGCAGGCAGTGAGCGCAGTATTTTGCGCTGCGTTCTTTATCCAAACTGATTTCCTCCAACGCGCGACGCGCTGATGATGCCTAAATAATGAAACTCAGTCTCAAGTTGCCATTGGCATTTGCGTTTTCACTCGGCTTGTTGTTTGCCAGCAGTCTGTACGGCCTGTCCAAAGTCAACCACGCGATAGACGTCTATGAGCATGATGTATTCAGAGCCACGGAGTCTCACCGAACTGCCTCCCTGGCCGGTACGGACTTTGCATCAGCGGTTCAGGAATGGAAAAATGTTCTCTTGCGTGGCAAAGATGACAAAAAGCGCGAAGATTATTGGAGCGCGCATATCGTCAAGATGAATGAGGTCAGAGAGGACTTGCAACAACTGCAATCCCTGGTGATTCAGGGCCCTGCCAAGCAAATGTTAGCCGAACTTGCCAATGAGTTGAAGACCGTTGAAGGACGATATGTCTTGGCTTTTGCAGCCTACAAGGAAGCAGGTAATGACTATCTAGCCGGTGATCTATCTGCCAATGGTGCAGACCGTGCCACCGGGAAAATACTAAGGGATATAAAAAAACAACTGTCGATTGAAGAAAAGTCAGTTTCACAAGCCGCCAGTGCCGGCGCTAAATCGGCCAGCATGGTCGCTTATCTGCTCATGATTGCGATAACGGCGCTCAGTATGGTGGCCGCCGTGTGGCTTAGTCGCCAGATCGTCCTCCCGCTGATTGCGGCGGTAAATGTCGCAGACAGTGTTGCCAGTGGAGATTTGACCAATAAAATCGCCAATAACCGGACGGATGAAATTGGTGACTTGCTCCAAGCACTTGGGGCAATGCAATCCAATTTATCCAGGCTGGTGACCAATGTGCGTCAAGGCTCTGAAGGCGTTGCTACGGCCAGCGCCGAAATAGCGCAAGGCAACAATGACCTGTCTGTACGCACCGAGCAACAGGCCAGTTCTCTGGAAGAGACTGCTTCAAGAATGGATGAACTTGGCGCGACCGTGAAACAAAATTCAGATGCTGCCCGCCAAGCCAATCAACTGGCAAACAACGCCTCTGCGGTTGCGAAGTCGGGGGGTGAAGTGGTTGGGCAGGTTGTTGAAACCATGAAGGGTATCAATGAGTCGAGCCGCAAAATCATCGACATCATTAGCGTTATTGACGGCATTGCCTTTCAGACCAACATACTTGCGCTTAATGCAGCAGTTGAGGCCGCCCGTGCGGGTGAGCAGGGTCGGGGCTTTGCGGTAGTGGCATCAGAGGTCCGCGCTCTTGCCGGGCGATCTGCAGATGCCGCCAAGGAAATCAAGAGCCTGATCAATACCAGTGTTGAACGGGTTGAGCAGGGAACAGCGTTGGTGGACAAGGCTGGCATCACGATGACGGATATTGTCAGCAGTATTGAACGGGTCACTGACATCATGGGCGAGATCAGTGCGTCAAGTACAGAGCAGTCATCTGGCGTCGCTCAAGTGGGTGACGCGGTTACAAAAATTGATCAAGCCACGCAGCAAAATGCGGCGTTGGTAGAAGAAATGGCCGCAGCAGCAAGCAGTTTAAAGGGGCAGGCGCAGGATTTGGTACAGGTGGTTGCCACCTTCAAGGTCGGTGCGGGTAGCCATAGTCAAAATTATTCTAAAAGTTCGGTTCCACGACAAGTTGGTCAAACTCAGCAAATAGATAGACGCACGTTGCCAGTCTGCACACCGAATAAACCAGGTTCCAGAGCGGCTTTATCCAAAACGATTGCTTTAGCCAGACCGGAAATTTTTCCCAAAACAAAGAGAGCACCTGTGGGCAGTGATGATTGGGAGACGTTCTAATTAATTAACTGGTCAGGCTGCTAATTAACTAACCAGGTTCTAATCGAACAAGTAAGCGTAGTAACTACACTTTTTGGGCTGCTCTGTGTCAAAAAGGTCAGAAGAGTGAGCTGTTCATGTCCCGCGCGCAATTCGGCGGTCTACGAAATAGGTGCTCCCCAGCGATTTTTTAGCCTGTTTCTTAGCTTCAACCAATCGTGTTGAGATTTCTGACGGTAACTCGAAGTCACCAGGCGCTATGCGCACGATACCTGCGGAAAGGCTAACCAGGTTGTGAAAAACCTCGACGCCTTGCCGGTTGTTGGTTATCAGGCCGCCAGCATCAATGTGTACTTTCCAAAAATGTCCCGTGACCTCCTGATCAAAGTTGCGCAACGCTCTTTGCACTCTGGTTTCCCAGTCATCAGAGGTGAATACTGCAACGAAGTCATCGCCCCCGACATGACCTAAGAAATCATCAGCATCATCCCTTACATTCGTCAGTGAACGGGCTGCAAGCTGTATCACTTCGTCACCCGCGCTATAGCCGTAGACGTCGTTGAATGGTTTGAAATTGTCCAAGTCAAAATAACAAACTACGAACTTTCGTCGGGCCGACAGACAGCCTTGGATATGTTGGTCAATAGGCACGTTCCCTGGAAGCAGTGTGAGCGGATTGGCATATCGCGCAACCGTAATCTGGTGTTCAGTTACCGCCTTGATCAAGTCTGTCATACGACCCGCTCCAAGATAATTCCCATTTTCAGTGACGAAAAACCCATCGATCAGATGTCTATCGTCAAGCTCAGCAACAGCCTTAGACATTGCGAACAATGAGGCGCTCGCATCAAATACCAATGGATCAGGGTCCATGATCTCGGTGCATGACCGCCGCCCGATTAATTCATGGAAGAAACCCTCGGTGCCTCGTCGCAATATATTCAGCGAACGCAGGATACCAATAATCCTCATATCGCCATCCAGTACAGCAATGCAGTTCAGGGAAGGGTCATCATGAAATTTGTGAATAATCTGATTACAAGTGAGGCTCTTATTGGCCACGGGGGCTTCGCGTGCCAGTGATTTGGCATCAACGGCTTGCCCAAATGAAGTGCTTGTAATATGCATCGAATTGGGTGTCGTTGCGCTCATGCTAATGTAAAAGAAGGTTCCAACACGATCTGCTCTGAGGAATTCGACGCTGCGTAATCCTGAATCCACGCTAACAGCATGGATCCTTCAAGTGGTTTTGAAATGAAGAACCCCTGACCTTCATGACATCCCATAGCTTGCAGGGCGTCCCACGTGGCGCGATCCTCGATGCCCTCGGCCAGAACCCTTAACCCTAAGGCCTCACCAAGCTCAACAATCACTTCAGCAATTCGCGGCGCACCAGAGCGCCCGAGTTGACGTACAAAGGCCTTGTCAATCTTCATGCGATCAAGTGGCAGCTGCTCCAGATAACTCAGTGATGAATAACCAGTGCCGAAGTCATCGATTGCAATTGCAATCCGTAAATTTCGCAAAAGACATAACTGTTCCTTTATGTGGGCCAACCCTAACACTGACACCGATTCGGTGATTTCGAGCTCCAGTCGGCTGCCGTCCAGCCCGGAAATCTGCAGGGCACTCCTGACGGATTCAACGAAGCTAAGGCTCTTGAACTGCTCTACCGACACATTGACGGCCATGCGAGCGGGTGCCAAGCCGAGTGCCATTAGCTCTTTCATCTTGGTGCAAGCGATCTGGAGTGCCCAATGGCCCATGGAAACTATCAGACCCGATTGCTCAGCAACAGGAATAAAGCGATCTGGGGATACCAGCTGTCCGTCCTCCCGGCGCCAGCGCATCAAGGCCTCAAGACCGATCAACTTTCCAGAAACCAAGTCGATTTGAGGCTGGTACACCATAAACAGGTGATCTTGGTCAAAGGCTATATGCAGATCAGCAAGCAAGAGCGCTCGACTGCGCGCCTCTGAGCCAATGTCAGACGTATAAAAAACATGCTGCCCTCGGGCAAGGCGCTTGGCCTGTTTGAGGGCAATGGTGGCATTTTTTAGCCAGTTCGAACCGGCCTGTAGCTCGGTTCCGATATGAACAAAACCACTGGTCACCGAGACTTTGTGCGGGCGGTCGTCGATTATCAGAGGTTCCTGGATGGCGCACTGGAGATGATCTGGGTTGATAATTATTTTGTGCCCTAATAGACCAAAAGCATTGCCAGAAACACGTGCCAACATCACCTCGCGGCCCGCAACGACTTTAAGACGTGCTGCAAGCGCCTTGAGTAATTTATCACCATAGCTGTGCCCCATCAACTCGTTGACCGATGAGAAATCATCAATATCAACCAAGGCCAGAGCCCAATCCCTCACCCCTTCAGTTTGCCGAACTTCGATTTCCGCTATGAAGCGGGTTCGGTTGGGAAGGCCCAGCAGTTCGTCAACAAACGCTTGTTCACGCAACTGCTCGATCAGGCTTTGGTTGTGCAGGCAGGCGCTCAGGTTGGCACAAAATACGTTCAGAAGCTCGGCTTCCACCGGCCCTGGCGAATAACCCGTGTCGATGTAAACCGCCATATCCAATCCGTTTCGGTGTCCGAAATATAGAACCATATCCTGGACACCAAAATCGCTGCTGCAGCGCTCGAAAGCATGAACCAACCGCTGACGGATAGAAGTATTGCTAAGTAGTTCCAGCGGTTGGTCAATGAGCTCTGCGTACTGACCGGCTGCGGCGAGTACGCTGTACTTGGCAGACAGCCGTTCAGTCTGGGCGCAGACCACGCCTTCCGCATTTGTTCCCAAGAGGGCTGCGAGTTGGGTGATGACGCCCGCTGCAAAATCTCCGAGACCCTGCATCTGCATAAATGATCCACTGGCCTTGACGATTAACGACAGTCCCTGTCTGTTTGCCTCGACGGAACACAGTTGTTGATAAGCACGCAAGGTTGTGATGAACAGTGTGAGTAATTTAACCTGGTTGAGCTCGGACTTGGACTTGTAGTCATTGATGTCGTATTTCAGGATGGTATCGAGTTCCGGAGCGTATCCAGGTTGTCCGGTTCTGAGAACAATACGTGTCTTGGTCAACCCTACACTGTGGCGTATGTACTCAATCAGATCTAACCCAGCGGTGTCAGATTCCATCACAACGTCAAGCAAAATAAAGGCCAGATTATCTTCGGCAGCAACAATGTCTCGCGCTTGCAGCGCAGAATAGGCATGCAAAAATTCAACCGGTCTGCCGCCAAAATGATGTGAGCCCACTGCGAAAACAGTCGCCAAATGGACGTCCGGGTCATCATCCACCAGTAAGACCCGCCAAGAGGTGCGCGAAGTAGCAACAACGCCCGTGTTGCTTTCGTCTTCAAACGCCATGGTGGGTTCAACGGATGTGATTGCTTTTGTCATCGTCTTTCCTATACCCGCGTTCAGGCAATTACATGGGGGGCCGACAGCGGCACGTTCATCACGAATCGCGACCCTTTGCCTGGGCTCGAAAACACCTGAATATTCCCACCCAGAATTTTCGAAACAATGCGATGGGACACAGTCAGACCTAGTCCTGATCCCCCTTCACCAAGTTTTGTCGTGTAAAACGGGTCAAATATGAAATGTTGGCGATCCACGGTCATGCCCTCACCATCGTCGCAAACCTCGATCACTACCTGGTTGTCAATAGCATTGTTAATCGCTGAAATTTGAATGCTTCCGACACTGTTGTCTTTAAATGCATGAATCAGTGCGTTGTTCACTAAATTGATTAACACCTGGCCCAATGGACCCGGAAAACTATCCATCGTTATTTCGGCAGGTATGTTGGTGATCAGACTGATACCCTTGTTTTTTATATTTGGGGTAAGCGTCTCTAGCACTTCTCTGGCGGTCTGTGCTAGATCAAATGGTCTACGCCGTTCCGATTCCTGGTCTACAGCCACTTGCTTGAAACTTGAAATCAGTGCCACGGCTCGCTGTAGAGAGCGTTGGGTCAAAACCGAACCCTGTTCGATCTCCGCGACAAAAGCGTCCAACACGGATTTTTTGAGCCTGCCTGACGATATGGTCGTGGATAACATTTGCAACTTCACTTGCATGGTGCTTGAGGCAAGCAGAGCATTTCCCAGAGGAGTATTGAGCTCATGGGCTACCCCAGCAACGAGGCTACCAAGAGATGCAAGCTTTTCTGATTGAACCAATTCGTGCTGAGTCTGATGCAGTGTTTCCATTGTTTTCTGCATTTGTATGTTGCTTTGGTCTAATTCACGAGTTCGCTCCGAGACCCGCTGCTCCAAATTGACATTCAGAGACTTTAGGTCGTTCTCCAGGCGTTTGCGTTCGGTAACTTCCACCGACATGGTCAATACACAGTCCTGTTCCCCGTACAAAAAACGCTCAGAAGAGAGTAAAAAAATATGCTCACTGCTGTCCCGCATCCGAAAAGAAACTTCATAACGGCTGATGCGTCCATCTTTCGAGAACAGATTGATCCAGTCTTTGCGCTCATGCTCATTTTTCCAGAAACCCAAGTCCACGGATGATTTTCCGATGACGCAGTTTTTGGGATAATGAAACATCCTTTCCCATGCAGGGTTGACATCCACATAGACGCCTGTTGCATAGTCCGCCACAGTAATGGGCAATGGACTCGCACTCAATATCTGCAACACTCTTTTTTCGGCCAGCAGATTAGCGGCGAGTTTTATACCTAACTCGTTATTAAGTGTTTGGATGTGGTCCACATGCATTTTGTAGGAGTTGAAGACCAACTGCATAGCCAAAAAACCAATGCTCCAAACAGTAGCTAGTGCAAGCAGATAGCCGCCTGGTTCAGCACTAGGTAAGGGGTTCCACCAACCATTCAACGAGGCCAACGTTAGAACTGTAATCCAAGTCATAGACGCCAGCCAAAGCCAGAACGCAAAGTGCTTACCCAGCAACCAACCGGCGATCAAGATAAGTACCAAACTAAACTGTAACCCCGGATTGAGCAGCCCACCACGGATCACAGATTGAACAGCGATAGCGCCAAAGATAGACCAGATATAAATGGCGCACATAGTGCGTAAGCGACCTTTGCGCAGCAACAATAGACACAATGGTCCTGCGAAGGAAATGATCAGCGTTGCAATGATTCGGTTGACATCGCCCTTATACGCGTACATTGCCAGGGAATAGCACAAGCAACCCGAAGTCGATATAAGTACCAACTTCGCAAAGAAAGAGCTTAATTCAACGTTGTGTGCATCTATACCTTTTTGCACACTTGAAAAATCAGGAGATATCCTTGTCAATGCCTCGAAAAGCCGAGTCGGATTGATCGACTTCGCAAAGTCCAACATAGTTATTTACCTGGTTTTGACTCTTAAGGCCAATTTTCAACTTCAACGCTTCTCGTGTATTTTTAATCAATCGTGTTACATGGGGATGACGATGTTCTTATTATCTCGGTCAACTCGACGAAAGCCATGACGAAGACCTGTTCGTTACAAGAAAAGGCATTGGACTAGCGTTCGCCCACTACAGGGTGCCCCCATTGAAATACGAAAAGTGTCAATATTTTTACTTTAGAAGCTCACGCGACTACTAAGCCAGTAAACGGTCACCGCCACCGACATCCACCATTGCAAGGGTGAACTCTGGAATTTGAAGACATCGCGCATTTCGAGCATTTTTTTCTTTTTTTATATCAATATATTCAACTTTGAAAGGTTGAAAGAGATGTAGAGTCAACTCTTGTTCAGTAACCTTGCTTGGCGAAGTTACACAACTTTCTTGATTTCTCCACACCGCGAAGAGAGGTAATCCAAGGTAACTGTCCATGCGCTGGCGTACCGGTTTGCGCTTGGTCGTCGTGTGCTTAAAAAATCTGACCCGGTAGATGGGTCATGACCTATTGCTAGCTGAAATAGTCAGTGATAGAGCACAGAGTCACAAGCAGGCTGATCCGCCATTGAGTATGCAAACAGTCGATCATTTAGGTGCTCGTTAGCATCAGTGGATGATAAAAATGATTACCGTCTCCAGCACGCAAAGCAGAAATTAGTTGGCCAACAGGGTTGCCTAAATTTCCTGCGCTCTATCCTACTCGCCGCGAGTGTGCTGGGTCAAAAAATCCAATGCAAATCATCCTTTTGGCGAAATAATTGGTTGTTCTTCCAACATCAGTCGACTCGTACTCGAGCATTAATGCCTGACACCGATCCTATACCCTGAACCACTGCCACGCAGTTGCGCCCGCTGCGTTTGGCAGCATAGACGGCATCATCGGCCAGTTGCAACAAATTATCAAAATCAGTCATTGACGGGGTCCGTTCTGCGACACCCACGCTTACACTACCTTCCCAAAAACCGCTGCCTGTTGGGACTCGTAATTCCGACACATCCTGACGCAGTTTTTCTGCGCTGGTCTTTATACCGGCTAAAGATGTCTGATCACACAAAATCAAAAATTCGTCTCCACCCAAGCGACAAACCACGTCATCGTTGCGAACAGCATGTTTCAGACAGCGCGCCAATTCACGCAACACATCATCGCCGGCGACATGTCCGAAACTGTCGTTGATTACCTTGAAACCGTCGGCATCAATCACCATGCACGAAAGTGGGGTAGCAAATCTTGTGGACTGATGCCAAAAGTTTTCCAAACAACGCATGGCATGGCGGCGATTGGGGAGCCCAGTTAACTCATCAGTCATGGCCATATTTTCAAGTTGTTGGTTCTTGTTCACAAGTTCGCTGGTTCGAGCCTCTATTCGAGCTTCCAAGGTCTGATTAAGTGTCAGCAAAGAGCGATTGCGCTCTGTGACCTGATTGAACAGGGTAGTCATGGAGCGCAAAAGCATTGCCGTGGCAGGGTCTTTGACATTTTTCTCAGCCAGATAAGCCTCATGCTGTGACCGCCCCTCTTTGATAGCAGTCAACAGCCTGGCCATATGTTGGTCAGTACCCAAAATGTGATATGCCAGCCAGTTGGTCAAAAACGCCAGCAAAGTACTCGCAGAATCACGATTGGCATACTCTGTTGCTGCATGCATCTGCGTCACATTTCCCAAAAACTTGTCATGTGCCTCGCAATGATGTTTGACATGACGGCCATCAAGTCCGGATGCGCGCATCATGGCCTCTTCTTCGCTGAAGTGAAACTTTGAATAGTCGGCCAATTCCCTGAACACGCGGTCAACTGCTTCTTGCAAGGGGCCGCCTGGTTGCATCAACAAGTTGCCAAAGCGGTTCATGATGTTGACCAGTTCGTGATGTTGCTCGTCCACATTGGGAAAGCCAGTTACGAAACACTCATCCCATTGAAACGCGTCTATCAACTTATCTCCTGTTCAAACAGTTGCATTTATAAAATTGCGATCAATCTGGCCTGGGTGTCAGTCCTGGCTGAGAGTGATTCACATGCTAGCAAGGATTGCTGCACTAGGTTGGCGTTCTGACGAGTAACATTATTGTTGATGACTGTGCGAAGAATACTTTGTGTCAAGCATTTGGAAACCATTGAGAAGTTGAGGTGCATAAAATACTTCTTCCGGTCATACCGTGCTGATTTTCATTCATGATGATTTAATCTGGAACTCAAATCGTTTCTAGATCGGGTCGATCTTCTCTTCTCATTTGCACAAGTTGGATCGGCACAGTTTTCACTACAGAATAGCTAGGACAGGCATAGCGTTCAATATCGTGTTTATTCAAAGGGAAGGAGCCACAATTGGACAAGCGCCGAAATGGCGAGTGATATATGCCACATAGGTACTTGTCATCTGGCGCAATTTCAAGAAATACACAGCGTTTGTCCATGCAACAATTGCCGCACTGCATGCAGTGACCACGAATCTCTTCAGGAACGGCTTGGACTTGTCCTAACACATCTCGGAAATAGTGACGCACCGGACCTTCACGAAGGGCTTCAATATGAATCACCAATTGCTTGATCGTGTCGACATAGTTCAGCACATATCTTTTTCTGAAAAAGATTAAGCTAGCCAATGGTGGCATCAAAGGCAGGAAAAGCCAGAGACAGCCGATATAGATGTGTGATGCACATAGCGCCAAGTACTTACGCAAGTTTTAACTTTCGTCATTGGTTAATCCAATGCACTTGAATGCTATTCGAGTCTCAAGACGGCTTCATTACAGATCCAAGACAATCAAGAAGAGTTCGTCAAATGCATAAGCCAATTCAATCATCCAACTCATTTTCCTGGCGTATCTCATCTGTTGCCTCCACAATTCTCTTGAACGCGTGTCTCCAGTTTTCGACTGAATGTTTGTAAAAAATTTCCATTTCATTAAGGAATTCTTCAAACCCATCTGTCGTCGCAAACGGTTCTGGCAGGAAATTGGTTCCTGCATGAACCCCGCCAGTCTCAACTGCCGCCGTTATTCTGTTGATAAGACTGCAATATTCAATTTCACTGTTACTTGCCAATGCTGTGTACAGTTTGCGGTGCAGAATTGTTTCTCTGAACTCACCTTCTGCTTTTTCGCAATGCTTGTACGTGACTTCGGGCTGAAGTGAAATGGTCTGCGACGTCTTATGATTTTCCAGCATTATTTTTCCCCTACCAGTGCGGGTAACCAAATTACTTAGCCTGACGACTAAGCTTCTTCAATATTGAAAATTGAAATCTCTTTAGCTCCCCGCGTTGATGAAACCGATGCTTCTGTCAATCAAGCGAAGGCTTGGTTGACTCACACGCGGTTGGCAACGGCGACTTACCGCCCTCACAGCATCACCGAACGGTATGAATGTTTGATGACGACCCAGGGCCGTCATCAAAACCTTACTCACGATTTCAGCCAAAACAATAAACCTGATTCATCCCATCTGCACGAAAGCGCGATTGAGATGCCACCAACAATGTCAGCCAAAACGTGCTTTACATTGCAATAAAATCCGTTGGCAAAAGCATTCGTCACAAGCCCAAATCCCGCTTTTACAAAAGGAAAAAGTCGATGTCCAAACATTTAGGCAACATGAAAAGGCTGCAGTCAAAACTGCTTGCCCGCTACGGGGCAGAGGATGACTTGGTTTTACAAGTCACAAAGGAACTTGAAGTGCTCAGGGCTATTGAGTTCAAGCGTACCGGCAGTTTTAGCCCCCGCGCGTCATTGCGCAGAAAGGCTGACTTGGCGATGCCACCACCGATATCAAAATAATCGCGTTCAGTCGCCCCCCTGGTCACCCTGGAATCTAAATGACCACCACGGCAAGTAACGCCCTGAAAACAGTCTTAACCGTGGCTATGTCACGTTTTCTAAAAATTGCAGTGTTTCAGTCAGGCGGGGTCACACACCAATTTCCCAATTTCATCCAAGTGGTACTTAAGACTCATCCGGTCCAGTGAATCTGTCGGCAATGAGATAAAAAGCTCAATGCGCTTGCGCAAGTTGAACCCAGCAGCCATGAACGCGTGTTGTTTTTCTTCAGCGCTGCCGTTGACTTTCCCTGGGTCCGGCACACTCCAGTGCGCTGCAACGGGATGACCGGGCCAAATGGGACATTGGTCTTCCAGCGCATCGTCACAAAGCGTCAAAATAAAGTCCATAACAGGTGCGTCTGGCGCCGCAAATTCATCCCAGGATTTACTGCGCAGACCGTTCGTGGGCAGGCCGATATGCTGAAGAAATTCAAGGGCGTTGGGGTTCACCGTGCCGGTCGGATAACTGCCGGCCGAGAACGCCCGAAAGCGCCCTTTACCCATTGCGTTCAATTGAGCCTCCGCTAACAGACTGCGGGCCGTGTTGCAGGTGCACAAAAAAAGTACGTTGAAGACTTTGTCACTCATATCTTGGCTTTCGGGTTGTCAATGTTTGAAAAAATCAGGGACGCTCATCAGGCTTTTTATAATCGCTCAAGCGGTAATTATTGCTCTAAATTTGCATGCAAATCGACGACACCTAAGGATGCTGTGACCGCGCGCGATGAAAACAATCGTTCGGAAGTTTGTTTTAGATCAATAAAAACTAAAACTCATGCAGCTTACTTATCAACACCGGGGATACTTTTAATCTAAATTAAGGTAAATCCATGTCAAAACACGCATGCAACTTGAATCGACTGCACTCAAAACTGCTCGCCCGCTATGGCTTCGACGATGCCTTGGTCGTGCAACTCAAATCTGAACTTGATTTGCAAAAAACCCAGAGCGCCGTGCTCAGCCGCTGGTCAGTTTCATATTTGGATTTCATCAAAGGGGCGCTTCAAAGCGACCCGGCAATTGCTTCGCACACCAGACCGCATTAGCATCTGGAACTGCAACCGGGGCGGCTTGCTGGCTGGGGCGAATCACATTTCTTTACTCTCCAATGCTTTTTACTCCTGCCTGCACGCTGGGCAGGCAAAATTGACACATTGACGTCATAACCCAGCGCTAATATTTTAAAGAATACACGCTTAAAAAACAGGAGTGGCCATCATGGCATCACCCGCCTATCGCATAGAAAGCACGTACCCGCTCGTTGGACCCTTGCTGCCGCATTTGCATGCTGCTAAATCAATCCTCGTCTCCGAGCGGGAACTCGCCGTTGCGATGGCCTCGAAAAGTTCAACGGAGCCCTTCGGACACGAAATTCGTGTTGTCCACCTGCCATCGGGGGAAGTCATTTTTAGAAAAACTGATGCGTTTTCACCGGGTTTCGCCAGCGATTTTTGACCATGTCGGCTGCGCTTTGCCTAAAGGCGTTCAACGTCCAGCCGCCACCTTAGCTAGTCGAGACGAATGGACGGGCTGGTAATCGGCATTTTTATGACTCTTATTTTTATTGTGCTCCCCCTGTTTCCCCTGCTGCTTTGGCTCGGCGTTATCCGCCTTGACAAGGAAAGGGTTCGCAAACTCATTATGGCGAGCAGTGGAACTACCGTTTCTATTCGGTGGCGACCGCTGAAGCACGGATGGACGTCAGATACTTTGCGATATGGCGATGGCAACAGAATCTACGAGGTTCATTACATTGACTTGAATGGGAATTCCCGCCACGCGTGGTGCAAAACTTCAATACTGGGTGGTGTCGCCTTGGCGACTGATGATTTGAGTAGCACTGAAAAGATGGACAGCTAATCGACCCCTCCAGCGAAAGTTTCTAGCCGGCGACATACATTTCGCACTTCAATGCGGCACTTTGGGCGGCGCCCATGAATCATAGGGCAGGAGTGAGCCCGCAAACATACCGATATGTTGCGGCAAAGCTGGTTGAATTAACGACCGTAAGGACGCCAACAACCTATTGCCGAAACCGCCATCAGCAAGATTACGGTTGGTGATTTTGGAATGCCCTGTGTGCTGCGTGTTCATCATGCCTCTGAGTAATTATATTCATAAAACTGTTTATACCGTTTATACCGTTTATATGGTTTATTAAAATTGATAATTGTCAATAACTTGGGGCCTGACTCAATCAACAAATTGAGATTGCAATGCGCACTAGGTGCTAAATCACGGCATCGTGGTGCAAATTAAGTTGCTTGCTGATGTTGCGCTAGATTTGATACCGCTCTGAGTCCGTTTCACCCGCAGGAACAATTGAATCAAACACGAGTAAGGTCACCCTGCCCTGTTGCCGATTTATTGGTTCGATATCCGCCCTTCAACACTGAGGTTCAGTTCGAGCGCATCCGACTCAACGCGCCTGTCCACGCCGACCATTTCGCAAGCCGTATCGAGCGACAGTCCTGACAGGAACCAACGAAGTTAGTCAATATTGACAGATTATCGAAAAACGATATAAACTGTATACCTCGTTTATTTTAAGGAATTTTACTCATGGACGCTACCGAATACAACACCACCGCCACCAACGCAGTGAAAGCAAGCCCGCCCGCAGCAACTCCGGTTACGACCAAGACGGCCACGGCACCCGTGGCAGCAAAGCGCGTCGCAAAACCACGCGCTCCGGCCGTCAAAGCCCCTGTCACAGCTCCGGTCAAGACAGCAGTCACTAAAGCACCCGTCAAGACCCCCGTCACTAAATCAGCCGTTAAAGCCGCCGTCAATGCAGCCGTGAAA
>NZ_JBAWYV010000060.1:0-19927 GCF_037143375.1 Rhodoferax sp. | reverse complement strand
CTGCCTGAAGGCATGGCCGCCCACCTGACCAAAGGCAGCTGGCCCCAAACCGAGCTGTTTGCCTGGCTGCAAGCAACGGCCGCCATTGACGACATCGAGATGAACCGCACGTTCAACAACGGCATCGGCATGGTCGTGGTGATCGATGCTGCCGGCGCAGCAGCCTGCGCGGCCCACCTGGCCGCCGCTGGCGAACAGGTGCATGTGATCGGCGTGATTGCCGCGCGCGGCGAAGGTGCCGCCGTGGTGGTGCGCTAACCCGAGCAAAAACCGTGTCCAAGCCCACACAGGCGCTTCGACACATTCCGCCCGCTATCTGGGCGCTGGGTTTTGTCAGCATGCTGATGGATATTTCGTCTGAGATGATTCACAGCCTGCTGCCTGTCTTCATGGTCACCACCCTGGGCACCAGTGTGCTGGTGGTCGGCCTGATCGAAGGCGCGGCTGAAGCCACCGCCCTGATCGTCAAAGTATTTTCTGGCGTGTTGAGCGACTTCTGGGGCAAGCGCAAACCCCTCGCCTTGCTGGGCTACAGCCTGGGCGCTTTCTCCAAACCGCTGTTTGCCTTGGCCACCTCGACCGGGCTGGTGCTGACCGCCCGTTTGTTTGACCGGGTCGGCAAAGGCATCCGGGGTGCGCCGCGTGACGCCTTGGTGGCCGACCTCACACCCCCCGAACTCCGCGGCGCCGCCTTTGGCTTGCGCCAGTCGCTTGATACGGTAGGCGCGTTTGTGGGCCCGCTGCTCGCTATGGGCTTGATGCTGCTTTGGGCCAATGATTTCCAGGCGGTGTTCTGGGTCGCCGTCATCCCGGCTGTTCTGTGTGTGGCGCTGTTGTTTCTGGGTGTGCAGGAACCATCTCGACCGGCCAGCGCCGTGCGCACCAACCCGATCAGCCGCGACAACCTCGCGCGACTCAGTGCTCAATACTGGTGGGTGGTGGCGATTGGTGCTGTGTTTACGTTGGCGCGTTTCAGCGAGGCATTTTTGGTGCTGCGCACCCAGCAAGGCGGCTTGCCGCTGGCCTGGACGCCTGCGGTGCTGATCGCCATGAACGTCATTTACGCCGCCTGCGCCTACCCGTTTGGCAAACTGGCCGACAAGATGCGCCACACCACCTTGCTGGCATGGGGTTGCTTTTTGCTGATCGGCGCGGATGCCTTGCTGGCCTACAGCAACCAGGGCGTCTGGGTCTGGGCCGGGATAGTTTTATGGGGTCTGCACATGGCCATGACCCAAGGTTTATTGGCCATCATGGTGGCCGACACTGCGCCGGAGAACCTGCGCGGCACGGCCTACGGGTTTTTCAACCTCGTCAGCGGCCTGGCCATGCTCGTCGCCAGTGGCGTGGCGGGCTTACTCTGGGACCAGTGGGGTGCTTCTTTTACCTTCATGGCGGGCATCGCTTTCAGCGCTTTGGCGCTGCTGCTCTTGTGGCTACGCCCGACGTTCAGCCCAACTTAAACGCTATTAAATAAATAGCTGCTAGCGCAGGTAGTACGGGGGCTAGCGCTCTATTTCTTATAAATTTCGGCTTGCAGCGCCTGGTAACGCAGCATGCGTTCGCCACCCAACGCCACCGCTTTATCAATGGCTTGCGCGGCGGGTTTTAACGCACCGAGTTCCAGCAACACTTGCGCCAGATTATTCCAGCCATCGGAAAAGTCGGGGTGTAGCGCCACGGCTTGCCGGTAAGCCTGGGCGGCGACTTCACGCTGGCCCAGGGCATAGGCGGTGTTGCCGGCTCCCATCAAAGCGGCGCGGTCATTCGGCCACGTCTTCAAGGCGGTGGCATAGGCTTGTTGCGCCGCCAGCGGATTCACTCGCTCCAGCGCCGCAGCGGCTGTGGTGTAAACCAGTGGATCGGCGGTGGCGGGCAAGCGCCCGGGCGGCAGCGCCAGCATCGACCAAAACTGCGCCCGCGCCCAAGTGCGCTCAAAGGTGAACAGCGACATTTCCATGCGCTCGGTGCGGCCCGAATGCAGCACCAGCACATTGCGAGCACGATCAAACCCGATTACCACCGCGTAATGCCACACGGGGTAAAACGAGAAGGCCAGGTTCTGAAAAACCAGTACCGGGTGACCGGCAGCCACTTCGCGCATCACGGTCTCCACCGTCGGGTTCAAGGGATAGGCCAGCAAACCCTGGCGCCGGGTGGCTGCCAGCATCTCAGGCTGCAAGGCACCTTTTCGCCCCGGCAAATAAACCTGGTTCACCAAAGACTCAGGCGTGACCGAAACCCCAACTGACCCCGCCACCATGGCCAAGGCGGCCGGGCCACACTCATAATCTTCCTGCGGGTAAAAAGGCACCTGGGTCAACTCGACCCGGGTCGGCAGGTCAGACGGCCAATGGGCCTCAAGCGTCGCCATTTGGGGCGTGGCACAACCGCCCAGCAAGAACATGGCCCCAATAAAAACCCCCGTCAAAACGGGGGTTTTCAGGGCAGCGACAAGACCGATCACCGAACCGATCGGGTGAAGGGAAATACTTTGGTCAAGCCCATGATGTCGGTGACCAGCAGGACAATAAAGACGGTAAAGATCAGGCCCAACACTTCGCCACCGGCAGGGGCTTGGTCAACACGACCGGCCAACTGAGCCACTTCGTTGTCGGTCATCGCGGCGACACGCTCGCTGGCAGCCACCGGGCTGACACCTTGGGCCTGCATCGCTTGGCGCACATCATCGCGTGCCAGAAATGCGCTGACCGTGCCGCGGTTAGTCAATGCAGCGCTGGCCGAGATGACTTCATCGGTGCTCACTAGGCTAGCTTGTGCGGCCATCGGAAAGCCGGCGGCGGTGATGCAAAAAATCAGGCTGGAAGCGATCAGTTTTTTAAAGTTATTCATTCATTCTTTCTTTTGTAGTGACCAGACCATGACAAGTCAGTATTGACTCGAACCATGTAATCTAACTTGCCACCCTGACCCACGTCAACGAGTCTTACATCAGGACACATCAACTCATCTCTCGTTTCAATTCGATCACCCGACCGAGGATGGCCGCGCGGTCCGGGCCAGCTTCGGCATTCAACAGATAGGTTTCCAGGTCTTGCAGCGCCAACCCGACATGGTCCACCTCGGCATGGGCCAGGCCGCGGTCACGGTACTCAGTCCAGGCTTGCGGCAGCAACACGATCAACCGGTCCAGAACGGCAATCAGGCGCACCCAGTCTTCCTGGGTGGTGTGGATTTCCTTCAGGTTGCGCAACATCCGACCAATGATGTCGCGCGGCGGTGCGGCCTTCAGGTACAAGCCCAACGGCACTTCAAACTCATCGAGCAATCCATTGCGCTGGCGAAATGGCCCGAGTCGCTCGGCCAGGTCTTCGCGGCTGAGCGATTGCCCATCCAACGGATCAATCACCACCTGCCCCTCTGGCAGATTGACTTTCACCATGAAATGACCTGGAAACCCGACACCCCGCGCCGCCAGCCCCAGGCCCTGGGCCAACTCCAGCCAGAGCACCGCGAGCGTGATGGGAATGGCCCGGCGCGTGCGCAAAATAATGCTCAGATAGCTGTTATCGGGGTCGTAGTAATCGTTGACATTGCCAGCGAACTTCAAATCGCGGAAAAAGAACTGGTTCACCGCCCGTAATTTTTGCAGGGGACCCGCATCGATCGGGAGCCGGCGCTTGAGCCGCGCGAGCAACTGGTCCACTTCTCCCAGCACCTGTTGCACGTCCAGGTCCGGGTATTCGTCCTGCGCCAGGCAGACTGCGGCCTCCAGCAACACAAATTCAGCGTCACTTTGCACCAGGGATGCAAAGTACGCCAGGGGCGTGGGTACCTCAAGTGAAAGCTTCATCGGGTCATCCTTTTCGAATCAATTCCTATTCTATTTATTGCATTACTAGCCATGGGTTGATCTAAAAGTACCACTGAAACCCGTAGGCCTAAAAAGTTTCCCAATCGTCCCCGCTGTCAGCTTTGGCTGTACTGACCGGTGCGGGCGACGGAGACGACACAGCCAAGGCTTTGGGTTTGTTCGCCAAAGCGGTTCGTTTCACCGCTGGCGCCAAGGGGCGTGGGGCCATCGGGCGCCGAGCCACAGGCGCGGGACGGTTTTTCAGGGCCACTCTGGGCGGTGTGCGATCGAAAGTCGCAGGGGGGCTGGACGAATAACTTTCAGCGCCATCGAGCTTGAACACCGATACTGTCTGTACCAAATCCTGCGCCTGCGATTTCAGACTGCTGGCCGCCGCTGCCATTTCTTCCACCAGCGCGGCATTTTGCTGCGTCACCTGGTCCATCTGGGCCACGGCTTCACCCACCTGCGACACCCCCAGACTTTGTTCACTGCTGGCGGCGCTGATCTCGCCCATGAGGTCGGTGACGCGCTTGATAGAGCTCACCACTTCGGACATGGTGCTGCCGGCCTGATCCACCAGTTGGGTGCCCTGCTCGACACGCTCGACGCTGGTGTTGATCAGCAACTTGATCTCCTTGGCCGCTTCAGCCGAGCGACCGGCCAGCGAACGCACCTCACTGGCCACCACGGCAAAGCCACGACCCTGATCACCGGCACGGGCCGCTTCCACTGCGGCATTCAAGGCCAGGATATTGGTCTGAAAAGCAATGCCATCGATGACCTGAATGATGTCGGCAATCTTGCGTGATGCTTCGTTGATGCCCCGCATGGTTTCGACCACTTGGCCTACCACTTCACCACCCTGCACCGCCACCGTGCTGGCACTCAGGGCCAGTTGGTTGGCTTGGCGGGCACTGTCGGCATTTTGCTTGACGGTCGCGCTGAGTTGCTCCATGGAGGCGGCTGTTTGTTCCAGTGAACTGGCCTGGCTCTCGGTGCGGGCGGACAGGTCCATATCCGCTTGGGCAATCTCGGTGCTGGCTGTGGCCACGCCGTCTGAACCCACCCGTATTTTTTGCACCACCCGGACCAAACTGGTTTGCATGTCCTTGAGCGCTTTAAGCAGTTGAGCGGTCTCATTGCTGCCATCGGCATCAAACTGCATGCTCAGGTCGCCACCGGCAACGGCCCGAGAAATTTCGACGGCCTGGTTGATAGGGCGGGTAATGGCGCGAATGATCCAGAAACCCATCGACAAAGCCACCGCCAGCGCAGTCACCACGGCTATCCAGATCGACAACTTCATGCTGGCCGCTGCGCCCAATGTGGCATCGGTGGTTTGATCAAGCAGCAAATCCTGGTGATAGAGCAAGGCATCCAGAGCGTCAAAATAAGCCGTTTGCGCCGTGCGCAAGCCACCCAACAGCAGCACCTTGGCCTCGTCGGTTTTCCCACCCTTGGCCAGTCCAAGAAACGTATCAAGGGCGGGCAGGTACTTGCTGCGGGCCTCATTGACTTTTGCCAAAGCCGTTTTGCCTTCCTCGGTGGTGATCTCTGTCGCAAGCTTGGCCAGGCGGTCACTATTACGTTTTCGAGCAGACTGGACGCGATCCGCTTCCTGTTTGACGACTTCTGGTTCGACATACAGCAGTATGTTGCGAATCGCCCGGGCCGTCACATTGAGGTCCGACTTCATGTCGTTGATGGCGACAATTTTCGGGATTCGATCATTGATCACCTGGTTAAACAACTCCGACATGATGCCCACTTTGATCAGCGAGAGGCCGCCCATCAAAACAATCAGCAAGGCCATGGCGCCAAACCCGAGCGTGAGCCTGACGGAAATTTTCATATCTTTGAAATTCATGAATTTTTTCCTTTCATGAGGATGGTGGATTGATGATTAAGTAGGGTTTCTGGCATCGACCAGTCGCCCGATGATAGGGAGCAAATCAGCCACAAAGTCAGCTTTGCAGACAAAGCCTTCAGCCCCCAATTCGCGGGCCACTTCACGGTAGGCTGCGCCATCGTGAATGGACAGAAAAACAATGCGCGGCGACTGGGGCCACTGAATGAGGCAACGCGCGACCTCCAGGCCATTCATCTCGGGCATGGCAATGTCGAGCAGGATCAGGTCTGGTTCCCATTCAGCAGCCTTGGACAAGGCATCGAACCCGTTATGCGCCTCAGCGACGACTTCGGCGCCCGGCAACATATCCAGAAATTGTTTGACGGCCGCCAAAAAGTACTGGTTATCGTCCACCAGCAGGATCTTTATCGTCATGACCGCACTCCTCGCATCGGGGCAACTGGCAACAAGAATTGCCCGCAGGCATTGATTTGTCTATTTTTGATAGCTTGAAACATAGCCCCTACTGTAGGCATTCCGGGCGCCATGCAACATCAGGTCAACACCTGAGTTCGACCGGGGAAATACCTTAGTCAGGATTTCAAAGGTCCGTCGAGACCAAACCGGCACGGATGGCATACCGCACCAAACCGGCCACTTCGTGAATATTGAGTTGCTGCATCAACTGACTGCGGTGCGTGTCCACGGTCTTGACCGACAGCTCAAGGCGACGCGCAATCTCCTTGGTGCTTTGGCCCTCGGCAATCAGTTGCAACACTTCCCGCTGGCGTGGGGTCAGTATCACCCGCGTGTCCTCCTCGCCGCGTAAACGTTGAACATAGTCATTCAGCACGCCCCTGGAGACGGCCGGACTGAGGTACGTCTCTCCTCGCATGACGGCCTTAAGTGCCAGATCAAGTTCCGTCGGGGCGGCATCCTTAAGCAGGTACCCCACTGCTCCATGACGCAGGGCTTGGCGCACATATTCTTCGTTCTGGTGCATTGACAGGATCAGGACACGGGTCTGTGGCCACTCCTTCATGACCCGGGCGGTGGCATCCAAACCGTTCAGGCCGGGCATGGCAATGTCCATTAACACCAAGTCCGGCTGCAACTCTGCCACCAGGGCGATCAGCGCCAAGCCATCGCTGGCCTCGCCCACCACTTCCAGATCAGGCACAGACTCCAGCAGTTTTCGCAATCCTGCTCGAACCAGAATGTGGTCATCCGCCAATAACACACGCATCGGCTTCATGGCTGTACCCCGCGCAAACGCATGGGACAGCGCACGCGAATGGCGCTGCCCTTGGTCGCATTCGACACTATTTCCAGCTCACCACCTATCAGCACAGCGCGCTCCTGCATACCCAGCACGCCAATACTGCCACCGGCCAAGGCGCGCTCGTGCATCGCCGCAATATCAAAACCAACGCCATCGTCACGGACGCAGAGCAACAACGAACCGCCCTCTTGCAACAACTCAATAGCGACTCGTGCAGCATGGGCATGGCGAATGATGTTGGTCAACGCCTCCTGGACGATGCGAAAACAGGCTGTTTCAATTTCGGGGGCGAGCCGCTCCAGTGGAATGGCGGAGTCAATCGTCACTGTAAAACCGCCGCGTGCGGCTGACTGTTCGGCAATCCAGCGCAGCGCCGGGAGGAGGCCCAGGTCGTCCAGCATCGACGGACGCAGCGCCAGTGACAAGCGCCTGACTTGCTGCAAGGCATCTTCCACGATGCGAATGTTTTCTGCAAAAAGATCGCTGGGCATCTGGTCCTTGAATCGTTCATGCGCCTGCAGATTGATCTTGATGGCGGTGAGCGACTGGCCCAGTTCGTCATGCAACTCAATCGCCAGGCGACGCCGCTCAGTTTCCTGGGCTTGCAGCACGTGCCGGGAGAGCGCACGCAACTGCCGTGAGTGATCCCGCAGCGTCTCCTCCACCTGCCTGCGCTCGGTGATATCAGTGATGAAACCATGCCACAAGGTGCCGCCATCGTCTTGGCGCTGCGGCAAGGCATTGCCCAACAACCAGCGTACCGTGCCATCTTCGAACCGCACCCGGTATTCATGGCTCCAGGCCGTCAGGTCCTGCGCCGACTGAAGGATGGACACCGTGATCGCCACGTGGTCGTCAGGATGGATGATGGCAAAGACCTTGGCCGCATCTTCCCGCACTTCTTCCGGACTCAGGCGGTAAATCGATTTTATTTTTTCGCTGGCAAACGGAAAGCATGAGCTTCCATCGGGGCGCAAAAGATACTGGTAAACCACGCCTGGAATGTGCCCTGCGATCTTCTGCAGACGGTCCAGCGCTTCGTCCCGTGCCACCTGCATGGCCTTGCGCTCAGAGATGTCCCGCGTGACGCCAATAAAGTGCGTCAACACGCCCTGCACATCCTGCACCGGAGAGATGCTGAGCTCATTCCAGAAGGGGAAACCATCCTTTCGGTAGTTGAGAATCTCACCTGTAAAGGTGCGCCCTTCCTGCATTGCAACGTGAATGGCCTGCACCGTGGCGGGCTCGGTCAGGGGCCCCTGGAGAAAACGGCAGTTCAAGCCCAAAATGTCTTTTTCACAGTAGCCGGTGATCGACTCGAACGCGTGATTGGCCGAGAGAATGCGCTGGTCCGGCGTGGTAATCAGTACCCCTTGGGAGATTGCTTTCAGGGCATGGTCACTCAATTGCAAGGCCACCTCGGCCAACTTGCGTTCAGAGATATCGGCGAGCACCACACGATGCAGCGCCTCTTTTCCAGGCGGTCGTGTGGTCGTGACCTGCAATTTCACCCACAAAAGAGTGCCGTTATTTTTTACCATCCGCAACTCGCACGACCGGGGTTGGTCAGACAAGGCGTGCTGTTTTTGGTGCAGGTAATAGATATCCTGATCGTCACTAAAAATAAAGCGCGTGACCGACTGGTTCACCATCTCGCTGCGCGTCACGCCCAACAGATTAGCCGCAGTCATGTTGGCTTGCAAAATCAATCCCTGCTCGTCGAGCGTGCAATAACTGACGGGTGCCATGTCATAGAGATCGAAATAGCGTGTGCGCTCGGCGTCCAGCGCGAGCGCTGCCCGGCGCAACTCCTCGTTTTGCATTTCCAGTTCGATTTGATGCACGCGCAGTTCATGGAACAGCAGTTGCGCATCTTCTGGTGACATCTCGGCAACAACGTCCAGCGACAGCGACTCTTTCTCACAGACGATCATTTCTGCTTTCAAGCGCAGCGCCTGACCGATCGACAACGATGCAGTAGCAGTGGCGTTGAGGGTGGGCGTTTGGGGGGTGGTCATGGGGCGCATCTATCGATTAATCAACCGGAGATTCTCGCGCACCTTGCGCTTACGCAAACCCAGGTCGACACAGCTGTGCAAACTCAGCGGCGCATGAACTGACGAAGTTTCAAGCCCGCCGCCCAAAGCGCTACAAAATAAATAGCTGCTGACGCAAGCAGCACGAGGGCTAGAAGCCAAATTCTCTTAAAACTCTCGCTGCGCAACTGGGTCCAGTTAAAGGCGCTGTTGGCCCACATCAGGAACACCATCAACAAGGCGCAAGCGGCAATCACCTGCAGCACAAACACGCCCCAGCCGGGCTCGGGCTTGTAACTACCGCGCTTGAGCAAGCCCACCAGCAGCCAAACGGCATTGATCATGGCGCCGATGCCAATCGACAGCGTGAGCGCCGCGTGAGCAAACACCGGCACCAGCCCGATATTGAGCAACTGGGTGATGACCAGCACGGCGATGGCGATGCGGACCGGGGTTTTGGTGTCTTGGTTGGCGTAGTAGCCCGGCGCCAGCACCTTGATGGCCACGATGCCAACCAGGCCCACGCCCCATCCCATCAGCGCCGAGGTAATCTGCTGGACATCAAAATCAGTCATGGCGCCGTAGTGGTACAGCACAGCCACCAGCGGTTTGGCAAAGGCCATCAGCGCCACCGCACAGGGTACGGCCAGCAACACGACCAGTCGCAAACCCCAGTCCAGCATGGCGGAGTATCTGGCGGTGTCGCCCGAAGCCCGCGCACCTGCGAGTTGCGGCATCAGCACGACACCCATCGCCACGCCGAGCATGGCGGTGGGGAACTCCATCAAGCGGTCGGCATAGGTGATCCAGCTCACGCTGCCGGCCATCAGACGCGAGGCAATTTGTGTGTTGATCAGCATCGAGATGTGCGCCACGCTCACGCCCAGCAAAGCCGGGCCCATCAGTTTGAGAATGTTTTTGGTGCCCGGATCGGCCCAGGCCGAGCGCAGCGCTTGCATTCGCAAACTGATTTTTGGCATCAGACCCAGCTGCTTCAAGGCCAGCCATTGCACCACCAGTTGCAGCACACCGCCCAGCAGCACACCGCCCGCCAGCGCATAAATCGGCTCCAGGCCCATCGACTTGAACCAGGGTGCGCCGAGCCAGGCGGCACCAATCATGCAAAGGTTCAACAACACCGGCGTGGCGGCAGGCACGGCAAAGCGGCGCCAGGTGTTGAGCACCCCAGCGGCCAAGGCCACCATCGACATGAAGGCGATGTACGGAAACATCCAGCGCGTCATGACCACGGCCACCTCAAAACCGCGCGGGCTTTGCTGCAGACCACTGGCCATGGCCCAGACCAGCGCCGGGGCCGCGGCCACACCGATCAGGCTGAGAACCGCCAGAGACCACGCCAACACCGTGGCTGCGTCGTCAATCAGGATTTTTGTGGCAGCCTCTCCGTGCTGCGCCTTGGAGGCTGCCAGCACCGGCACAAACGCCTGACTGAAGGCGCCTTCGCCAAAAAAGCGGCGAAACAGGTTGGGGATGCGAAACGCCACATTGAACGCATCGGTCAGCGCACTGGCCCCAAACGTGGAGGCAATCAGCAACTCGCGCACCAAGCCAGTGATGCGCGACAGCAGGGTTAACAGCGAAACAATAGAGGCAGATTTGAATAAACTCACGGCGCCGAGTGTAGCCGTGGCAATACCCCTTGAGAGTGCGTTTGTCGTGTGTTTAGGGCGCACAATAACCAACCTCAATCCTCGTCTACCCCAAAATCACCCATGATTCTCAGCGGTCACTTTTCCTCAGCACTGGTCGCCAGTGACGAGTTGGCTAATTACCGGGCCATGCTGGATCACCTGCCGGTGGGCATTGGCATTTTTGACCGTGATTTCAGACTGCTGGCCATCAACCGCTTGCTGGTCGATATGCTTGATTTCCCCTTGACCATGTTCGAGCCCAGCTTGCCCACGCTGGAAGAAATGACACTATTCAATGCCTTGCGCGGCGATTACGGCGCCGGTGACGCGCACCAACTGACGCAGGAGCGCATGGCCTTGGCGAACCAGCGACTGGCGCACCGTTTCAAGCGCGCCCGACCCAACGGGCGTGTGTTTGAAATCAACGGGGGACCGCTACCGAATGGCGGCTTCATCAGCATCTATACCGACATCACCGACCAGCAACGCAACGAGTCCGCCTTGCGCGAGCAGGCCACCTACCTGAGCAGCGTGGTGGACCACCTGCCACAAGGCATTTCGGTGTTTGATGACCAGCTCCAGCTCAAATGCTGGAACGCCACTTTGCTTGAAGTGCTCAACCTGCCTCCCGAGAGTGCGTACCCCGACGCCTCTTTTGATGACTTGCTGATGTACCCGGCCTTGCGCGGCGAATACGGTCCCGGCGACCCCGTCGAACTGGTGGCGCAGCGGCGCGCCATGGCCATGAAGTTTCAGCCCCACCGTTTTGAGCGCACACGGCCCAATGGCCGCACGCACCTGGTGGAAGGTCGGCCGATGCAGGTGGACGGAAAAACCGTAGGCTTTGTGACCAGCTACACCGACGTCACCGACAGCAAGCAGCGCGAGCAAGCCCTGACGGAAAAGACCGAACTTCTGGAAACCCTGATCGACAACCTGCCCGGCGGGGTCAGTGTGTATGACAAAAACCTCCAGTTGCTGCTGATCAACGAACAGGCCGTCAAGCTGCTCGGCTTTACCCGAGACATGCTGACGCAACACACCCATTTTGCGGATTTGACCCGCTGGAACGCCGAGCGCGGGGAGTATGGCGAGGTTGACGTCGACAGCTTTGTGGCAGACATCGTCGAAAAGGCGGCCCACCCGGTGACGCACCGACTGGAGCGCACGCGCCCCGATGGCACGGTCATTGACCTGCGCGGTGCACCAATGCCACATGGCGGTTTTGTCACCATCTACTCGGACATCACCGAGCAAAAAACGATTGAGCGCGAACTGCGCCACCAAAGCGAGGTATTTCAGACCCTGGTTGACAACATCCCCGGGGGCGTCACGCTGTTTGGGGCCGACCTGCGTTTGCTGGTCCACAACACGGAATACGCCCGCTTGCTCAATTTTCCGGCTGAGTTGTTTGAAAACAACCCGACGCTGGAGCGCTTTTTCAGATTCAATGCCGCGCGCGGTGAATACGGCGTAGGTGACGCGGAAGTTCAGGTTCAACAACTGATGGACCGGGCACGCCTGCATTTACCGCACCAGTTCACACGCACCCGACCGGATGGCAGCATTCTGGATGTGCGCGGTCTGCCACTGGCCGATGGCAGCTTTGTCACGATCTACACCGATGTGACCGAGCAGCATCAGGCGGCCGAGGCAATCGAGCGGCTAGCGCACCGCGATGCGCTCACCGGGCTGGCCAACCGCTACACGCTCGAAGCCCGTCTTGACCAACTGGTGGCCGACGCGCGCCGCCATGACCGGCGCCTGGCGGTCATGTTTCTGGACATGGACAACTTCAAGTCCATCAACGACACACTGGGGCACGGCATTGGTGACGAATTTTTGTGCGCCGTGGCCAAGCGCCTGAGCGCCACGGTGCGCGACAACGACATCGTGGCCCGCCTCGGTGGCGACGAGTTCGTGGTGGTGCTGGCCGAACTCGATGACCCCCAGGATGCCTCCAGCGTGGCCAGCAAGATCATCGACAGCTTGCGCCAGCCGATTGCACTGGGCCGGCATTCGCTGCGGGCATCGGTTTCCATCGGCATCTGTTTTTACCCGCAAGACGGGCAGGACCGCGGCGCGTTGATGCAAAGCGCCGACATCGCCATGTACCACGCCAAGAGCGCTGGAAAAGGGGTGTTTCACTTCTTCGATGCCGCCATGATGACGGCCGCAGCCGAGCGCCTGGCCCTGGAACTCGACCTGCGCGATGCGGTCACACAACAACAATTTGTGCTGCACTACCAACCGCAACTCGACGTCACCGGGGAGCGTGCCATTGGCGTGGAAGCGCTGATTCGCTGGCAAAAACCCAACGGGGTGCTGGTGCCACCCAACGAGTTCATTCCATTGGCAGAAGAACTCGGCCTGATTAACGAAATAGGCGACTGGGCACTGCAAACGGCCTGTCAAATCCTGGCGCGCTGGCGCCAATGCGGCTTGCCAGACCTGACCATGGCCGTCAACCTCAGTGCCATTCAGCTACGCAACGCCACCCTGCCGCAACGCATTGCCCAAGCGCTGCAAGACAGTGGTTTACCGGGCCAGGCGCTGACGATGGAAATCACCGAATCAGTGGCCATGCAAGACCCCGTGGCCTCCATCGAGCGACTCGGGCTGATTCGGGCCTTGGGCGTGCGTCTGGCGATGGACGACTTTGGCACCGGCTACTCATCGCTGGCCTACCTCAAGCGCCTGCCACTGGACTACCTCAAGCTCGACCGGGCTTTTGTGCAAGACCTGGAAACCGACGCCAACGATGCCGCGATCTGTGCTGCCACCATCGGCCTGGCCCACAATTTGGGGTTCACCGTGATTGCCGAAGGCGTCGAAACGCAGGCCCAGCGCGCTTACCTGACCAACCTGGGTTGCGATGCTTTTCAGGGTTACTACTTCAGCCGCCCCCTGCCGCAAGCGGCCGCCTTCGAGTGGCTCAGCCAATTCAACGCCATCAACTTACCAGTCAACATGACAAACTTCGTTATATGAAAAGGCTATCCATATTTCGTTGTTGATATAGCAATCTCGGCGAAACCGCAAAGGCTCCCAAAACCAGAAAACTAGTGGATCCCTTAGACATGCAGATTACGTAAACGGTAGAAATATTTCAATGACAAAGAAACAAAAAACACCCCTGGTCGTTAGCATTGTTCGGTCATCAGCAGCGGAATATTTGACTTTCGTTGCAGCGGAGGGTGACTCGGAATCCAGCGTGGAAATGCGTTATGAGGACGAAAACATCTGGCTGACGCAAAAGATGATGGCGACACTCTACGATGTCTCGGTTCCTGCCATCAACCAACATTTGAAGCGTATTTTTGCCACTGATGAACTTCAGGAGCAGGCAGTTATTAAGGATTACTTAATAACTGCCACAGATGGCAAGAGCTACAAAGTCAAGCATTACAGCCTGCAAGCCATCATCGCAGTTGGCTTTAAGATCGAAAACGAACGGGCTGTGCAGTTTCGCAAGTGGGCCAACAGAATTGTGAAGGATTACACGATTCAAGGTTGGGTTATGGATGTTGAGCGTCAAAAAAAGGGCGGCAGCATTTTGGACAATGAATTTTTTGAGCGTCAACTTGAACAGGTTCGTGAAATCCGACTTTCAGAGCGCAAGTTCTACCAAAAAATCACTGACATCTACGCAACTGCCCTGGACTACGATTCTTCCGCCACGGCAACCAAACGCTTCTTTGCAGCGGTTCAAAACAAGTTGCACTACGCCATTCACGGGCGGACGGCGGCTGAAGCAATCATGGATCGGGCCGCCCATCAGAAGGAAAACATGGGTTTGACCACTTGGGATGGAGCACCCAACCAGAAGATTCAAAAATACGATGTCTCCATTGCCAAAAACTATCTCTCGGAGTTCGAATTGGCACAAATGCAGCGGATTGTTTCGGCCTACCTCGATATGGCCGAAGCTCAGGCCATGCGCCGAATTCCCATGACCATGGCGGATTGGGAAGTAAGGTTGGGCAGGTTTCTGAAAGTATGGGACCGCGATGTTTTGCAGGATGCCGGAAAAGTCACTGCAGAAATTGCCAAAACACATGCTGAAAGCGAATTCGAGAAATACCGAATAATTCAGGACCGGCTGTATCAGTCTGACTTTGATTTGCTTACTCAGGATGGTTTCGATCCGACTGAGCCTAGCGAGCCAGATACGAATTAGGGAAACGCGGCCTGATGCACGGCCGGTTTGTACGGATGAAACATCGGAACCGAAATATCAACATGGGTCAGGCTAATCGAAGAAGGCAAGATTTAGCGCTTGTACACAACAAAATACGGATAGCCTAAGAAAACCGCCTCGTCATGCGGCTCAGTCGTCGTTTGATCACAGCACCTCAAAAACGCCCGCTGCCCCCATGCCACCGCCAATGCACATGGTGATGCAGACGCGTTTGGCACCGCGACGCTGGCCTTCGATCAGGGCGTGCCCGGTGAGGCGCTGGCCGCTCATGCCATAAGGGTGGCCGACTGCAATGGCGCCACCATTCACGTTGAGGTAGTCTTGGGGAATACCGAGGCGGTCGCGGCAGTAAATCACCTGCACGGCAAAGGCTTCGTTGAGTTCCCACAGGTCAATGTCGCTGACCTTGAGCCCCAGACGCGCCAGCACTTTGGGAATGGCAAATACCGGCCCGATGCCCATTTCGTCCGGCTCGCAGCCCGCCACGGCAAAGCCCAGAAAACGGCCCAAGGGCTTGAGGCCTTTTTTCTCGGCCAGCACCTCGTTCATCACCACCACCGCACCCGCGCCATCAGAAAACTGGCTGGCATTGCCGGCTGAAATCAAGCCACCCGGCAGCGCTGACCGCAAGCCGCTGATGCCTTCGACGGTGGTGCCTGCGCGAATGCCTTCGTCCTGGCTGACGGTGACTTTTTTGGAGATCAGGCCCATGACCTTGTCGATCACGCCCATGGTGACGGTGATTGGTGTGATTTCGTCATGGAATAGTCCTGCTGCCAACGCCGCCGTGGCGCGCTGCTGACTGGCTGCGCCGAACTCGTCCATGGCTTGGCGGCTGATGTTGTAGCGCTTGGCCACCAGCTCGGCGGTTTGCAGCATGCTCCAGTAAATCTCGGGCTTGTGCTGTTGCAACCACGGATCGTTGAGCATGTGAGTGTTCATCTGCTGCTGCACGCACGAGATACTCTCCAGACCCCCAGCCACAAAAATATCACCCTCGCCCGCCATCACGCGCTGGGCTGCGAGCACGATGGTTTGCAAGCCCGAAGAGCAAAACCGGTTGACCGTCATGCCGGGCACGGACACCGGGCAACCCGCACGCAAGGCGATCTGCCGGGCAATGTTGGAGCCGGTCGCTCCTTCCGGAAAGGCGCAGCCCATGATGACGTCGTCCACCTGGGCCGCCTCAATGCCGGCACGGGAGATGGCGTGTTCAACGGCATGGCCACCCAAGGTCGCACCATGGGTCATGTTGAAAGCGCCCTTCCAGCTTTTGGCAAGCGGGGTGCGGGCGGTGGAAACGATCACGGCTGTAGTCATGGCATGAGGGAAATTTGTGATGGTTGGAAATTGGAAAATCTCATGGTTAAGCCGCTAAGTCATTGACGAAACGCACGCTGTCCCCACAATGTCACGGGCCTTTGATAACCCCGCCATCGGTAGGCTCAGACCCTCTGCGAGACAATTCCGGCCATGAACATGGCACCAAGCAACCTTAAAACACTCGATGTCGGCTTGACCTGGCGCAACAGTTTTGCGCAACTGGGCCGAAGTTTTTACACCCCGCTCGCCCCTCAACCGCTGCCAGCGCCCTATTGGGTGGGCCGCAGCGCTTCGGTGGCCAAAGCGCTTGGACTGGATAGCGATTGGTTGAATTCCCAAGAGTTACTCGAAGTGCTGTCCGGCAACCAACCCTTGTCAGGCACGCAACCGCTGGCCAGCGTTTACAGCGGCCACCAATTTGGTCAGTGGGCCGGACAACTGGGCGATGGCCGGGCTATTCTGCTGGGCGAAACCGAAGGCGGGCTGGAACTGCAACTCAAAGGCGCCGGACTCACGCCCTACTCGCGCCGGGGGGACGGTCGCGCGGTGCTGCGCTCCAGCATTCGGGAGTTTTTGTGCAGCGAGGCGATGCAGGGCCTGGGCATAGCCACCTCGCGGGCCCTGTGCGTGACCGGCTCGGATGAAGAAATCTACCGTGAAAGCATCGAGACCGCCGCAGTGGTGACGCGGGTGGCGCCCAGTTTTGTGCGCTTCGGCCACTTTGAACATTTTTCACACAGCGGCCAGCACGCGCAGCTCAAAACGCTGGCCGACTATGTGATTGACAAGTTTTATCCCGAGTGCCGAACCGGGGATCAGTTTGCCGGCAACCCCTACGCCGCCCTGCTCCAAGCGGTGAGCGAGCGCACCGCCCACATGGTGGCGCAGTGGCAATCGGTCGGCTTTTGCCACGGCGTGATGAACACCGACAACATGAGCGTGCTGGGCCTGACCATTGACTACGGCCCGTTCCAGTTTCTGGATGCCTATGACCCCGACCACGTCTGCAACCACTCCGACGACCGGGGCCGCTATGCCTTTAACAAACAACCCAACATCGCCCACTGGAACCTGTTTTGCTTGGGGCAAGCGCTGTTGCCCCTGATCAGTGAGCAAGAGTTGGCCTTGGCTGCCTTGGAGTCCTACAAAACCGTTTTCCCGGCAGCGTTTGAAAAACTGATGTGCGCCAAGCTGGGGCTGGCCCATGCCGGCGACAGCACTGCGGCAGTTGACCGCCTGCTGATTGAAGACATTCTGAAATTACTGGCCCAGGACCGGGTCGACTACACCATCTTCTGGCGCCGTCTGAGCCACGCCAGCGCGGGCACCGACAATCAAACCGTGCGCGACCTGTTTCTGGACCGCCACGCGGCCGACGCCTGGTTGCTACGTTATTCAGAGCGACTTACGCAGGTAGCACGGGGGCTAGCGACCGATTTAATGCTTAAAACCAACCCGAAGTTTGTGCTGCGCAATCATTTGGGCGAACAATCCATCCGGGCGGCGAAACTTAAAGACTTTTCTCAGGTCGATACTTTGCTGAATCTGCTTGAATCTCCCTTTGAGGAACACCCCGGTTTTGAGGCGTACGCCGACTTTCCGCCTGATTGGGCCAGCAGCATCGAGATCAGCTGCAGTTCCTGACACACAGACCACCGAGAATGCGACCATGACCTACAAAATCACCAAAACCGATGCCGAGTGGAAAGCCTTGCTGGCCACCAAAGGCGCTGAGCCTTCGGCCTTCGACGTGACCCGCCACGAAGCCACTGAGCGCCCTTACACCGGCAAATACGCGGACAACGAGGCTGCAGGCATTTACAAGTGCATCTGCTGCGACAAACCGCTGTTTGACGCAAATGCCAAGTTCGACGCCGGTTGCGGCTGGCCGAGCTACTTTCAGCCGATCAATGAAGCGGCGGTGGGCACCCAGGTCGATGGCAAGCTGTGGGCCAAGCGCACCGAAGTGCATTGCGCCGACTGCGGTGCGCATCTGGGTCATGTGTTTGAGGACGGCCCGGCCCCCACCGGCCTGCGCTACTGCATGAACTCGGCCTCGTTAAACTTCACACCAACATGAAAATACTGATCGACTTCTTTCCTATCCTGCTCTTTTTTGGCGCGTACAAGTCGTACGACATCTACGTGGGCACCGGCGTGCTGATGGCCGCCACCGTGCTGCAAATGGTGCTGATCTACGTCATCGACCGCAAGCTGACGATGATGCACAAAATCACCCTGGCGCTGGTGCTGGTGTTTGGCGCCCTGACGCTTGCCTTGCACGACGACCGATTCATCAAATGGAAACCGACCGTGCTGTACGCCGCCATGGCGATCGGGCTGGCGCTGGCGGTTTGGGTCTACAAGAAGAACTTTTTGAAGCTGATGCTGGGCAGCCAGATGGAGCTGCCTGACCCGGTCTGGATGCGACTCAATCTGGTGTGGGTGATCTACAGCGCCTTCATGTCAATCATCAACGGCTATGTGGCCGCCTACTACAGCACCGAAGCCTGGGTTAACTTCAAGCTCTGGGGCTACGCGTTTCCGCTGGTCTTCATCGTGGGCCAGGGCTTTTATATATCGCGTTACCTCAAACCCGACGAACCCACAACCCCCAAGGCAGCACCATGACCCACCCCACTCCCTTGGCGGCGCCCACTGCCCTGCTGCTTGAGCAGCGCTTGCGTGAAAAGCTTCAACCCGTCACCCTCGAAGTGGTGGACGAAAGCTACCAGCACAACGGCCATGCAGGGTCGAACGGCACCGGCGCCGGCACTCATTTCAGGGTGAAAATCACTTCACATTTATTTACGGGCAAGTCAGTCGTGATGCGCCATCGCCTTGTGTATGATTCGCTGCAAGATTTCATTGCCCAGGGCCTCCACGCTTTGGCGATTGAAGCCCACTTACCCCCCGTTTGAACCTGAATATTTAATACTTTTTAATTAGGGAACCCCGAATGAAAATGAAACTTTTAACTGCCGTTGCTTCTGCCGTCATGCTGTGCACCCTGGCACCCGTGGTGCTGGCGCAAAACGTCGCCATCGTCAACGGCAAGGCCGTCCCCAAGTCACGTATCGAAGCCCTGTCGCAGCAAATTGCGCGCTCGGGTCGCCCGGTGACGCCTGAAATGGAAGGCCAGATCAAAGACGAAGTGATCGCCCGCGAAATTTTCATCCAGGAAGCCCAGAAACAAGGCTACGAGACCACTGAAGATTTCAAGACCCAGATGGAACTGGCGCGCCAGACCCTGTTGATTCGTGAGCTGTTCACCAACTACCAAAAAACTAACCCCGTGACTGACGCCGATATCAAAGCGGAGTACGACAAGTTCGCGGCCTCCAACGGCGGCAAAGAGTACAAGGCCCGTCACATCCTGGTGGAAAAAGAAGACCAGGCCAAGGCCATCATTGCCCAACTGAAAAAAGGCGGCAAGTTTGAAGACATCGCCAAGAAGGCTTCCAAGGACCCAGGTTCGGGCGCCAAGGGCGGCGACCTCGATTGGGCTGGCGCTGGCAACTACGTGGCTGAATTCTCAGCTGCCATGACCGGTCTGGCCAAGGGCAAAATGACCGAAACCCCGGTCAAAACCCAGTTTGGTTACCACATCATCCGCCTGGACGACATCCGTGACGCTCAGTTGCCCAAGTTTGAGGATGTCAAACCTCAAATCACGCAACAGTTGCAACAGCAAAAAATGGGTAAATACCAGGAAGAACTGCGCTCCAAGGCCAAGGTCGAATAAAGCTTTTTCAAGCTCAAAAAAA
>NZ_JBAWYV010000059.1:0-20106 GCF_037143375.1 Rhodoferax sp. | reverse complement strand
CCCGCAAACACCTGCCCGCTTTGCGCCGGGCTCAGCCCATAGAGCCGGGCAAAGAGCCCGCCCAGCACCGCACGGTAGTCGTTGAGCACCGGGAAATCACGGTTCTGGAACAGCGTGCCGGGCGTCACCGCCACCTGTTCGCCAGCGATTTTGTTGCCCCGAATACCCCCACCCAGCACCCAGAAAACGCTGCCATGCCCGTGGTCGGTGCCCTGATTGCCGTTCTGGCGAAACGTGCGGCCAAACTCGCTCATGACGACCACCGTGGTATTGCGCCACTGGTCGCCCATCTCCTGTGCAAAGCCCGCCAAACCATGGCCCAGCTCGTCAAACCGGTTGGCCAGATAACCACTGGCGCCGCCCTGGTTCACATGGGTGTCCCAGCCGCCGACATCCACAAATCCGATGTTGTAGCGATCTTTCATCAGTCGCGCAATGCGCCGGGCCTCCAGCTCGAAGCCTTTGGCACTGATGGCGCTGCGGTTGGCGGCGTCCATCTCGCCCGTCAACTCCCGCAGCACCTCGTCGCGCACGGCAAAACCGCCCGCAACACTTTTGGCCAGCCCGGTGCCCTGGTACATCGACGCAATGATGCTGCTCTGGCGGGCATCGACGGCGGGTTTGGCCACCGAACGCAGCGCCGTATTGGCCACCTGCACGCCGCCCTGAAACACCAGCGGAAGCTGGTCAGTGAATGACATCGGTGCCGCACCCTGAATCACGGCGGCAAGCCGGTTCAAAAACCCCGAGCGGTAGTTCTTGCTTTGGTCCAGCGGCTGGCCGAGTTCCATGCTGTCCTGCGTTTCAAAATGGCTGCGCGAGGTGTCTGCGGTCCCGGCAAAGGGAATAAACGCGGCCTCGCCATTTTTGAACAACGGGTAAACCGTCTCACGCAAAGCCGGGTGCATGCCCCAATCAGCGTTCAAAGGCAAAGCTGAAGTGAGGTCGTTGGCGGGCCGGGCGATGGCGATGTTGGGCCGCGACTCGTAGTAAATATTGCTGCTCACGGGCACCAGCAAGTTGGCGGCATCGTAGCCGCCGCGCAAAAAAACCAGCAGAAACCGGGGCAGGTTGGCGCCTGCGGCCAGCAACTGGCCGGCGCCGACCGTGAGCACAGAAGCACCCAAGGCATGAACAAATTGACGTCGTTGCATGGTCGCTCCCGCGGGGGTTTTAGCGCGCCATCATCTCAGGCGACGACAGCAAAAAGGTATTCCACTCCGGGGCGGATGCGGCCTGCTCCAGCGCCTTGCGCGTGCCGCTGCTCAAGGTTTTCTGGATCGACTGGAAATACAGCGCGTTGGAGAGTTGCGGAAAAGCGGCCCGCTCTTGTGGCTGCGCCCCATCGGACTTGAACAAGCCGGCACTGCCCGAACCAATCGCTTTGGCAATTTCAAAACGCAGCACCATCTGGCCCGGACTGGCCCAGGCCGACTCATTCACCGGGTAGCCATCCGGCGTCTGGTGCCCGTACAGCGGCTCGCCCATGCGGTTGAGCCAGTTCAGAATCGGTCCGGCATTGAGGATCGGCTTGTCGTCATACGCCAGCCGCACGGCCGAGATCACGTAGTGCATCGGGTCCTTGAACTTCTTGCCGGCGCCTTGCGCAAACTCGGGCGAGGTCAGCAGTGTTTTCAGCGTCTCCGCGATGTCGCCATCGGTGCGGGTAAAGGTCTGACTCATGCGCTGCAGCAAGGGCTGGGGCGGTTCATCGGCGAGCCAGAACTGGGCCAGTTTGCGGCTGATGAAGCGGGCGGTGGCAGGATGGCGCGCCAGTCGGGTAATCGCCTCGTCTACTTCTGCCAAACCCTTGCCGCGTAACGGCTGCCCCAGCAACTGTTTATCCCCTGCGTCATGCCGCGCCGGGTTGAACTCCATCAGGCCACGGCGCACGTAATGCGTTTGCAACTCATGCTTGCTGGTCGGGTTGCCGGGCTGCAGACTGACCCCAACGCCGGTCAGCACCCGCGCCAGCGCCTGCACATCGCCCTGGCTGTAACCCCCGTCCACGCCGAGTGTGTGAAGTTCCATCAGCTCACGGGCCAGGTTCTCATTGAGGCGCCCGACGCCGTTTTGATCGTTGTCCAGGTAACGCAGCATGGCCGGGTGGTAAACCACCGCCGCCAGCAGATCGCGAAATTTGCCCAGTGCGTGCGGGCGAATCGCCGACTCTTCATAGTCGCCCACCATCGCCCGCAGGTTGTGCTTGCTTTGCGCCACGCTGAAATGATTCAGCCAAAACCAGTTCATCTGCTCCTGCAACTGGTTGGGCGAATAAAGCGCCCGCAAGATATGGCGCGTGGCCGCCTCTTTGGCCAGCCGATTGAGCGCCTGCTGGTAACTTTGCTGAGCCGCTTTTTTGGCATCGTTGTCGGTCAAGGCCGCGACCTCTTTGCGTTGCTGCTCCAGGTCTTGCACCAGCGCCACCCAAGGACGTTGGCTGATCGTCATCGCCTGAATCTGGCTTTGGATGGCATCGGGCAGATGTGCGGCTGGCGGGTGGAGTTGCTGGTTCAGGTAGGCGTCGAAACTTTTGCGTCCCTGACTCTCGACCAAGGAAGAAGTCGCTCCCCAGGTCAGGCGATTGAGCCATTTGTAACTATCGCCCTGCGCGGGTGCGGGCGCAGCGGACACAGGGGCTGGACTGGTGTCGTGCTTCGTGGTTGGGGGTGCGGCACACCCTGCCATGAGAAAAACCAGACACCACGGTGCCACTGATTTCATGGCTGAGAAATTGCCTTTTCGCATGGGCGAATTATGCAGGTCGACTGCATTCTGACGAAATGGAGGCCACAAGCACTTGGTATGGCGCCTGCCCTTTTTTGCACTAGCGAAGTTTGATGACAACAACTGTCGAGAACTCCCTACAGTCGTGACGGATCAATTCTTTCATAATTATTCAACACACCCTGTGTCACGATATTGGGAGCTTATGAAAAATACTCGATTTGGGCAATTATGGGTTCTCGGATCTTGGGTCCTTGCGCCCCTCTTGACCTTGCTTTCCTGCGCTGCGGTGGCCGAAGAAATCAAGATTGGCGGAACCGGCAACGGACTCGGCACGATACGTCTGCTTGGCGCCGCTTTCTCAAAAACGAATCCCACGATGACGGTCACCGTGCTGGAAAGTCTGGGAAGCAGTGGTGCGATCAAGGCCGTCCCCAGAGGGGCGCTTGACATTGGGATTGCTTCACGCGTTCCGACCGATGCTGAACGCAAAGATGGCTTGCTTGCAACAGAATATGCACGCACGCCCACGGTGCTGGCGGTGTCGATGAAATCACGCGTCACAGGTATTACGCGTGCACAGGTCGCCGACATATACGCCGGCACGTTGGTCAAATGGCCTGATGGCACCGTCATTCGCCCCGTTCTGCGTCAACCGGATGACGACAACACCAAGCAATTGAAGAGTCTTTCTGCAGGGATTGAGAAGGCGGTTCTCATCGCAGAAACTCGTCCGGGACTCCCGTTCGCGGTCATCGATCAGGAAGCCGCAGACAAAATAGAAAGCATCCCCGGTGCGATTGGCGTCACCACTTTGGCGCTCATCAGGTCCGAGCATCGCTCATTACGTGCCCTGAGTATCGATAACCTGGAGCCGTCTCCTAAAAACGGCGCTTCGGGTGACTACACCCTCATCAAACGCTTTTATTTCGTCACAAAAGCCGTCCCAACGCGGCTGTGCAAAAGTTTTTTGAATTCATCAAATCCGCTGCCGGGCGTGAAGTTCTGTTGCAGACGGGTCATTGGATTCCTTGACGTTTCGTTGACGCTGCACCCACATGGCCAAGCTGAAAGTTGCACGCGATGATCAGGTAGCGCTGATCATTTCACGCATGGCCATGGCCGTCGCCTTGGCTGTGACGGTCAGCCTGCCGCTTGGCTATGCCATCACGGCACTGGACAATGCCAAGGATTCTTTGGAATTCAAGGCAAAGGTCAAGGCTTCGGCCTTGAACGGTTTGATCGCCAATGCACCGGACGTTTGGATGTTCGCGGAGAACCGTATTCAGGGGCTCATTTCACGTGAGCCAGTGCCACTGACTAATGAGTTGGTTCAGATATTCGATGCCCAAGGCAAGCTTTTACTGGAAAGCGGGACGTCACCACCCACACCGGCCCTGAGCAGAAGCTACGCATTAACCGACGCGGGACAAGTTGTCGGCCGCATCGCTGTTACCGGGTCTCAGAGACAACTAGCCCTCAACACCCTTGTCGCCACACTGGTCGGGCTGGCGCTCGGTCTTTTGGTCTTCGTGGTCATGCGTATTTTGCCGCTGCGCGCACTTCGCAAAATTACCGATGCACTGACTGAAGAACGAGACCGCGTCAAAGCGATGTTGCACGCTATCGGTGACGGGGTCATCACAACCGACGCGGGTGGCATTGTCAGGCACTTGAACCAGGCAGCCTTGGCGATATTCGACGCGGACTCGCAAAAACAGCTTGTCGGGCATGCCGTGGTTGATGTGATTGCCCCGGAATGCCGCGAGGCCTATACAGAACATCTCAAGCTCGTGCTGGGAGGCCAGTCGCTTCAACATCAATACGAAGTGATTGGGTTCAACGGTCGGCGTCGCTGGCTGGAGACCAGCGCTGTATCTTTGCAGGATCAGGGTAGAACGGTGCACCTGTCGGTCGCCCGTGACATCACTGAGCGAAAGAAGACAGACGCAGAACTGGAAAGACACCGCCATCAACTCGAAGAGATTGTGCAGGAAAGGACCGCGGATCTGCGCATCGCTGCAGCAGCCTTCGACTCGCAGGAGGCGATGATGGTGACCGATGCCAACCGCGTGATTCTCCAGGTCAATCGGGCGTTCACCCACATCACGGGCTACGCAGCCGATGAGGTTGTGGGTCAGGAACCCGACCTGCTGAAGTCAGGGCGGCACACTTCCCATTTCTATGATGCCATGTGGGATGGCGCGAAACACGCAGGGGCCTGGCAGGGGGAAGTCTGGGATCGCCGCAAGAATGGCGAGGTTTATCCCAAGTGGATGACGCTTTCTGCCCTGAAGAACGAGGATGGCATCACCACCCATTACATCAGCGCTCACCATGACATCACCGCGCGCAAAGTGGCGGAAGAAGAAATCAGACACCTGGCCTTTTATGATCATCTGACCAGCCTCCCTAACCGCAGACTTTTACTGGATCGACTTGACCAGGCGATGACGTCAAGCGACCGCAGCAAACAATACGCGGCCCTGATGTTTATCGATCTCGATCATTTCAAGACGCTCAACGACACACTCGGCCATGACATTGGCGACCTGCTGCTGCAACAAGTCGCCAAACGACTTGAATCCTGCACCCGCGAGGGCGACACGGTGGCGCGTTTAGGGGGCGACGAATTTGTGGTGATGATTGAGGGACTGAGTCATGACGCGCCAGAAGCAACCCGTCAAACCGAATTAGTGGGCAACACCATTCTTGCGACCCTGAACCAGCCCTACCAACTCGCTCAGCACAAGTACAAAAGCACACCCAGCATCGGTGTCACCCTGTTCAATGAAAACATGGACACCCTTGGAGACCTCATGAAACAAGCCGATCTGGCCATGTACAAGGCCAAGGTCGGAGGGCGCAATGCCATCTGCTTTTTCGACACAGAGATGCAGCAGGCCGTCACGAACCGTTCCGCGCTGGAAAGCGCGTTGCGAGCGGCCATTGAGCAAGAGAACCTGGTGCTTCACTACCAGGCGCAGGTGGATGTGCATGGAAATTTGACCGGCGTTGAAGCCCTGGTACGTTGGCAGCACCCGCAACGGGGCCTTGTATCGCCGCTGGAATTTATCCCCCTCGCGGAAGAAACCGACCTGATCATCCCTTTGGGGCGTTGGGTACTCAAGGCAGCCTGCACGCAATTGGCCATGTGGGCCAATCAGGTGGCGTTGTCCCATTTGACGATGTCGGTCAACGTGAGCGCGGGGCAGTTCCATCAGAAATATTTTGTGGATGAAGTGATGGCCGTCATTGAGGGCACAGGGGTTGATCCCCGCAGGCTCAAGCTGGAGCTGACCGAGAGTCTTTTGGTGAAGGACGTGGAGGACATCATCGCCAAGATGCTTCTTCTGAAGGAGAAGGGAGTCCGTTTTTCATTGGATGACTTTGGCACGGGCTACTCATCGCTGTCACACCTGAAACGGCTTCCGTTGTACCAACTGAAGATCGACAAGTGTTTTGTCACGAATATTCTGACCGACGCCAACGATGCCGCCATTGCAAAAATGGTGCTCGTTCTGGCTGAAAGTTTGAGATTGAACGTCATCGCCGAGGGCGTCGAAACCGCCGCACAGAAAGACTTCCTGGCAGACCTGGGCTGCCATGGCTATCAAGGCTACTTATTCAGCCAGCCACTGCCGGCTGATGCATTCGAGGAATTTTCACAGAGCCATCTGCAAAGTTAACGATGAGTACCCCGTGGGGGCAATGTGGCCAACCCAAGTTGACCCAGTTGTTAATTTAAGCCTATTGGGGCAGCGCAGGCGTATCGGGTGACGCCCAGCCTGCCCCGCATCAGCGCATCAAGCCAGCGCGCGCTGGATGATGATTTTCTGCACGTCTGAGGTGCCTTCGTAAATCTGGCACACGCGCACGTCGCGGTAAATGCGCTCCACAGGGAAGTCGCTCACATAACCGTAGCCACCCAGGGTCTGGATCGCCACGCTGCACACCTGCTCCGCCATTTCACTGGCAAACAACTTGGCCATCGCCGCTTCTTTCAGGCACGGGCGACCGGCGTCGCGCAGGGCGGCGGCGTGCCAGATGAGTTGGCGCGCGGCCTCGATTTGCGTCGCGCAATCGGCCAGCCTGAACCCGACCGCCTGGTGGTTGAAGATCGGTTGGCCAAAGCTTTGGCGGTCTTTGGAATAGGCCAGCGCGGTCTCAAACGCACTGCGCGCCATGCCGACGCTTTGCGCGGCGATACCGATGCGACCACCTTCCAGCGCGCCGAGCGCAATCTTGTAGCCTTCGCCTTCTTTGCCGATCAGGTTCTCGGCCGGGATGCGGCAGTCGTCAAAGTTGATCTGCGCGGTGTCGCTGCTGTGCTGGCCGAGCTTGTCTTCGATGCGCGCCACCACGTAGCCGGGGGCCTTGGTTGGCACGATGAAGGCGCTCATGCCTTTTTTGCCAGCGCCCTTGTCGGTCACGGCGATCACGATGGCGACGTCGCCATTTTTGCCGCTGGTGATGAACTGCTTGACGCCGTTAATCACATACTCGTCGCCCACTTTCACGGCGGTGGTGCGCAGGCTGGAGGCGTCGGAACCGACATGCGGCTCGGTCAGACAAAACGCGCCCAGCATCTGGCCTTGCGCCAGCGGTGTCAGCCACTGCTTCTTTTGCGCGTCGTTGCCGTAGCGCATCAGGATGGCGTTGACCGGGCAGTTGGTCACGCTGATGGCGGTGCTGGTGCCACCGTCACCGGCCGCGATTTCTTCCAGCACCAGCGCCACCGTCAAATAGTCCATGTTGGCGCCGCCAAACTCTTCCGGCACGCAAATACCGTAAGCACCCAAGGCGGCCAGGCCTTTGTGCGCCTCCTTGGGGAAATAGTGCTCTTTGTCCCACTTGGCGGCGTGGGGCCACAGTTCGGCTTGGGCAAAGTCGCGAACCGCGTCGCGGATCATTTCCTGGTCTTGGGTGAGTAACATGGGTGGAGGGCTCTGGTATTTGTGAGAAATTTAAACAGAAGGGGGCTCGACCCCGTCCTACTTACGTAAGCAGCTATACAACTTATAGCATTTCAATGGCAACGGCGGTGCCTTCGCCGCCACCGATACACAGCGTCGCCACGCCTTTTTTCAGGCCACGGGCTTGCAGCGCGTACATCAGGGTCACCATGATGCGGGCGCCGGACGCGCCAATCGGGTGGCCCAGCGCGCAGGCGCCGCCATTCACGTTAACGATGTCGTGGCTCAGGCTCAGGTCATGCATCAGTGCCATCGGCACCACGGCAAAGGCTTCGTTCACTTCCCACAGGTCCACGTCTTTCACGGACCAACCGGCTTTTTCAAGGGCCTTGTTGACCGCGCCAACCGGGGCGGTGGCAAACCAGTTGGGTTCTTGCGCGTGCACCGCGTGGCTGACGATTTTGGCGAGCGGTTTGAGGCCCAGCTTGGCGGCGGTCGAGGCGCGCATCATCACCATGGCGGCCGCGCCGTCGCTGATGCTGGAACTGCTGGCCGCAGTGATGGTGCCGTCTTTTTTGAACGCGGGTTTCAGCGACGGGATTTTGTCGACCTTGACTTTGCCAGGGGCTTCGTCGGTCGAAATCACGGTGTCGCCGGCGCGCCCCCTGACCGTGACCGGTGTGATTTCCGGCGCAAACGCACCGGATTGGGTGGCCGCCACGGCGCGCTGGGCGCTGGTGATGGCGAAATTGTCTTGTTGTTCGCGCGTGAAACCGTATTTGGCGGCGCAGTCTTCGCCAAAGGTGCCCATTGAGCGACCGGCCTCATACGCATCTTCCAGGCCGTCGAGCATCATGTGGTCAAACATGCGGTCGTGGCCGATGCGGTAACCGCCCCGCGCTTTTTGCAACAGGTAGGGTGCGTTGGTCATGCTTTCCATGCCGCCGGCCACCACCACGTCAACACTGCCAGCCAGCAGCATGTCGTGGCCAAACATGGCCGCGCGCATGCCGGAGCCACACATTTTGGACAGTGTCACCGCACCAGCGCTGATCGGCAAACCGCCTTTGAACCCGGCTTGGCGTGCGGGCGCCTGGCCCTGGCCGGCCATCAGGCAATTGCCAAACAGCACTTCATTCACGGCTTCAGGCGCTACGCCCGAGCGCTCAACCGCTGCCTTGATGGCCGCGCCACCCAGGTCATTGGCCGACAGGGCCGAAAACACGCCCTGAAAGCTGCCCATAGGGGTGCGGGCAGCAGATACGATCACGATGGAATCAGTCATTTTTTAGTCCTTTTTTAAGAAAAATAAATCAGTCGTCACGGCGCTCGCGAAGACGGAACTTTGCTGTACTTTACGACTTCGGCACCACGCGCTCAATGCCCCAATCGCTCAACTTGGGTGCAATAATTTGCCACAGACCCGTAAACTTGAAATGATGGACATCAAAATCTTAGAAAAAGGCAGCATTTCGATTTGCTTTGTCCATGAAGCGCTGGTGTGCATTCGCAGTCGGGGGCTGGATCAAAGTGCCTTGCTGTTGCAGGCCGGTATTTCTCTGGAGCTGCTGGCATCCCCCAGCGCGCGGGTGTCGTCCAGGCAGTTCGGCGCACTGTGGCACCTGATTGCGCAAACGCTCGATGACGAATTCTTCGGCATGGACAGCCACCGCATGAAAGCCGGCAGTTTTACGCTGCTCTGCCACGCCGTGATTCACAGCGACACCCTGGAGCGGGCCTTGCGGCGCGCCATGCGCTTCTTGCGACTGGTGCTGGACGACATGGCGGGCGAGCTGTCCCGCGAGGGGGATACCGCGCACATCTTGTTGAAGAACCTGCCGACGGGCTCAGTGAGCGCTGGCGACACTTCACAACGCGCCTTTGCCTACGGCACTTACCTGATCATGTTGCATGGCTTGGCGTGCTGGTTGGTGGGGCGTCGCATACCGCTATCTACCGCTGATTTCTCTTGTCCTGAGCCGGTGTTCAGCGACGAGTGGCGAATTCTGTTCTCGCGCAATCTCAACTTCAACCAGACGCATTGCCGCATCAGCTTCCCCGCCCACTATCTGGACATGGGCAATATCCAGAATGAGCGCACGATGAAGGAGTTTCTACGCAGCGCCCCGGCCAATTTTTTGGTCAAGTACAAGAACAGCGACAGCCTTTCCGCCAAGATCCGCCGCCGCCTGCGGGAGTGGTCGCCCGCTGCGTGGCCTGATTTTGAGACCTTGGCCCACCAGCTCAACGCCTCGCCCGCCACGCTGCGCCGACGGCTCGACGACGAGGGAGAGTCCTACCGCGCGATCATGGATGAGCTGCGCCGCGACCTCGCCATTGCGCTGCTCAGCGACACCCAACTCAGCCTGTCGGATATTGCGGGTGAGTTGGGCTTTGCAGAAAGCAGCGCCTTCCACCGGGCCTTTAAAAAATGGACGGGAACCCGCCCGGGGGAATACCGCTGTCGCGTGGAGCGGTAAGTCGGAGGGTTAAATTGAAGAAGGCATTTGCGCGTCGATGCGGTCGGTATTGAAGCGTTTGCTCTGCTCGTAGGGGAACACGTCAAACACATGGCCTTGCTTGATGCGATCCTTGTGACTCTGCCAAAAGGCCGCGTCCAGCAAATCGGCATGGTGCTGCATGAACACTTTGCGCACCGTCGGGTTGCCCAGTAAGAAGGGGCCGAAGGTTTCGGGAAACACATCGTGCGGACCGACGTTGTACCAGACCTCGCCCGACATTTCTTCTTCTTCGTTGCGCGGTTCGGGCACCTTGCGGAACACCGAGTCTGTGATGTATTCGATCTCGTCGTAGTCGTAAAAAACCACCTTGCCGTGGCGCGTGATGCCGAAGTTTTTCCAGAGCATGTCGCCGGGGAAGATGTTGGCGGCCACCAGGTCTTTGATGGCGTTGCCGTACTCGACCACGCCGCGCTCGATCTGCTCACGCGCCCGGGCTGCCGTCGGACTGGTGTCGTTGGGATTAGCGCCACCGGCATCAAAGGCTTCCTGCAAATAGATGTTGAGCGGAATCATGCGCCGCTCAATGTAGACGTGTTTGATGATGACCTCGATACGGCCATCACCATCGCGGTCGCTGATCTCCAACTGGCTGGGCGCAAACTTCTGGATCTCGGCAATCAGTTCATCGTCAAACCGGTCACGCGGAAAACCAACCTCGCTGTACTCCAGCGTGTCGGCCATGCGGCCCACGCGGTCGTGCTGTTTGACCAGCAAATACTTGCCCTTGATCTGCTCGCGGCTGGTCTCCTTGGGCGGCGGGTAAAAGTCTTTGATAACCTTGAACACATAGGGAAAAGACGGCAAGTCAAACACCAGCATCACCATGCCTTTGATGCCGGGTGCGATGCGGAACTTGTCGGTGGAGTGGCGCAGGTGGTGAAGGAAGTCGCGGTAAAACAGCGTCTTGCCCTGCTTGGCCAGGCCCAGTGCGTTGTAGATTTCGTTGCGCGGTTTGCGCGGCATCATGCTGCGCAAAAACTGCACATAGGCCGAGGGAATTTCCATGTCGACCATGAAGTAGGCGCGCGCAAAGCTGAACAGCATCAGCAGGTCGTCCTCGCCAAAGAGCGCGGCGTCAATCACCAGTTTGCCTGCCCGGTTGTGCAGCACCGGCAGCGCAAACGGGAACTCATTAAAACCGTTGATCAGCTTGCCCACGATGTAGGCGCCCTTGTTGCGGTAGAACATACCAGTGAGCACTTGAAACTGAAAATTGGCGCGCAGCTTGGTATCCATCAAACGCTCCGCCATGGCGGCCTGAACCAGTGCCGCATCGCGGTCAGCATCCTCGAAGGCCAGGCGCAGGTCAAAGTCCTTGAACATCTGCACCAGTACCGTTTGCAGGTTGGCGGGCGTGGGGTAGTAGGAACGGTAAGTGGGGCGCGACTCGGGTTCGCCGTTTTCGATGTACTCGGTGCTGACCGCCGGGCGCACAAAGATGAAGTCGTTCTGGAAATAACTGCGGTGCAAAATTTTGGTGGTAACCGAGTTAAAGAAGGTCTCAGCCAGCTCCGGCTGGTGGTGATTCACCAACAACCCGATGTAGTGCAACTTCACCTGCTGCCAGATGTCCATCACCTGCTCACCGGCCTTGAACTCGCGCTCCAGCCGGTTGGAACACTCGCGCACCCGCAGGTCATAAAACTCGATGCGCTCGCGCTGGGCGCGCTGCTGACCGTGCCAGTCGGCCGTTTCGAACCGGTGCTTGGCACGCGCCGACTCGGTTCTGAAGAGTTGGTAGTGGCGGTTAAACCCATCCATCATCGCTTTGGCGATGTCATAGGCCAGGGTCGAGTCAAGACGGGTGGGAAACATAGAGTGCCTTACCGAATCAAGTACAGCGCGGGTAGCGCCTGAAAGCATTGCGAAACACCGGCACCACGTCGCTGGGGCCTTGCATGGTGACGCCCATGTCTTTCACCAAGCCATCTTTGAGGCCATAGCACCAGCCGTGCACCGCTACTTTTTGGCCACGCCCCCAGGCGTCCTGCATCACGTTGGACATGGCCACATTGCCAACCTGCTCAATCACATTCATCTCGCACAGCACGTCTTCCTGCTCGGCAACCGTGAGGTGGTCAATGCGCTGACGGTGCCGCATCTTGACGTCTTGCACATGGCGCAGCCAGTTGTCGGCCAAACCGACGCGGGTGCCACGTAAAGCCGCCAGCACACCACCACAACCGTAATGCCCCACCACCATGATGTGCTCGACCTTGAGGTGGTCCACCGCAAACTGGATCACAGACAAGGCATTGAGGTCGGAGTGCACCACCACGTTGGCAATATTGCGGTGCACGAACACTTCACCCGGGTCCAACCCGGTGATTTCGTTGGCGGGCACGCGGCTGTCGGAGCAGCCAATCCAAAGGTATTTGGGTGACTGCTGTTGCGCCAACTGGCTGAAAAAGCCAGGTCGCTGCAACGCCATGCGGGTCGCCCAGTCGCGGTTATTGTCAAAGAGGTGTTGGAGAGATTGAGTCATGAACACATCTTAAACAATTGGCGAGCGGGCCTACCTTGTGTGGGGTGGGCTAACTGCCCCGAAAAGGTTTAACAAGTTTCGGCAAACAATTCACGCCCGATCAGCATGCGGCGAATCTCGCTGGTGCCCGCGCCAATTTCATAGAGCTTGGCATCGCGCCACAGGCGGCCCAGCGGGTAGTCGTTGATGTAGCCGTTGCCACCAAAAATCTGCACACCGTCGCCCGCCATTTTGGTGGCCTGCTCGGCGCACCACAAAATGACCGAAGCGCAGTCTTTGCGCACCTGGCGCACATGCTCGACGCCCAGTGAGTCCAGATTCTTGGCCACCGTGTAGGCAAACGAGCGACCCGCTTGCAGCACGGTGTACATGTCAGCGACCTTGCCCTGAATCAACTGGAATTCACCAATGCTCTGGCCAAACTGTTTGCGGTCGTGAATGTAAGGCAGCACGCTGTCCATCACCGACTGCATGATGCCCAAGGGGCCGCCGGTGAGCACCGCGCGTTCGTAATCCAGGCCGCTCATCAGCACCTTGGCGCCGCTGTTGAGGCCGCCCAGAATGTTTTGCGCGGGCACTTCGACATTGTTAAAAACGAGTTCGCCGGTGTGGGAGCCGCGCATGCCCAACTTATCGAGCTTTTGCGCGCATGAGAAACCTTTCATGCCTTTTTCGATCAGGAAAGCGGTGACGCCACGGGCGCCCATTTCGGGTTCGGTCTTGGCATAGACCACCAGCGTATCGGCGTCGGGGCCGTTGGTGATCCACATCTTGGTGCCGTTGAGCAGGTAGTAGCCGCTCTTGTCTTCCGCTTTGAGTTTCATGCTGATGACATCACTGCCAGCGCCCGGCTCGCTCATGGCCAGCGCACCCACGTGCTCGCCGGACACCAGCTTGGGCAGGTATTTGCTGCGCTGCTCGGGTGTGCCGTTGCGCTTGATCTGGTTCACGCACAAATTGCTGTGTGCGCCGTAGCTCAGGCCGACCGAGGCCGAGGCGCGCGAGATTTCTTCCATCGCAATCATGTGCGCGAGGTAGCCCATGTTGGCGCCGCCAAACTCTTCGCCCACCGTGATGCCGAGTACGCCGAGGTCGCCCATCTTGCGCCACAGGTCCATCGGGAACTGGTCGGTTTTGTCGATCTCGGCGGCGCGGGGTGCGATCTCGGCTTGCGCAAATTCGCGCACGGCGTCGCGCAAAGCGTCAATGTCTTCACCGAGTTGAAAGTTAAGGCCTGGCATGTTGTTCATGATTTTTGTCTCCTCTTGGCGTTGACTGGCTCAGCCCTGTCTCGGGCATGGATGAAAACCGCCTGCCCTGAGCCAGTCAAAGGGCGGCTGGTTGAATCTCAATAGGTCTTTGGCACCGGCATCAGGGTTTGCTGCATCACGGCGCACGGGTTGGTTTTGCCATCCACGGCCACATGCATGACCTCGGCGGTGGTCACGATGACGCGACGACCAGCTTTGACCACACGGCCGATGGCGCACAATTCGCCGCCCTGAAACGCGGCCATGAAATTGATTTTGTACTCCACGGTGGTGACTTCCATGCCCTCGGGCGCCATCGTCAACCCCGCATAGCCGCCCGCAATATCGGCCAGCGCGCCAATCGCGCCACCGTGAAAACCGTCTTGCTGCTGGGTCACTTTGTCTGAATAAGGCAAGGCGATTTCACACACGCCAGCTTCAACCCGCACCAGTCGGGCGTCCAGGTGTTGCATCAGGCCCTGGCGTGCAAAACTGGCCTGCACGCGCGTCCACAAGGCGTCGTTCGTCATGGCTTTTCTTTCGCTCCGTTATTTTTGGCTTCGCTTTGGCTGATGCTTTTGGCCAGCAAGGCTTTGGCCTCGCGCTGATGCACCTTGAGTTCGTCGAGGTTGTCCTGCAGATCGGCCATCTGGTCTTCCAGCTGCTTTTGGTGCGCGGCAATCACCACCAGAAACTTTTGCAACTGCGGCCCGGTGTCCCGTGGGCTGTCGTACATGTCAATGATTTCCTTGGCCTCGGTCAGGCTGAGTCCCAAGCGTTTGGCACGCAAGGTCAACTTCAGGCGGGTCCTGTCACGGCCGCTGTAAACCCGGGTGCGTTCGCCGGGACCTGAGCGCGTGGGTTGCAGCAAGCCCATGTCTTCGTAGAAGCGCATGGCCCGCGTGGTCAGGTCAAATTCCCGTGCCAAATCGCTGATGCTGTAGGTGATTGCCATAAATAGTGGTTATTAAAAGGATGTGTGTGCCTGAGCATACCGACCTTGAAACGAGTCATTAATTGACGTTTACGTAAACGTCAATTATCAGGTATTTCTGGTGTTCCCTGAAAAAAGAAACACGGCGGCCACGGACAGGCTCATTGCGTTTCCAGATCGATTCGACATGAGGCGCGAAGCCGCAGACAGTACGGACGTACGGCAAGGCGAAGCAACGACATGCCGGATGGATATGGAAATGGAATCAAACCCAGCGCGGGCTGGCTTCGTCCTTGAGTTGCCGGCGCAAGGCGGCGTAGTCGGGCACCACCGAGCGCACGGTGTCCCAAAAGCGTGGGCTGTGGTTCATCTCGCGCAGGTGGCTGAGTTCGTGGGCCACCACGTAGTCAATGACAGCTTGCCCAAAATGAACCAGCCGCCAGTTGAGCCGAATGGCGCCGTCAATGCGGGCACTGCCCCAGCGGGTGCGGGCGTTGCTGAGCGACAAACTGCGCCACTGCACCTGCAACAGCGGCCCAAAGTGATCCAGCCGCGCCACGAAATTGAGCTTGGCCTGGCGCATCAGCCAGGCTTGCACGGCGGCACGCATTTGATCCGGGGTGGCGCTGGACGGCAGGCTCAGCCACAGGGTCATAGGCTTGGCGGCCTCCTCTTCAAGGCCGCCACCCAGCGTTGCGGGAAGCAGCACGGCGGCCACGACGCCCCGTGCCGCCTTGACGCAGCGCGGGTCCAGCATAACGGTCAATACCTTACCTAAATACGGCACGGTGGTGCCATCGCACCACTCGATTTCCCGTGCCACCTGCTTCTGCTGCCGCACGGCGGTTTCGCCCAGTTTCTTGAGGATCCAGTCTGCCTTTTCGAGCAGGGCGGTGTCCACTTGCTTGAGCGTCACCCACGCTGGCGCTCGCACCGCCAAGCCCAGCGGACCGACCACGAACCCAATGGTGCGGCGCTTGCCGCGCTTGAACTCAAAGGCCACCAACGCGCCCGACAACAGCGCTTCACGGTTGGCGCGGGGATGGCGAAAGGCGATCGCCGACGGCGTTTGATTCGCTATTGATTCAATAGCTGTATGCACAGTATCGACGGGGGCTAGAGGCCTATTTATCTCAAAAAGATCGCGCGTGAACTTCAGCAGCGGATGCATGGCAGTCGGCTTACAGGTACGCCTCGGGGTCGATGCGACGCATTTCAGCCTCAATCCAGGCTTCGACCTCGCGCATCAGTTCCTTGGGCTCGCGGCCCACGCTCGGAATAGGCTTTCCGATAGACACCTGCACCACGCCCGAATACTTGGTAAAACCCAGCCGTGGCCAGCACTTACCCGACGACACGGCGATCGGAATGACCGGCGCACCACTCTCCACGGCGAGGCGGGTGCCGGCGGTTTGGTAGGTGCCTTTTTGGCCGCGGGCAATGCGCGTGCCCTCGGGAAACATGATGACCCAAGTGCCTTGGGACAACAGCCGCTTGCCCTGCTCGATGACGTGCTTCATGGCCAGCGCACGCGATTCGCGGTCGATGTGAATCATGTCGAGTCGCGCCATCGACCAGCCAAAAAATGGAATGCGCAGCAACTCGCGCTTGAAGACAAACGCCAGCGGGTGCGGCATCAGGGTCGGCAGCAGCAAGGTCTCAAGGGTGGACTGGTGTTTGGACAGCAAAATGGCGGGGCTGGTTGCGCCTTCGGGCAAGTTCTCCATGCCGCTGACCTTGACCTGAACGCCCAAAAACACACGGGTGCCCCAGATCACCAACCGAAACCAGTTGACGGCAAACCACCACAAGGGCGTGCGGCGGACCCAGACAGAAACCACCACCAGTGCGAAGCCCCACGGAATCACCGTGAGTACGATCCACGCCATGTGCAAAATCGAACGAATCAAAGACATTTAAGGTAAATAGGCCTCTAGCCCCCGTTGCAACTGCGCAAGCAGCTATTATTTTTATAGCACATTAACCATAGACTCACACCTCGCTGGACTCCTGCGCGATCAGATAGTCGGCGAAAGCCGCCAAGTCGTTATGGACCCGGGTTTCTTTGGGAAAGGTGTCTGGCAGGTTGCGACCCCGGTAGGCCGCCCCTTTGCCGGTCAGCACCAAGTGGGGGGCGCAACCGGCGGCCACGGCCGCCAGCACATCGCGCGCCGAGTCGCCCACCACCGGCACCGTGCGCAGGTCAATGCCGTAACGCTCACCAATCTGCTCGTACAAACCGGGCTCGGGCTTGCGGCAGCGGCAGCCCTCGTCGGGCGAATGCGGGCAATAAAAAATAGCATCCACCCGGCCGCCCACGGTAGCCAGCATTTTTTGCATCTTGGTGTGCATGGCATTGAGCGATGAAACGTCAAACAAACCACGCCCCAAACCCGACTGGTTGCTGGCCACCACCACATGCCAACCGGCATGGTTGAGCCGGGCGATGGCTTCCAGCGCGCCGGGCAGCGGCGTCCACTCTTCGGCGGATTTGACGAATTCGCTGCTGTCTTCGTTGATGGTGCCGTCGCGGTCAAGGATGACGATTTTCATGGCGCTAATGTTCAAAGGGAAACTCCAGACAGATCAAAGGGGGTGGTCACGCTCAAGTGGCCAGACGCGACAAATCGGCCACACGGTTCATGGCGTCGAACAAGCTTTTGAGCAGGCCCTGGCGATTCAGGCGCAAGTCCAGTTCTTCGGCGTTGACCATCACACCATCAAAGAAGGCGTCCACCGGCGCCCGCAACGCGGCCAGTGTTTGCAGCGAGGCGGTGTAATCGCCGGCCTCGAACTGGGTTTTAGCGAGCGGGGTCAGGTCTTTCATGGCCGCGTAAAGCGCCACTTCGGCAGGCTCTTTGAGCAGAATTTCGCTGACATGGGCATCCACCGCGTCGACCTTTTTCAGGATGTTGCCGATGCGCTTGTTGGCAGCTGCCAGGGCCGGGGCTTCAGGCAAAGCGGCAAAGGCGCGCACGGCGCTCAGGCGCTTGGCGACATCGCCCAAACGCTGGGGCCGCAAGGCCAGCACGGCATCGACCTCGCCAGCACTGTAGCCCTGCTCGCGCAGGGAACCGGCGAGGCGGTCGAACATGAAACCGGCCAGCGCGCTGGACGCATCCACGATCTTGTCGCCAAACGCAGGAACTGTTTCAGCCAGCAAAACGTCCAGTTGCAGGGGCAAATCTTGCTCGGCCAACATCCGGATCACACCCAGCGCATGACGGCGCAGCGCAAACGGGTCTTTGTCGCCGGTCGGCACGTTGCCGATGCCGAACATGCCCATCAAGGTTTCCAGCTTGTCGGCTAGCGCCACCACCAGGCCGGTGGTGTTGCGCGGCAAGGTGTCACCGGCAAAGCGGGGTTTGTAGTGATCTTCGATCGCAACCGCGATGTCGTCGCCGAGGCCGTCATGGCGGGCGTAGTAGCCGCCCATGATGCCTTGCAACTCGGGGAATTCACCCACCATGTCGGTCAGCAAATCGGTCTTGGCCAACCGTGCGGCGGTGTCGGCTTGCAACGCCAGCCCAGCGCCGCCCAGTTGTTGACCGATGGCGCGTGCAATGGCGCGCACGCGCTCGACGCGCTCGCCCTGGGTGCCCAGTTTGTTGTGATAGACCACCTTGTCGAGCCCGGCCACGCGCGATTCAAGCGTTTTCTTGCGGTCCTGGTCAAAGAAGAACTTGGCATCGGCCAGACGCGGGCGCACCACGCGCTCGTTGCCGCCGATGACGAAGCTCGCATCGTCGGGGCAGATGTTGCTAACCACAAGGAATTTGTTGGTCAACTTGCCTGCAGCGTCGAGCAGCGGAAAGTATTTCTGGTTGGCCTTCATGGTCAAAATCAGGCACTCTTGCGGCACGCCCAAAAACTGTTCCTCGAATTCGCACACCAGCACGTTCGGGCGTTCCACCAGACCGGTCACTTCATCGAGCAAGGCGTCGTCGTCGATCGCCTTGACGCCGCCACCGATGCGGGTCGCTGCTGCTGCCAACTGGCGCACGATCTCGGCGCGGCGCTCGGTAAACGACGCAATCACCGCACCGTCGCGGGCCAGCGTGGCGGCATAACTGTCGGCATCGGCCAACACCACGGGCGACACTTTGGCTTCAAATCGGTGACCTTGCGTGGTGTTGCCCGCAGACAAGCCCAGCACCTTGACCGGCACCACGGTGCTGCCGTGCAGCGCCACCAAACCGTGCGCGGGGCGCACAAAGTTGACGCTGCTCCAGCCCGGCAGCTCGCAATCGGTCTCCAACTGGTAGCTCATGACCTTGGGGATGGGCAGCTTGGCAATGGCTTCTTCAAGCGCTTTTTGCAAGCCGGTGTCGAGCGTGGCACCGGTGACGAGGTTGTCATAAAACAGCGCTTCGGCCTTGCCGTCGGGCGCATGTTTCAAGGCGGCCACCACGGCGGCAGGGTTGCTTAAATCGGCACCCAGGGCTTGCAGTTTTTTGAGCAGTGCGGGCGTGGCGCCACCGTTGGCATCCAGCCCCACCGCCACCGGCATGAGCTTTTGCTGCACCGCCTTGTCGGCGGCTTTGAGCCAGACATGGCTGATGTGGGCCGCCAGACGGCGCGGCGAGGCAAAAGCCGTCACCACCGAGTCGGCACCGGCCAACCCTTGTGCGCGCAATTGGTCAGCCAACTGGCCGGCAAATGCCTCGCCCAATTTTTTGAGCGCCTTGGGCGGCAATTCTTCAACAAATAATTCAACAAGCAGGTTTTTAGTGGTCATGGTCGTGTTCTTTTTACCGTTCGGGCTGAGCTTGTCGAAGCGCTCAGGCTGCCTTCTTTGGCATCTGAGCGACCCATTCGGGCGGGGCCATCGGGAAACCCAGGCGCTCGCGGCTTTCAAGATAGCTCTGCGCGACGCTGCGCGCCAGGTTGCGGATGCGCCCCATGTAGGCAGCACGCTCAGTCACGCTGATGGCGCCACGGGCGTCAAGCAGGTTGAAGCTGTGCGCGCACTTGAGCACTTGCTCATAAGCCGGCAAGGCCAGTTGCACCTCAATCAAATGCTTGGCCTGCTTTTCGTGCGCTGCAAAGGCGGTGAACAAAAAGTCGGCATCGCTGTGCTCGAAGTTGTAGGCCGATTGCTCTTTTTCGTTTTGCAGGTAGACATCACCGTAGGTCATGGTGTCGGTCCATTGCAGGTTGTAGACGCTGTCCACCCCTTGCAAATACATGGCCAGGCGCTCCAGGCCGTAGGTAATTTCGCCGGTGATGGGCTTGCAGTCGATGCCGCCGACCTGCTGGAAGTAGGTGAACT
>NZ_JBAWYV010000058.1:0-20473 GCF_037143375.1 Rhodoferax sp. | reverse complement strand
ATTGCTAATATTTAAGTCTTGATTGTAAATTACTTCGCCAGTTGAGTAAATATATGCAATCACCCTGTCGACATTAATGATTAAATATTTAGTAACTAAACAACCATCCATTGGGTTATCAAATTTTGGCTTGATACATGAACTATGACTAGAAACACCATTCGAATCAATTTTTCCACTAACCAAGAATTTTATATTACTGGTCTCTATCCTTTTAGCTACATCCAAAGGTAAACTTAAATTCTCATTTAAACGAAACGAACTACCCTCCACATCAAATAAGTTACTATTTCTCAATAAATCAACGTTTAATACTATTCCATAATCTACATTATAGAATTTGTTTATAGATACTTTCGCACCATAGGCATTAGACTCGATATATGACCCTAAATTACTGTAGCTAGATTCAAATTTAATAAGGTATGAATTTATCAACGATCTTGGTATGTATACTTCCTTATCAGCATCATAATTTCCGTATTGGAAACGATCATCATTTAATATAAAAGCATATTTGTAATTGTTAGCTTGACTATTTTCTTCTGCAATTTTCTCAGCTTTAATTCTTTTATCAAAATCTGATTGTTTTTCAAATTCACCTTTTTTTGAATCTATTAATGAAGGATTTAATTCAATCCATTCTATTATTTTTTTTGGCGAAGCCCCATCGTATTTTGGTGGTATCTCTTCGTTATTAAAAGCATCAACACCAGGCTCCCATTTAATTTTTTCAATGGGTTGTTTTATGATTTTATGCTCCACCAGTGACTTTTTACTTTTTTTGTTTTCAATCAAATTCTGAGAAATTGATGTCAGTGAAAATGACAAAAGAAATGCAGTTAATATATATTTAATTAACATATAAGTATCCAATTTTTAAACTTTCAAATATCGCTCAACCATTACAAACGTCTTTGAATTCTTATTTTTTACAAAAAACTCTTTAAATTCTGATTTTTACACATAAAAGCAAGACTACGTAGTTGACACTCACGCAGCGAAGCTAATTATCTGATAATCTATATATTTCCTGTAAAATCAAAATTTCGGCGCATGCAACTTTATAAGTGCTACTTTCGTAGATAGTACATTACTTCATTTGGCAGGTAAAAGTACGTCGGCTCAATACGTAAACATTATATTAATTTCTAATAACAACTTTATGAGTTATTATTAAGAACTTGATCTTGAACTGATTTTGCAACTTCATCAATATTCGGAAACAAGTGACTTTTTGTATAACCCATTGCGTTCAGCTGCTTCATTAGATTATTTGCTACACGAGCTTCAAATCGAACTCTAGAAACTCTATCTCCAAGGGTTTTACTCTCTTCAATAGCCACAAAATCGAAGTCATTTTTATTTAAATGTTTAAATAGAACAAAGCACCCTTTTTGTTCCTTTAGACGTGGAATATTAAAGTTAGATTTGAATATCTTCGTCCGCGTACCCTGAAATGGTCGAGTATTTCCTGGATTTTCTATAACATCTTCCTTTAATGGATTCATCACCCATACTTCAGGATGACTATTCATTTCCGACGCTCTTTCAAGGGCAAACCATAATGCAATATATGGGTCGAAAGTCCAATCTAACAAACGAGTCTGTAATCCATGATGTTGTGCTACTACCATCCATTCCCAATCATTATTTGGCACCACCTGTAAACATCGAGATGCTTCATTTTTGAAATTAGTGAGAAGGGCTCTTTCATTCTCTAGCAATGCATCCGCAGTTCCAACCCGACAAATATTTGGCAACAAAGGAAAGTCCTTCCTCTGCCCGCGATAAATTGTCGTTTCTGTTTGTTCTTTTACGAGATCCACCCACTCTTCAAAATCTGCCAACGATTCAGCATTGTGGACTATCGGAAAACTGACTTTTTTTTCGATCTGCAGTGTCATTGTTTTTAGTGACTTAATTAATGAAAGGGACTTCCACATGCCGATATAGCCGCTCTCGTTTTGTCAACAAGTTACAAAGTACAAAGATTGCTAGCTCTATTTATCATCAACTCATTCGTGAAGAGGGTGTCCATGATTATCGGAACGGATGGAATAAAACTGGCAAAGAATGTCATTGTGCGCAATCGTATGGGAAGTCCCGTTCAGTGGCTGGCCACCGCGTACTTTTACTTCACTTGAATTTGAGAATGATTTAATGAAAACGAACTGCCCTTTCAAGGGTGGCTTCTGAGCATGGTTCAGTGGTGTGAAGAAAACGGCCTCATACTGCAGAGTGATGAATATTTTCACCAGAATCGGTCGTTCGTTAAGGCTTCACAGAAGTAAACCTACACCAGCGCGCAGCATCGCTACGGCCCCTCCGTTGGATGTAAGTTCCTGACCTAGTTTGTTGATTCTCTGTCTAAAAGTAAGCGACTCATCAAGTACGCTTTTCTGACGGCCCTTGACATGCATGTGCGCTTGCACGACCTCTTTAAACCTGGCTTCTGCATTCTCTACATTTGCGAAAATAATCTCAAAGAGTGCCAATGCGTCTATCTTAAGTATCTCTCGATTTATACCGTATTCAACAGAAAACTTTGCAAGTTTGACGGCGTACTCGAATTCGCGACGATCAATCGGATTTTCCAGGGTTATTGACACAAGTCCGCCTGAAAACTCCGGTTTACTCATTTCGTCAAGAACGCGCTGAACAATTTCTCCAAGAACAGCCTTATGGTTTGCTGGCTTATGTCGGATGGAGGACTCTAGACGCAACGCCTTGATCTTTGTTTCCGTAACTTTCAGTTTGTTCGCCAGCACATAGTTCCAGTCGGATCGCATCGAGGCTGAAGTAGAAATGTGATGAAAAACCAAAAGCTCATAGTCCTTCTTAGTAAGCGATCCCAGACCGCGTTCTTGAATTAATTTGCTTATTGCCACACCAAGATTTGTTGACTCTGTATCAGTAAACATCAAATTTCTTTTTCAACTTTTAATTTATCACGAAAAGAATTTTCAAATATACCAAGTATTTCATCTTTTGGTTTTTCTGAAAACTGAAGAACTCCTATATTAATAACTTCAACAGTTGTCTTTTCAAAAATCCACTTAGAATCTGAAATTCTTTCAAGATAACCTATGTTAATTAGGACATCAGATTCTAAACTTTCTATCTTATATAAAAAATTTTTATTCTCGCTTTCCATTCCATCGAGTTGAACCCCAATAGTTACATTATGGTGATAGCAAGAACTCCTATCACGATACGAAAAATATATTGGCACATATTTTATACAACTTGGGATTTCAGTTAGATTTAATAAAAGAACTCTATTTTGGCTGTTTCTGTTATTTTTATTATCCTCTCGCCAGGAATTCCAAATATTAAAATAATCAATATCATCCCTATCTGCCGTTGAATTTATTTTATCTGAAAGTATTCCGTACTTTCTTGATACATTAATATTTTCATCAAAAAAAGAGGCGAAAACATTGAAATCAAAGCATTCATCATCAATGAATTTGATGAAAATACTTTTTTGACCCATCAATCGCAGTAAGTTTTTAATTTTCTCTGTTTCAATTTCTTCATAATACTCATCAGAGTGGCCATTATTTTCCAAATGGTGCCTAATTCTTTCTTCGGAATCTTTATCTTCTTTTCGTCCTATTATTATTTTCCAAGAAATATATCCAACGATAAAAACTCCAAAAAAAATAAATATATTATCAAAGTCATTCTTGCTTGAGTGTCCTAAAATATAATCTCGTTTTGATTGATTAAATTCTGACCTCTGCGCACTCTCAACTTGCTCTTTGGCTACTTCATATGCAGCCTCAGCTTGTCTATTTTGATTTTGCGCTGATATATTTGATCCATAAAGCATGGATAATATCGCTATTGTGATGAGCAACAATGATTTCACGTTATTCCCCCCTAATTTATATTATGTTAAATAAATTTAATTTAATTTAATAACTTTAGCTATTTAATCTTTGCTTGAGCCAACACCCTGTTGTTTCAAACGACAGACGCTCAAAGAAGCATAGCATTCAAAGTCCGCTAACTTGCGTCTAGATCAGCAAGTCAAATTTCGGCTAAGGGTCTGCAAGAGTCCGCCGCTTTTCTCCGTACCTGACCTTCAAACTGAACGGCTGCAATGGAGAAAAACGTGAACCTGCAAGGCAGCGTTAAAAGACGTCGACGACAGGCAGGTTACGGGAAGTCCAGTTCAGTGACTGGTCAACTCATACGTTTACTTCACCTTGATTTGCGTATGAGTTGATGAACATGAATGCCCCAAAAAGGGTGGTTCCTGAGCATGGTTCAGTGGTGTCTAGAAAACTACCGTTTGACGGGCACTATTTCAATAAAAAAATACCGTTCAAATACCCTGAACCGCTGCCACGCAATTGCGCCCGTTGCGTTTGGCAACATAGACGGCATCATCTGCCAGTTTCAATAAGTTATCAAAAAGGGCCATTGATGGTGTCCGTTCTGCGACACCCACGCTAACACTGCCTTGCCAGAAGCCACCACCAGCTGAAACGCGTAATTCCGAGACATCCCGGCGCAATTTTTCTGCACTGGTCTTTACCCCGGCCAAGGAGGTCTGATCGCACAGAATCAAAAACTCATCTCCACCCAAGCGACAAACCACGTCGTCGTTGCGAACCGCCTGCTTTAGACAGCGGGCCAATTCACGTAGCACCTCATCACCGGCTTCATGACCGAAACTGTCGTTGATGACCTTAAAACCGTCGGCATCAATCATCATGCACGCCAGTGGGGTACCCGATTTAGTGGATTGATGCCAAAAATTCTCCAGACAACGCATGGCATGGCGGCGATTGGGTAGCCCCGTCAACACATCTGTCATAGCCATGTTTTCAAGTTGATGGTTCATGGTTACGAGCTCACTGGTTCGAGCCTCGATTCGGGCCTCTAAAGTCTGATTGAGTTCCCGCAAAGAACGGTTGCTCTCTGTCACCTGCTTGAACAGGGTCGTCATGGAGCGCAACAGCGTTGCCGTGGCTGGATCTTTGCTTTTTTGGTCGGCCAAATGAGCCTCATGCTGTGACTTGCCTTCTTTGATAGCAGTCAACAGCATGGCCATATGTTGGTCAGTGCCCAGAATGTGATACGCCAACCAGTTGGTCAAAAACGTCAGCAATTTACTCGCGGACTCATAATTGGCATGCTCTGTTGCTGCGTGCATCTGAGTCACGTCTTCCAAAAACTTGGCATGTGCCTCGCAATGATGTTTGACATGACGCCCGTCAAGACCGGATGCGCGCATCATGGCCTCTTCTTCGCTGAAGTGAAACTTTGAATAGTCGGCCAATTCGCTGAACACACGGTCAACCTCGTCTTGCGAGGTACCACCCGGTTGTGTCAATAAATCGCCAAAGCGGTTCATGATGTTGACCAACTCGTGATGTTGTTCATCTACCACTGCTTGGCCTGTTACGAAACACTCATCCCATTGAAACGCATCCATCGGCTTAGCTCCCGTTCAAACGGTATGCATCGAAAAAATTGCGACCGCTCTGGTCAGGGTGTCCGTCCTGGCTGAAAGTGCGTCGCATGCCATCAAGGATTGCTGCACCAGGTTGGCGTTTTGGCGGGTGACATCATCCAATAACTGCATGGCTGAACTGATTTGTGCCACGCCAAGCGACTCTTCCCTGGTGGCCAAGGTAATTTCTCCAAGTCGCTGCGTGACCAGGTGCACTTGCTCCACTGCTTTGCGAATGGTGTCGCCAGCCGCATCGACGGTATTGCTGCCTTCGGAGACTTGGCTGGCAGAGGTCAGAATCAAGTCACGAATCTGCTTGGCCGCTGCGCTGCTGCGGTGCGCCAGGGCTCTGACTTCGGTCGCAACCACGGCAAAGCCGCGTCCTTGATCGCCTGCATGCGCGGCTTCAACGGCCGCATTGAGGGCCAGCAGGTTGGTCTGAAAGGCCAGTTGCTCAATCACGCCGACAATCTCGGTGATGCTGCTGGAAGATGTTTTTATCTGGCGCATCGAATCGGAGACATGATCAATGGAAATGGCGCCTGCAGTGGCCTCCGAACTCGCCTGCGAACTCAAACTAGCCAAGCTGCTGGCGGTATCGGCAGTATTGCCTACCGTAGCCGAGATCTCTTCCACAGCCGCCGACGTTTTCTCGACCTCCAGAGCTTGGGAATCCGTCCGCTCAGATAGTTCCATACTGCCTTGAACAATCGCCTGTGCGGCGTGTGTAAGGCCAACCACCTCAGCTCGGACATCTGAAACGATGGCCCGCATGTTCAATTTAATGAGCCACAGCCTGCGCATCAAAGAACCCAAGGGGCTGTTGGCGTTGTATTCGGTGTTGCCGTCAAGGTTGCAGCACGCGAGCTCGTTGGCCAATTGATGCGCATCCCTCAATGGGCTGGTGACAACCGTGCCAAACCAATGCCAGAACACGCTGGCACTCAGCAGCCCGGCAGCGAGTTGCATCAAGCCGACCGTAGCGACACCTTGTGCGCCAAAAAACCAAACCGGCGACAGCGTCAGCAACACCAACGCGATCAAGCCCAAGCCAGCTCGTCCACGCAAGCTCATGCGATTTAATTTGGCCAGGCTGTTTCGCCACCCAAATGGGCGACCCTTGCCCGCGTGCAGTCTGAAGGAGGTATTGCCGCTGCTGCGTTGCTGCGCAATCAGGGCATACAGTGTTTGTGCAGCCTGAATTTGTTCGCGACTGGGTTTGATCCGAACCGACATGTAGGCTTTGGGTTTGCCGTTTTCCATAACCGGCGTCACATTGGCTTGCACCCAATAATGGTCCCCGTTTTTACGCCGGTTCTTGACAATGCCGGTCCATGGACGGCCACGCCCGATGGTGGACCACAGGTCTTTGAAGGCTTCTGGTGGCACATCGGGGTGGCGAACAATGTCGTGCGGCTGACCGAGCAGTTCGTTATAGTCAAAACCGCTGGCATGAACAAAGCCGTGGTTGCAATGGGTGATGCGCCCAGTCAGATTCGTGGTGGAAACCAGGATATCTCCGTCACGCAAGACGTATTCAGTTTGACTAACGGGCAGATTGTTGCGCATCAATTTTTTCCAGGGTCAAGGGAATGGGTTTTGCTTGGCCAAGTATTAAAAAACCAACAATTAATAATAGCTTATTGAAGTTACACAGCCACCCCTGGTAGGTTCGTGCGAACAAGACAGGAAATGTTATGTCTCCGCTCTACGGCACCTCAGGCCCAAATTTCGGCAATGCGTCGTCGCGTCTTTAAGGCACTGATATTTGGCACCAGTGCCCAGCCGCCAACTCAACATAACGCCCTATTGCCTCCCTTGACAGACAGGTTATGCCAGCCAAATCGTGACTCCAATGCCAGCTATCTGGCAGGCATTTCGGCAAGTTGGCTGACCGCTAAGGGTCTTGACCGGTAGTAGAAACACATGCTCCAGTACCCACTTTTTGGTTGTCATAGTCACTTTACGTGACTATTTCTGAGAGGCACCCTCTAGAGGTGCTCAACGACCGTTACCAAAAGTAATCACGCTTGGTTTTAAAACTGGTGCCAGATATTTCAGTCACCGCACCCAATCCGATTGGGCAACCTTCTGCAGCTTGTCAAAGGTGCGCGATTTCAAATGAAACATCGAATGAGTTCGTTTATTAGAGGATGCTGGAATTTTCGGTTGAGGGGCACTTGAGCAGCGTCTGGTGTTAGCCGATAAATGCTCTCTATGTTTTGTGACATAACCTCCCTTGGAGGGCTTCCTGAAGCATTAATATCACACAATGTCGGAAATATGTTCCCTAACTTGTGAGACTTTTAGGTTTCTTAGCTATGAAATACATCGATTTCAGTCAGTCATACAGGTTATATAGCATAAAAAATATTGTCATACCAAGTTCGCCTGAGAGAGCCGCCACCTTGCCGATTTGATGTGGTGCTGCTGGAGTCCGGTGGCATTGAGTGGCTGCAAGCGGCTTTTGATGCGTACTGAGCTGCCGCACTGGGAAGCTACGGTTTGATACATACAGGGCAGGTATCATTGACGGATGCTAGAGCAACGAATCCAACAACACTTTATTGACAGCGCAGACTTGAAATACCAGTCGGCGCAATCCTTGAGCAAACCCATCGCAGCGGCCGTACAAGCCATGCTGACCTGCGTCACCAGTGGCGGCAAAGTGCTGGCTTGCGGCAATGGCGGTTCTGCCGCTGACGCCCAGCATTTTTCTGCCGAGTTTGTGGGGCGCTATGAGCGCGAACGGCCCGAGTTGGCTGCCATTGCGCTGACCACCGACAGTTCCATCATTACGGCCATTGCCAATGACTATGACTTTAGTGTCATATTTTCACGGCAAGTGCGCGCACTCGGTCAACCGGGTGATGTGCTGCTGGCTATCTCAACCAGCGGAAATTCAGGCAATGTACTGGCCGCCATTGAAGCCGCCCATGAGCGGGAAATGGTGGTGGTGGGCTTAAGCGGGCGCGGCGGCGGCAAGATGACCCATGCCCTGCGCGATACCGATGTGCACATTTGTGTGCCCAGCGATCGCACCGCCCGGGTTCAGGAGGTTCACATCTTGGCCCTGCACTGTATTTGCGACGCTGTCGATGCCCAGTTACTTGGAGACCAGGAACCATGACCATGAAATTTAAATCTCAAAAACTTATTGCTCTGTTGGCACTGACGGCGTGCCTGGGCGGCACCCTGAGTGCCTGCGCGCCCATCATCATTGGTGGCGCCGTAGTGGGCTCCATGATGGCCACCGACCGTCGTACATCCGGCACCCAGATTGAAGACGAAGGCATTGAAATGAAGGGGGCCAGTCGCATCAGCGATAACCTGGGCGACCGTGTTCATGTCAACCTCACCAGCTACAACCGCCAAGTACTGCTGACCGGCGAGGTGCCGAATGCGCAAGACAAGCAACTGGTGGAGCAAGTGATCTCAAAGGTTGAGAATGTTCGCTCGATCGTCAACGAGATCGCCGTTTTGGGGAGTGCCACTTTCACTCAACGCTCGTCAGATGCCTTGGTCACAGGCCGCGTCAAAGCAGGTTTGGTCGATGCCAAAGACCTGTTTGCCAATGCCTTTAAAGTGACCACCGAGCGCGGCACAACCTACCTGATGGGTCGGGTGACCCAGCGCGAGGCTGACCGTGCGACCGAGGTGGCCCGCAGCACCCCAGGCGTTCAAAAAGTGGTTCGGGTTCTGGAAATCATCAGTGAAGATGAACTAACGAATATGTTGCCAAAACCGGCCGCTAACGAAGCGAAAAAATAATCAGATTTACTTCAGCCGTTTGATCAGGCTGGAGGTATCCCAGCGCTGGCCGCCCATGTGCTGAACATCGGCATAAAACTGGTCTACCAGGGCGGTGACTGGCAGGCGTGCCCCGTTGCGCTTGGCTTCATCCAGCACCAAGCCCAGATCTTTGCGCATCCAGTCCACCGCAAAACCAAAATCGAATTTATCGGCGACCATGGTTTTGCCCCGGTTGTCGAGCTGCCAGCTTTGCGCAGCACCCTTGCCAATCACATCCAGCACCTGATTCATGTCCAGCCCGGCTTGCTGGCCAAAGGCAATCGCTTCGCTCAAGCCCTGCACCAGTCCGGCGATGCAAATCTGGTTCACCATCTTGGCCAGTTGGCCCGCGCCACTTTGGCCTAACAAGGTGAATGCTTTGGAAAATGCCATGCCCACGGGCTGCACCTTGTCAAAGGCAGCGGGGTCACCGCCGCACATCACGGTCAGCTGGCCGTTTTGAGCGCCTGCCTGGCCGCCCGAAACGGGGGCGTCGATAAAGTGAAGACCCAGGTTTTTAGCCGCGGTATACAACTCGCGCGCCACACTGGCCGAGGCCGTGGTGTGGTCTACAAATACCGCGCCTTCTTCCATGCCGGCAAAGGCGCCATCAGCGCCCAAGGTCACACTGCGCAAGTCGTCGTCGTTGCCGACGCAGCAAAAAACGATATCGGCCTGCTGCGCCGTCAGTCTTGGCGTTTGAGCATGTTTTATGCCTCTAGCCCCCGTGAATTCTGCGCACCATGCTACAGATTTTGCAGCGGTCCGGTTGTAAACAGTGACTTGGTGACCCGCCCGAGCCAAGTGTCCGGCCATCGGGTAGCCCATCACACCCAGTCCTAAAAAGGCGACTTTGAGGGAAGGGGTGGGTTCGTAGGTCTTGGCGGCAATGTTGGTCATGTCTGGGTGCTTTGCTGGGTTAAACGATGGCGAAATTTTCGGTGCCCGCGCTCAGGTCCTGGGTTCTGCCGCGCTGGCTGTTGAGCTTGATCTGCAAGCGCAGGTCATTGAGCGAGTCGGCATTGCGAAGCGCATCTTCATAGGTGATGAGGTTGGACTCGTAGGCATCGAACAAGGCCTGATCAAAGGTCTGCATGCCGAGGTTGCGGCTTTTCTTCATGATTTCCTTGATCTCGGTGACTTCACCCTTGAAGATCATGTCGGAAATCAGCGGGGTGTTGAGCATGATCTCGACCACGGCGGTGCGGCCGCGGCCATCCTGCTTCGGGATCAGACGCTGGGACACCATGGCCTTGAGGTTGAGTGACAAGTCCATCAGGAGTTGCGAGCGCCGTTCTTCAGGGAAGAAGTTGATGATGCGGTCCAGCGCCTGGTTGGCGCTATTGGCGTGCAGGGTGGCCAGACACAAGTGGCCGGTTTCTGAAAAAGCCACCGCATGCTCCATGGTTTCGCGGTCACGTATCTCACCCATCAAAATCACGTCCGGGGCTTGGCGCAAGGTGTTTTTCAGCGCGGCACCCCAACTGTCGGTGTCAACGCCCACCTCGCGCTGCATCACCACGCAGTTTTTGTGCGGGTGCACGAACTCGATCGGGTCTTCAATGGTGATGATGTGACCAAACGAGTTCTCATTGCGCCAGTCGACCATGGCCGCCAGCGTGGTTGATTTGCCGGAGCCGGTGGCGCCCACCAAAATACACAGGCCGCGCTTGGACACAGCCACATCCTTGAGGACCTGGGGCACACCCAAGCCGTCAATGGTGGGCACCGCCAACGGAATCACCCGCAACACCATGCCAACTTTGCCTTGTTGCATAAATGCGTTGACGCGAAAACGCCCCACGCCCGGTGGCGAGATGGCAAAGTTGCATTCCTTGGTGCGCTCGAATTCGGCCACCTGTTTGTCGTTCATCACCGAACGGGTGAGCGCCATGGTGTGGCCGGCGTTAAGGGGTTGGGGCGATACCTTGGTAATCTTGCCGTCAACCTTGACGGCCGGTGGGAAATCGGCGGTGATGAATAAATCACTTCCATTACGACTGGTCATCAGTTTGAGCAGATCGTTAACGAACTTGGTGGCTTGATCGCGTTCCATGTGTCAGGCTCCAGTCGGTTATTTTTTGTCGCTGAGTCGGGCGCTGACGACGCGCAAACGCAGCGACAGCTTGCGGGCCAGCAAGGCGATGAGGTTGGCCGCCAGAGTGGGGTCTGCCGTCAGCATGTCATCCATGGCTTGGGCATCGAGTATTGCAATTTCGCAAGGGCTCAACGTGGTGCAGACTGAAAAACGCATGCCACTGTCGAGGAGCGACATTTCGCCCAGAATCTCGCCGGGAACGGCTTCGGCCAGTCGCATGCGCTCGCCCCAGGGTTGCAGACGGTCAATGGCCACCCTGCCGCTGAGCAGTACCACCATGAAATTGCCATATTCTTCCTGGCGGATGATGTCGCGGTTGGCTGCGACACTGTTGAATACAAAAAAACGCTCCATCCGTGCAATGGCATCGTTGTCGAGCTGGGACATGAACTTGTCTTTGCTCCACAAAGCTTGCAGCAGCTTGGTTCCCTTGGCAGAACTGAATTTGGTGGCGCCCACCTCAACGGCGCGGGCCTCCCAAGGCACCAAGAGTCCTTCGTCCACCCCGAGCCCGGCAAAGGCGGTGGTGAACATCATCGAGTCGAGTCGGTCTTCAGTCGGTTCAGGTTTGCTTTTTAGCCTGAGGAGTCCGAGGATTCCTTTCATTGCACACTCCAGTAGGTTGGCGGGGATGGCTTGACTGGGATCAACCAGGGAAGTTCTCAGGAATCTTGGCCTTCGAGCGGGCTTCCGATGGGCTGATGATGTTGCGTTTGACCAGGTCGGACAGGTTTTGGTCCAGCGTTTGCATGCCGACGCTGTTGCCGGTCTGGATGCTGGAGTACATCTGTGCCACCTTGGCCTCGCGGATCAGGTTGCGAATCGCGCTGGTGCCGAGCATGATCTCATGCGCCGCCACCCGGCCTTGGCCGTCCTTGGTTTTACACAGCGTTTGCGAGATCACCGCTTGTAGCGATTCAGACAACATGGCGCGGATCATTTCTTTTTCTTCACCCGGAAACACGTCGATGATCCGGTCGATGGTTTTGGCAGCGCTTGAAGTGTGCAGCGTGCCAAACACCAGGTGACCGGTTTCAGCCGCCGTCATGGCCAGCCGGATGGTCTCCAGGTCGCGCATTTCGCCCACCAGAATGGCGTCCGGATCTTCACGCAGGGCAGAGCGCAGCGCAGCGGCAAAGCTCAATGTGTGGGGCCCGACCTCGCGTTGGTTGACCAGGCATTTTTTGGACTCGTGCACAAACTCGATCGGGTCTTCCACCGTGAGGATGTGGCCGAACTCGGTCTCGTTCAAAAAATTGACCATGGCTGCCAGCGTGGTGGACTTGCCGGAACCCGTGGGGCCCGTGACCAGCACCATGCCCCGGGGCTTGAGTGCCAGATCTGAAAAAATCTTGGGGCAGTTGAGCTGCTCCAGCGTCAGAATTTTGCTGGGAATCGTCCGAAAAACTGCGCCGGAACCACGGTGGTGGTTGAAGGCGTTGACCCGAAACCGCGCCAGACCTTCGATTTCGAATGAAAAGTCGATTTCCAGAAATTCTTCGTAGGTTTTGCGCTGTCCGTCGTTCATGATGTCGTACACCATGGCGTGCACCTGCTTGTGGTCCAGTGCCTCCACGTTGATGCGCCGCACATCACCGTGCACACGAATCATCGGTGGCAGACCCGCAGAGAGATGCAAGTCAGAGGCTTTGTTTTTGACGCTGAAGGCCAGTAATTGGGTAATGTCCACGAGGTTCCCGATCGTTTGTTACGCTTGGAGCAATTATGACCATGATTGCCATTAACCTTAAAACAGTACACGATCGAATCAGCATGGCGTGCCGTGCTGCAGGCCGTGACCCCAAAGAAGTCACGCTGCTGGCGGTTTCCAAAACGTTTGGCGCCGAGGCGGTGACGGCCGCCTATGCCGCAGGGCAAACCGCCTTTGGTGAAAACTACATTCAGGAGGCAGTACAAAAAATAACCCAGCTGCGCCACTTGCCGCTGCAATGGCACTGCATCGGCCCGATCCAGAGCAACAAGACGCGCCTGGTGGCCGAGCACTTTGACTGGGTTCATACGGTGGACCGCCTGAAAATTGCACAACGCCTGAGCGAGCAACGACCCCCCCATTTGCCACCGCTGCAGGTGTGCATTCAGGTCAATTCAGATGGCGGTAGCACCAAGTCGGGCGTGCTGCCTGCCGATGCGCTGGCGCTGGCACAAGGTGTGGTGGCCTTGCCTAACGTGTGTTTGCGAGGGATTATGAGTATTCCGGAGCCTGCTCCTGACTTTATAGCTGCTTGCGCTTTATTCGCGGGGGCTAGAGCCGTATTTGATGCATTAAATGCAGCGGGTCTGGCGCTTGATACCTTGTCGATGGGCATGAGCGCCGATCTGGAGGCCGCCCTCCACGAGGGCAGCACGATGGTGCGCGTGGGCAGCGCCATCTTTGGGGGCCGCACTTATGCAGTCGCCGCAACAGGCTAAATCCTCAACCTCGCGGAGCCATTCCCAAAATGGCGCGGGCCTCCTTGGGCGTGGCAACCGGGCGATTCATCTCCTGGCTGATGCGTGCGATGCGCGACACCAGTTGTGCGTTGCTGCTGGCCAACTCACCTTTGCTGTAAAACACGTTGTCTTCAAAACCGACGCGAACATGGCCTCCGAGCAGGATGGCCATCACACCCAGAGGCAATTGTGCCGCCCCGATGCCGGCCACGGTCCAGGTGGCATCTGGGGGTAATTGCGACCTCAGGTACATCAGCGCCTCGGCGGTGCCGGCCATGCCGCCCGGAATACCGAGCACAAAATCAACATGCAGCGGGCTGTCAATCAGCCCTTTTTTCAACCAGCGCAGGGCGGCGGTGAGCATGCCAGAGTCAAAAATCTCAAGCTCAGGTTTGACGCCATGCAAGCGCATCGCCTGCGCAAAAACTTCCATATCAGACGGGTGGTTCATGAACACACCGTCTCCAAAGTTGACCGTGCCCATGGAAAGGGTCGCCATTTCTGGCGTCAACGTGACCGGGGCCAGGCGCTCTTGCGGCGTCATGCCGACCGCGCCACCGGTGGAAACTTGCACGATCACATCGCAGCGGGCTTGGATGGCGGTGATGATCTGGCGGTAAATGGCCTTGTCCTGCGTCGGGCTACCGTCCGGGTTGCGCGCATGCACATGCACGATCGATGCACCCGCCAGGGCGCATTCCGCAGCTGCTTGCGCAATTTCTTCGGGCGAGATCGGTAGCGCCGGTTGCTGGGCTCGGGTGACCTCTGCGCCCGTCAATGCGGCGGTGATGATGAGTTTTTGCATAGGGAAGTAGGTTCTGTTTAGCGTTTGATGCGTTGGCAATGTGCTGGGACGACGCAGGTGCCCGAGGCCTTGCACACCACGATCGGCACTGCCAGCACATCGGCTGCCGAGGCCTGGCCGTTAATGCCGGCGGGGACGATGACCTTGCGCGCCTCAAACACCATTTTTCGTGAAGTATTGCCCATCGACACGATACGCCCGGTGGCTTCGATGTAATCCCCGGCATAAACAGGGGCCAAAAACTCGATGTTGTCGTAGGCCACAAACAAACCTTCATCGCCATCGCTGCGGATCAGCAACTCAGTGGCCACATCGCCAAACAGGTGCAGCATCTTGGCGCCATCAACCAAATGGCCGGCGTAGTGGGCATCGTGCGCGCTCATGCGCAGGCGGATGAGGCTGGTGAAGTTTTCCAAGGTGGTGTTTTCCATATCAAGCAGCCTTTCGGTGAATCCATTCGTGAATGGCAAAGGATGCCACGTCTTCGGCATACGATTTGGTGCCAAAGCCCGCGTCGTAGCCCAGCTCTTTTGCCAACTCGTGGCTGATGCGCGGCCCGCCCACCACCAGAATCACCTTGTCGCGCAGACCCTCTGCTTCCAGCAGGTCCGACAGTTTGGTGAGGTTGTCGAGGTGAATGTTTTTTTGCGTCACCACTTGCGAGACCAGAATCACGTCGGCTTTCTCTTCAATCGCCCGCGCCACAAGCACCTCGGAATCGACTTGTGCCCCGAGGTTGATGGCCCGAATCTCGTGGTAACTCTCCAGCCCCTTGTGGCCGTTGAATCCCTTCATGTTCATGATGGCGTCGATGCCGACGGTGTGGGCGTCGGTCTCGATCGTGGCGCCAATCACCACCATGCGGCGGCCCATTTTTTCGGCAATTAGCGCGTTGATGGCGTCCTTGTCCATCACCTCGTATTCCGGCTTGACGACCTGGAAACTCGACAGATCGACCTGGTGCTTGCATTGACCGTAGACGACATAAAAACTGAAGCCCTGGCCCATGTCTTCAGCGTGCACCACGGCCGGCTCATTAAGCCCCATCATGGCAGCCAAACGTTTGGCGCCTTCTTTGGACGTTTCGTCCAGCGCCACCGGCAGCGTGAACGAAAGTTGCACGCGCCCGTCGCCCAGCGTGTCGCCATAGGGCTTGACCCATTGTTGTGTTGTTTGGGTATCACTCATTTGGCAGTCCTTGGGTCAGCATCAGGTGCAGGAACGGGTTGTAATAGTTGTCGGCTTTGGGGATCACGCCATCCAGGCCCTTGCCGCCTTCAGGGGTGCGAGAAATTTCAGCAAACATGCCTTGACCAATCGCACCGGGAAGGCCAATTTTTTCGATATTGGCCAGCATATCAGCCGCTTCAGACAGCACCGCTTGCGCCCGCAACTCGATCTTGCCACCCCGTTTGAATTCGATTTCGGAATGCAGGTCCTTCATGGTGCTAAACACATACTTGGCATTCTGGATGGCGAGGAATCTGTCCTGAATGAAGGGCGTGTGGATGGCCTCGGTCATCATGCCCAGCAGGTGAATGTTTTGCTGTGTCACGGTGCTCACGATGTTGAATAACGCGTCCTGCACATGGCCCTTGAAGATGTTGCCGGTCATGTGTTTGGTCGGTGGCATGTACTTCAGGCAGGCATCGGGGAACACCTGGCGCACCAACTGTGCATGGGCCAGTTCCCACAAGAAACCGTTCTCCAGTTCAGGGTGAATCTCAAACGCGTGGCCCAATCCCATCTGCGCCGGTTTCAGGCCTGACAGGTAGGCGAACTGTTCGTTGATCAGTTGCGAGGCCAGCACCGTGTGTGCCGCGTCATAGGCATCGGCAGTGGTCAGGTAGTTGTCCTCGCCGGTGTTGATGATGATGCCGGCATAGGCGTTTACCATGCGCGAGAAAAACTGGTCGATGAAGGTGCGCTTCATGTTGATGTCACGGAAGATGATTCCGTACATCGAGTCGTTCAGCATCATGTCCAGGCGCTCCATCGCGCCCATGGCGGCGATCTCGGGCATGCACAGGCCGGAGCAGTAGTTGGTCAGGCGAATGTAACGTCCTACTTTTTCTCCTACCTCATCCAGCGCAGCCCGCATCAGCCTGAAATTCTCTTGTGTGGCGTAGGTGCCGCCAAAGCCTTCGGTGGTGGCGCCAAACGGAACATAGTCCAGCAGGCTCTGGCCGGTGGAGCGGATCACCGCAATGATGTCGGCGCCTTGCTCGGCCGCTGCGCGGGCTTGCACCACGTCTTCATGAATATTGCCAGTCGCCACGATCAGGTAAAGCCACGGCGCCTGGCCCTCGCCCAGCGTCTTGACCTTGTCGGTACGGTAGGCGCGCTGCCCGGCGATGTGCTCGCAGGCCGTGCGGGCCAGCGCCTCGGTGGCTGTGCGGGTGGCGGCTTCGTCTTTGGGGCTCGTAAGTGTCAATGTGCCTGCAGTGACCGCTTCGGCGACCTGTTGGGCCGTCAAGTTGTGTGCTTGCATGGCTGCCACCACGGCGGTTGCAGCACCGTGCTGCAGCAGGTTGTGTGCTTGCAGGTGTTCGACCACGCGATTGGGCAGTGGCACGTAATTTTCATCCACACCATCAATGCCGAGCAGGCGCAGCGTGGCGCGTTCCACCGTGGTGGTGGTGAACTGGCTCATCTCGTCAAACACCTGGCGCGCAATGCGCCCTGCCGAGTCGCGTGCGCGGTCAATTTGCGCTTGATCCAAAGTCAGTTGAGTCATCCTATTGCTCCATTATTTTTAATCTTGTGTTCCAACATCACATCACTGACGTCATAGCCGGCAAAGGCCTGCCGTGCGGCGTTGAGGAATTCTTCAGCGACAAAGCTCCCGCCCATGGGTGAGTAGGGGTTGAGCGTGATGCCTGTCATGTTGATGCCACGGTAGGCCCGTAATTGCGCGCCCAGTTTGTGAAATGCCAAAAGATCGGCGTTCTCCACAAACAGCTTGGTGCCATCCGCCACCACCAACGTCAAACCCGGGTGGCGCTCCGCCAGTTTCATCAGCGCTTGCCAGAGGGAGCGCCCGACCGCCCCACTGAGGGCAATAGTGGCCAAGTCAGTGTCCATGTATTCAAGCAGTTTTTCGCCGGCATTAAGGGTCGCGATGTTCGCCTGAAACTGCACCTCGCCGTGGCCGTTCCAGATGGCAACGCCGCCCTGTGACAACACGGGTTCACAAAGCGTGCGCGTAGCCTCATCCGCTTGGGCAATGCCCAAAATGGCCAGTCGGTCGCGGGTCTTGCGAATGACATCAGCCATGCTGCCACCCATGGCCGCACCGGTGGCCAGCATCACGCCATCGGCAATAGCCGGAGAGGCGTGCTGGCTGCGCCCCAACGCCCCGTCCAGCAGCACCAGCGCAGCGCCACATTGCTTGAGTCGGCCGATGACCTTGCGCTGGTCGCTGCCACGCGAGGCCCCGGCGATTTCCATCTCACCGTGTTCCAGCACCTTGACGACCACAACTTCTCCCATCGGGCTGTCAATCCCCGCCGAATCAATCAATTTGTAGCGAACTTTGGCGCGCTGCAAGGTGGCCTGTGCGGTGGCAACCAGTGTGCCGGGCCAGACCACGACCGGGGGTTTCGGGATAAAGAAAACCTGGTCGCGGTCTTCCCCGTCACGCCCGATCGAGGTGACGCCTATCGCCACCTGCGCCGTCGCAGCCTGTGCCAGCAGGTGGTTCAGGGCCACGGTTTTACCCGTGTTCTTGGTCATGCCCATGACCGCGAGGCTGCTCATGCCGCTGGTCTGGATACGTTGCCAAAGCGTACTGGTCATGGTTCAGACGTAGAGGTCTTCAAACAACTGCCGCAACTGGGGGCTTTCGCGCAGCAAAGCCAACGCGTGTTCGGCGTGCCCCGTGGCGTAGCCGTTGCCGACAATCATTTCAACGTCCTTGCCCACGCCTTCAGCCCCGAGGGCGGCGGCCGTGAAGCTGGTCGCCATCGAGAAAAAGTAAATTTTTCCGTGTTCGCGTGTCGCCAATATGCTGCCCATCTCGGTGTTCTGAATATTGACGCAGTTGATCACGACATCGGCCATTTTCCCCTGCGTTACCCCTGCCACGGCGTCCATGAGTTCCAGCGCGTGGGTGGCATCTACCTGCAGCGTGTGGTCAGCCCAGCCAAGCGACTTCATGCGCTGGCAATCTTTCTCAAATGGCGAGACACCGATCACGCAGCCTGTAACGCCAGCGCGTTTTTTGGCTTCGTAAATGCACAGCGTGCCCGACTTGCCACCGCCACCAATCACCACCACGGTGTCGCCGGGTTGGACCAGGCGCGCGGTTTGTGCCGGGGCACCCGCTACATCCAAAATAGCCAGCGCCATTTTTTCGTCAATGTCAGTGGGTAGCTTGGCGTAGAGGCCGGTCTCGAACAAAATCGCGCGGCCCTTGATCTCGATTTGGTCCTTGTGCATGTGAATTTTGGTGATTTCATCAATCCTCAAGGGGGTGAGCGAAAGCGATACCAGGGTAGCGATTTTGTCGCCAACTTTGAGCGGGCAGGTGTTGGCCAGTGCAGAGCCAATCTCCAGCACTGTGCCGATCAACATGCCACCTGAGCCAGTGACAGGGTTGTGGTGCTTGCCGCGCTGGGCCACAATGCCGCGCACGATGTCTGCCACGCGCGCTTCGTCACCGTTGGCTTCTTGTTTGATCTGCGTGAAGCTGGCGGCGTCGATGTTGAGGGCCGTCACGTCGATCAATATCTCGTTGTCAGCGATCTCCATCGTGTTGTCGATTTTCCAGGCGCCTTGCGGCAGCACGCCAAGAGGTTCAATCACGCGGTGCGTGCCGTAGGGGGATCCAATTTTCATGGTGCGTCTGATCCTTAGTTGCTTTGGGTGGGCAGGCTGTAGTCCTGGCCCAGGCCTGGCATTTCTACCGTTTTACCAGCATAGTTGCGGCACTTGATGGTCGTGCCACTGCCGTCAAGCAAGGGCTCTTCGCGCACATAGCTAGGAATGATGGGTAATTTCCCCAAACCACCCATGCCATCCACGATAAAGGTCGGAACGGCCGGGCCGCTGATCCAGCCCCGCAAACCTTCGTACAACTCAAGCATGCGACGGTGCGGCACGATAAAGTGGGCGGCGCCCTCGACCATGTCTGTCGAGTACACGTAGTAGGGGCGAACACCCATCTCAATAGATTGCATGAACAGGTCGCGCATGACCTCCACGCTGTCATTCACACCCTTCAGGCACACCGTTTGCAGGCCCATCATGATGCCGGCTTTCTGGATCATCTTGACACGCTGGCGCAGCAGCGGGGTGATTTCCTTGGGGTGGTCGATGTGGATGTTGATCATCTGCACGCGGTGCTTTTCCAGCACGGCACACAGTTCGGGTGTGATGCGGGTTGGCAATTGCACCACCATGCGTGAGCCAATGCGCAGGAAGCGCACATGGGGCGCGCGGCGGCGCAATTCGCCCAGAATGTAGTCCAAGCGTTCGTCGGTAAAAGTCAGAGGGTCACCGCCCGAAAGCAGCACGTCTTCAATTTGGGTGTTGCTGGCGATGTAGTCGATGGACAACTCAATCTCATCCTTGTGTACCGAGCCCGACGGTTGCGACACCATGCGCTTGCGGGTGCAAAAGCGGCACAGCGTGGCGCAGGTGTTGGACACCAGAAACAGCACACGGCGCGGGTAGCGGTGAACCACGCTGGTGCCCGGCACAGTGTCGCCTTCTTCGCCCAGCTGGTCGAGCGAGGTAGCAAAGCCGGGTTTGGTTTCTTCATGGTGTGAGGGCATGTACTGAAGGCGAATCGGGCAGTTTGGATCGTCGCGGTCCATCAGTTTGGCCATGTAAGGCGTGATGGCAATGGCAAACT
>NZ_JBAWYV010000057.1:0-21073 GCF_037143375.1 Rhodoferax sp. | reverse complement strand
ACTTCATCCTGGGTTTCGGCAATGGCATCGGAACTGACAGCCACAGCCGCCTGCATCAGACTGGCAATCTCAGAGCGAAGTGATTCAACTTCATTCTTGAGTCGCTCACGGACCTGCTCAATCGCCAGGCCCACGTAATTGCTATTAAGGTAATTGGCAGCTTCCACCAGTTGAGGCTGCGAATAGTCCACCTCGGTGAAGATCACACGGTTTTGCACATCGCCTTCGGGCGAAACGATGATGACCAGCAAGCGTCGCTCCGACAGCCGCAAAAACTCAATATGCCGAAATACAGAAGATCGACGCGGCGAAATGACCACCCCGACAAATTGAGAAAGGCTTGACAGCAGGTTGGCGGCGTTCGAAATAACTTTTTGCGGCTGATCAGGCGCGAGGCTGTGTGCTGAAAATTGCCCTTGTCGCACGGTCAGCATGGTGTCGACAAAAAGACGGTAGCCGCGTGCTGTGGGAATGCGCCCTGCCGAAGTGTGCGGACTGGCAATCAGACCGAGTTCTTCGAGGTCGGACATGACATTGCGGATGGTGGCGGGCGACAAGTCCAGGCCCGAGGCTTTAGAGAGCGTGCGCGACCCTACGGGCTGCCCATCGGCGATATAGCGCTCAACCAGCGCTTTCAATAACAACTTGGCACGTTCATCGAGCATCAGGGCATTTTAGTGATGTAATTTGCCGATGAAATCGAAATTCCGGCAGGTTGCACTTATAGGTAAATACCAGACGGTCGCGTCAGGGGCTTCGGGGGCGTCTTCGCGTAATGCGATTGAAAGCATTGCCCATTTTTTGCATGCCCAGGGTTGCGAGGTGATTCTGGAACATGACACCGCACGCAACATGGGAATGTCGGGTTACCCAACGATGACGGTAACCGAAATTGGCGTGCAATGTGACTTGGGCCTGGTCGTGGGAGGCGACGGCACCATGCTGGGCATTGGTCGGCAACTCGCGCATTACGGTGTGCCGCTGATTGGTATTAACCAGGGCCGCTTGGGGTTTATTACCGACATTCCATTTGACAACTTTGCCACCACGCTGGCGCCCATGCTTCGGGGTGAATTTGAAGAAGACCACCGCAGCCTGATTCATGGCCGTGTTATGCGTGACGGCCATTGCGTATTTGACGCACTGGCCATGAACGATGTAGTGGTGAACCGGGGCGCTACCTCGGGTATGGTGGAATTGCGGGTGGAGGTGGACGGCCATTTCGTGGCGAACCAGCGTGCTGATGGCTTGATCATTGCCACACCAACAGGCTCCACGGCCTATTCACTTTCGGCTGGCGGGCCACTTTTGCACCCCTCTATTCCAGGCTGGGTATTGGTGCCGATTGCACCGCATACCTTGTCAAATAGGCCAATCGTCCTGGCCAATGCGACAGAGATTGCGATTGAAGTTGTCTCAGGCCGGGATGCCAGCGCCAGCTTCGACACCCAATCGCTCGCCTCGCTCATGCACGGCGACCGCATCGTGGTAACGCGTTCAAAACACCATGTGCGCTTCTTGCACCCCAAAGGCTGGTCTTACTTTGACACGCTGCGCCAAAAACTGCACTGGAATGAAGGAGTAGCCTGACCGTGAGCTTAAAACGTATTGTGTTGCGCGATTTCGTTATCGTGCGCGAGTTGGATCTCGACCTGTCCCGTGGCTTTACGGTGCTCACCGGTGAGACTGGGGCCGGTAAATCTATCCTGATTGATGCGCTGCAACTGGTTACTGGCGGACGGGCCGATGTCGGCGTGATCCGTGAGGGCGCCAGCCGCACGGATGTCAGCGCCGAGTTTGACGCCACAGTGGCTTTGGCCACCTGGCTTGATACCGCTGGGTTTGACATCAGCGACAGCCTGTTGCTGCGGCGCACGGTGGACACCCAAGGCAAGAGCCGCGCCTGGATCAATGGCAGTCCCGCCACTGCCACACAGTTGCGCGAGATTGGCGAGCAGTTGCTGGATATTCATGGGCAGCACGCCTGGCAAAGTTTGACCCGCCCAGATGCGGTTCGTGGTCTGCTGGACGCTTATGCCAGAGTTTCAACAACCGCTCTGACAACGCTCTGGCAACGCTGGCGGCTAGCGCAAAGTGACCTGCTCCAGGCAAACGCCGCCCAGGAGTCACTGCAACGTGACCGGGAACGTTTGGCGTGGCAAATTGGCGAAGTTGAAAAACTGGCACCTTTGCCCGATGAATGGGAAGAACTCAACACTGAACACGGTCGACTCTCACACGCACAGGCCCTGCTGGATGCGGCGCAAGGTGCGATTCAAACGCTCGATGATGACGAAAATAGTGCTTTGAGCGCCCTTCACAACGCTTGCCATCTGCTACAACAACAGGAGCACCTTGAGCCCTATTTTCGGGGGCTAGCTGAGGTTTTAACCTCAAGTCTGGCGCAGGTTGAAGACACCGTTCATTCTTTGCGCGCCTACCTGCGCAAGACCGAGCCAGACCCGCAGCGCTTGAGTGAACTCGACGAGCGCATGGCCTTGTGGTTGTCACTGGCCAGGCGCTATAAACGTGCGCCGGCAGACTTGACCGAGTTACTGTCATCCTGGAAACAGGATCTCCAAAAACTGGATGCAGCTGCCGACTTGGCCGGACTGGAAGCGGCCCAGGCTGCTGCGCTTGACGCTTACATGGCTGAGGCCAAGCTGATTTCCAAGGCCCGCGCCAAAACTGCGCCCCTGCTGGGCAAAGCCATTACGCTCGCGATGCAGGACTTGGGCATGCAAGGTGGTCAATTTGAAGTGGCGCTGCAAAAGTCAGTTCAACCGATGCAAAGCGGCCTGGAAGAGGTGGGTTTTCTGGTCGCAGGGCATGCGGGCAGCACACCCCGGCCCGTCAATAAAGTAGCCTCAGGCGGCGAACTGTCGCGCATGGCACTGGCCATTGCCGTGACAACCAGCCAGCTTGGTACGGCCCAAACTCTGATTTTTGACGAGGTGGATGCCGGCGTTGGAGGCGCTGTGGCTGAGACGGTGGGTCGACTCATGAAGCAATTAGGCATCGACCGGCAAGTGCTCGCCGTCACCCATCTGCCTCAAGTCGCGGCTTGTGCAGACCACCATTTGGTGGTGGCGAAGCAATTACAAGGTAACTCGACAGTGAGTTCGGTGGCGGCCATTCAGGGCGAACAACGGGTGATGGAAGTGGCTCGAATGCTGGGTGGTGAGCGCCTGCTGGGCACCACGGTGGCGCACGCCAAAGAAATGTTGCAGGCAAGTGAGTAATTAATGAAGACTGAAAACACGGATTTACAGATTGTTTTAATCACCGGCATGTCGGGCTCCGGCAAGTCGGTGGCGCTGCATGCGCTGGAGGATGCGGGTTTTTTTTGCGTTGACAACCTGCCTCCTGAGCTGCTGGTGCCCTTTGTTGCCCTGGAAAAAGCCCACAAAGCCAGCCGGGTGGCGATTGCAGTAGATGTGCGCACCGCCACGTCCCTCCCCTTGCTGCCCGAGCAGCTCTCGGTCCTGAAAAGACAAGGCATTTCGGTGAAGTCGCTGTTTCTGGACGCCACCACCGGCACGCTGGTGCGGCGTTACTCAGAAACCCGGCGCAAACACCCGCTGTCGCAATCGGCCTCCGACCACTCCAGCGGTGACCAGCGTCATGCGCTGGTAGATGCCATAGAACTGGAGCGCACGCTGCTGGCCGATCTGCGCGAAAACGCCCATGTCATTGACACCAGCATCATCCGGCCCTCGCAGTTACAGGGCTATGTCAAGTCGCTGGTTTCGACGTCCAGCGAGCAGCTGACGCTGGTGTTTGAGTCGTTTGCCTTCAAACGCGGGGTGCCCGGTGATGCAGACTATGTGTTTGACGTGCGCATGCTGCCCAACCCCCACTATGAGCCCGAGTTGCGGCATTTGACGGGGCGCGATGAACCGGTCGCCGCCTACCTGCGTGAGCAGCCCGATGTAGATCAAATGCTGGAACATATCCAGCAGTTTTTACACCACTGGCTGAGCGCTTTGGCGCGCGATCACCGCAGCTACGTCACGGTAGCCATTGGCTGCACCGGTGGTCAACACCGCTCCGTGTACCTGGTGGAACAACTGGTGAAATTGTTTGAAAGCCAATGGGTGACGCTCAAGCGCCACCGGGAACTTGACGCTATCTAGGCTGCGTCAGCAACTTGCGGATCGGCGCGGGCAAGCCCAAGACTTGCCAAGCCTGCGCCGCAATCCACGCCCCCTCTAGCGCGTCCAAGGCCGAAGCAGGCAGCTGCAACTGAACCGGGTGCAGGTATAAATCCTTGTGCGTCAATACATGGGTAAAAGCAGGCGCATCTTGCAAAGCGGCGCGGTGGCTGGCAGGCACCGCCGCTTCGAGCGCCTCGCGGCTCTCAAACAAGGGAAAACAATAAAGTCCCGCCCAGACACCCGGTGTCGGTCGTTTGTTCAGCCACACTGCGTCATCTTCTGAAGTCGCCCACAGCAACCAGAGGGACTCGGCACTGCGCTTGAGTTTTCGGGTCTTCACCGGGTAACGCTCGGGTTGGCCTTGCAGCCGGGCAACACAGTTCAGCGCCACCGGGCACCTTTCACAATCAGGTTTTTTGGACGTGCACAGCGTGGCACCCAGATCCATCACACCCTGCGTGTAGCGCGGCATGGCTTGATGCAAATCGCTTACCGGTAACAACCGGGTGGCTTCGTCCCATAGTTGGCGCTCATTGGCGGAAAGCGCCAGATCAGCCTCAAAGCCCAGCACGCGGGTCAGCACCCGTTTCACGTTGCCGTCAAGAATAGCCACCCGTTCTGCAAAGCACAAAGAAGCAATCGCCGCCGCCGTAGAGCGACCAATGCCAGGCAAGGTTTGAAGCGCTAGCGCTGTATTCGGAAAAGCCCCGCCGTGCAGCGCCATCACGTCGACCGCGCACCGGTGGAGGTTGCGGGCCCGGCTGTAGTAGCCCAGACCACTCCACAAGCCCAGCACTTCATCCAGCGTGGCAGAAGCCAGCGCAGCCACATCGGGAAACCGGTCTAGAAAGCGCGGAAAATAGTCCAGCACTGTGGCGACCTGCGTCTGCTGGAGCATGATTTCGGACAGCCAGACCCGGTACGGATCGCGCGTGTTTTGCCACGGCAGATCGTTGCGCCCGTGGGTTTTTTGCCATTGCACCACCTCGGTGGCGAAGTTCTTGAGCACCTGAGGTCAAACCCGTTCTAAAGCTTGGGTAGTCTCTGTACGTGCACCTTGAGTGGCTGTTAAAAGGTAGTCCGTCAGCTCCGACAGCTTGGTGTTGAGTTGATTCAAGGCGTCGCCTTGAGCCTCAATCTCTCCAATGCGGTCATTTAACCCCCCCGAGGCTTGCTGGATACGGTCAATGGCCTCCAGGCGGCGGCTAAAGTTGCGACGGCGTTCGCGCAACTGGGCATCCAGTTGTGAGGCAGCGGACTTGCTCCAAAGCTCAATATCTCCGAGCGCCGTCTCGTGAATCGCCCGAAGGCGATTAGACAAGGCACGCACCAAACGGTCGGCAAACTCGGGCTGCGCCAGCCTGAAAGCATTGCCAATGCCCAGGTATTGGATGTGGCTTCGCTCCACCATATCAATATCATGCAAATAAACAGCCATCGGCGGTTCGGTCGGTGGCTGCAACGAAAACCCATGCTCGGCATTGAGTTGCCGGAACGTGGCCGCCAGCATGACTTGAATTTCTGAACAGATGGACTGGACCTGACGCAGACTCTCGCGCAACTGGCCAAAGGTTTCACCGTAAGCCTTTTTAACGCCTAGCTTGAGACCTTTTTGGTGCAAAACTGCCGTGAGTTCCGCCATTTCTTTCTTTAGCGCGACGGGGCCCAACACCCCAAACACTTCACGCAGCAGCTTCATGTGCACGGAACGCACGGCATGAATTTTGGCGCCACCCAGGTCAAACTCGGCCTGCTCTTGCGAGATGCGAGAGCGCATGTTCTTGATCACTGCCGAATTTTTACCCTTCAAACCGTTGAGCTCCATCATCTGCTCGGTCAGGTCGCTGCGGCGAATATTGATGACGCGACCCGCCTCGGTTCGCAAATCTGAAATGCCATTGGCCACGGCCGCGCCCAGCATTTTTTGCCGCTGACCCATGATGTCGTGGGCCAGTGCCTCTTCCAGCTTGGTTAGGCAACTGAGCTCCAGCAAAGCCGCATCGTCCGTGACCTTGGCAACCAGACCTTTTTGAGCGGATACGGGAATAACTTGTTGCGCAGAAATACCCAGTATTTCTGCCGTAGACGCCTGCTGGCGATCGATCTGGGCTTGAACCTGTGCGGGGGAGCTCAACGCATCCCATAAAGTATCAATCTTGTTGAGAACCACCAAGCGGGTGTTGGTTGATTCATCATCACTGATCAAATGCTCTCGCCAAATGGACAGATCTGATTTGGTAACGCCGGTGTCAGCGCCCAAAATAAACACCACGGCATGCGCCTGTGGAATCAGACTGACGGTGAGTTCAGGCTCGGCACCAATGGCATTCAACCCCGGCGTATCCAGAATCACCAGGCCCTGCTTGAGCAAGGGGTGTGCAATATTAATCAGCGCATGACGCCACCGAGGCACTTCAACCAAGCCTTGAGCGTCAACGGTCGGGTTATCTTCTGGCGCTTCTTGCTGCCAGAATCCCAAAGCACGGGCTTCTTCCTGCGTCACGCGACGGGTCTCTGCCACCTTGGCCAGTGCCCCAGACAATTGCTTGGGATCATTCACATCCAGGTCAATTCGGGTCCACTTTTCGGGCACCATGCGCCACTCCATTAACGCCTGGGGTTGCAGGCGAGTTTCAATGGGTAACAAGCGTAAACACGGTGGAACAGCCGAGTCATAACCCATCTCGGTCGGGCACATGGTGGTACGCCCGGCGCTGGCAGGCATGATGCGGCGACCGTAACCGGCAAAGAAAATGGCGTTGATCAGCTCGGATTTCCCGCGCGAAAACTCCCCCACAAAAGCAACCATGACTTTATCGGCGCGCACCCGCAGCTCTAGGCGACGCAGGCGCTCTTCAACTGCAGAATCCAGCAGTTCGTGGTCTTTCATCCACTCAGCCAACAGTTTCAGCCGCAGCGCAAATTCACGCCGCCAAGTGCCGTGTTGATCAAACTTTTCGTTGAATGTAGTACTCAAATATCCTCCGAGCAATCTTTCAATATATCACCGAGCCGCCTCAGGGCGCCTAAGTCTTTTGGCACTGAGGGCAGTAAAACGTCGAACGTTGACCTTGCCTAATTGATTTAACCGGTGTGCCACAGACCCGGCAGGGTTGCCCTTCCCGTCCGTAAACCATGGCTTCCAACTGAAAATATCCATTTTCGCCACTGGCACTGGAAAAATCCCGCAAGGTACTGCCGCCTTTGGCGACTGCGCGAGCCAACACTTCCCGGATGGCCGCATGCAGCTTGGCAGCACGCGGTCGACTCAAACGGGCAGCACTCACGGTCGGCCGGATACCTGCCATGAAAAGCGCCTCAGAGGCATAAATATTACCCACGCCCACCACCACATCACCCGCCAACAGCACTTGCTTGATGGCCGCTTTGCGGCGTTTTAAACCGGCATGAAACTGGTCTAGATCAAATCCATTCGTCAATGGTTCCATGCCCAGTTTTCCCAATAGCTTGTGCGCAATGGGATCATCTTCACTGCCCGCGAAAACCACCGCGCCAAATCGGCGGGGGTCGTTCAGCCTGAGCGTGCCCTGACTGGTCACCATTTCAAAATGGTCGTGGGCTCCGGCTGGCGGCAACTGCGCGGCAAAACTCAGACTACCTGACATGCCTAAATGCACCAGCAGCAAGCCCTGATCCAGGTCGATCAGCAAATATTTGCCGCGTCTGCGCACCGCCCGAACGACTCGCCCAGCAAGTTGGCTCACATCGCAACCCAAAGGCCACCGCAAGGCCTTGCCCATGCGCACCGACTGCACGGTGGCACCGGCAATTTTGTCGGCAAAACTCATTCGTGTGACTTCAACTTCAGGTAATTCAGGCATAGCAAAGAAAATTAACGGACATGGATTATTATGGTCTGATGATGCGTTTCAACCGTTTTTCCACCCTTGTTCTTTGTGTTTTCGTGCTGACGGCACAGGCGCAAACGCCCGTCACCAAAGTAGACACACACATCACATCGGCACTCGACAGTGAGCTCTTTTATCAACTCTTGCTCGGTGAGCTCAACGCAAGGGATGGAGAACCCGGTGCAGGCTTCTCGTTGATTCTGGATGCCGCGCGCAAGACCAATGACACCCGACTCTACCAGCGCGCCGTTGACATTGCCCTTCAGGCGCGCTCTGGCGAGTCGGCGCTCAAGGCAGCGCGTGACTGGAAACTGGCCATTCCCAACTCCAAAGAAGCCAACCGGTATGTCTTGCAGATATTGATTGGTTTAAACCGGGTCAGTGAGGCAGTGGAGCCGCTTAAACGAGAAATCGCCACTGCGGATATCAAGGACCGCGCTGCAGCCATTGCCTCGATTCCGCGCTTTTTTGCGCGCACAACCGACAAAAAACTGGCTTCCTCCACCGTAGAGCGGGCATTGACCGACTTCCTCACTGCGCCAGGAATGGGTAGCGCTTCGTGGACGGTCATCGGGCGGATGCGACTTGATGCAGGTGATAGCAGTGGGGCACTGGAAGCTGCCCGCAAAGCGCAGACTGTGGATGCCAAATCGACCCAACCCATCATGCTGGCCTTGTCCATGATGAACCCAAGCACACCACAGGCCGAAGCTCTCGTTAAAAAATACCTTGATAAGCATCCACAACATGAAGTTCGCATGGCTTATGCACGGGTTTTGCTTGATGCCCAGCGTTACCCGGAAGCACAGGCGCAGTTGGTGGCCATCACTACTGAAAAACCAGATTTTCCACAAGCCTGGCTGATTCGCGGTGCGCTCGAATTGCAAGACGGGAAGCCAGTTGTGGCGGAGCAGTCGCTCAAACACTATGTGGAACTGGCGCTTGCCAAACCTGATGGAGCGGCGCCAGATGAGGCTAATCCGGGTCTGGTGCAAGCTTATCTCTCGCTGTCTCAGATTGCCGAGCAAAAAAAAGATTTCGCGGCGGCAGATGTATGGCTGAAACACATCGAGAGCACTGACGACCTGCTTAACGCCCAACTCAGGCGCGCTGCCCTACTGGCCCGCCAAGGCAAGCTCGAAGAAGCCCTCGCACTGGTACGCAGTCAACCGGTTAGAACTCCAGCAGATGCACGAATGAAAATCACAGCTGAAGTTCAGTTGCTGCGGGAAAGCAAACAATATAAAGCCGCCTACGTATTGCTAACTGAAGCCACCACAAGCAACCCGGAAGATTTTGATCTGGTTTATGACATGGCCATGGTGGCCGAAAAACTGAACAAACTCGATGAAATGGAGCGCTTGCTGCGAAGTGTGATGGCGGCCAAGCCTGATTATCAGCACGCTTACAACGCACTCGGCTATTCATTTGCCGAACGAAAAATCCGGCTGAACGAGGCCAGGCAATTGGTCTTGAAAGCGCTGGAATTTGCGCCTGGCGACCCATTCATCCTGGACAGCCTGGGTTGGGTTGAATTCCGAAGCGGCAATCTGACGGAAGCACTGCGCATTCTTGAAGGAGCCTTCAAAGAGAAGCCAGATGCAGAAATTGCAGCCCATCTTGGCGAGGTCTTGTGGGCAATGGATCGACGCGAGCAGGCCATCAACGCCTGGAAAGAAGGCGTGAAAATCAATGCCGAAAACGAAACTTTGCTTGAAACCTTGAAACGTTTGAACGTTACGTTGTGAGCCCAGGTGTGAAAGTTATCCTTGCCGTTATTTTTTTTGCTACTTTTTTTATAGCTGGTTGCGCTGTACCAACAAGGGCTACAAGCCAAATTGGCTCAGAAACTCCTTCGTGGCACGGCAGACTGGCGATTCAAATTGAAGCGGACTCAATCTCCAGTCCGGCGCAATCTTTTTCCGCCGAATTCGAACTCACGGGCACCCCGGTGACGGGCGAATTGACCCTGTTTACACCACTAGGAAGTACCGCCGCCACACTCACCTGGACCCCTCAATCGGCGACCATGCGTAGCAACAGTGACACTCGCACCTTTGAATCTCTAGAAGCCTTAATCAGGCACGCCGTTGGCACCGACATCCCCGTGGTGGCGCTTTTTGCCTGGCTGGCCGGCAATGACCTCAAGGTCGCCGGTTGGAGCGCCGACTTGTCGAAGCACGCCGTTGGCCGAATCTCCGCCCGGCGAACTGAACCTGCACCCATGGCAGAGTTGCGCCTGGTGCTTGAGAAATAACCCATGAAATCGCTTTACGATATTTCTGCCCCTGCCAAGCTCAACTTGTTTCTGCACATTACAGGCCGAAGAAGCGATGGCTATCACCTGCTGCAATCCGTCTTCATGCTCATCGACTGGTGCGACACGCTTCATTTCGATCTTCGTGACGACGGACAAATTAGCCGCGAAGACCTCAGCACCCCCTTGCCGGCAGATGACCTGATTACCCGTGCTGCACATGCGCTGAAATTAGCCAGCAACACAGCGCTGGGTGCCCACATCGGCATTGAGAAAAGTATCCCGGCGCAGGCAGGCATGGGCGGGGGCTCCTCCGACGCAGCCTCGACGCTGCTGGCGTTGAACCGGCTTTGGCGTCTTAACTTTTCACTGGAAAAACTCATTCAGATCGGATTGCAACTGGGCGCCGATGTGCCTTTTTTTCTGGGGGGACACAATGCTTGGGTGGAGGGTATTGGTGAAAAAATGACCCCAATCAACTTGCCACCGGGTCAGTTCCTCGTGGTTAAACCAAATGAAGGATTGGAAACAAAGTTGATTTTTTCAGACCCAGACATGAAAAGGAACAGTGAAACTGCTATAATTTCAGGCTTCGCTGCAGATGCTTTCGGCTTTGGTCGAAATGACTTGCAGAGTGTTGCTGAAAGACTTTGTCCCCCTGTGACTCAAGCCCTTAAATGGCTGGATACACAAGGGTTGAAAGGCAGGATGACAGGCTCTGGAAGCGCAGTATTTGCTCATGTGTTGCACCACATCGACTTGCCAAGCGCTCCAAGCGCATGTCAAGTCAGGTTATGCAATCGTTTGGATGATCACCCCCTTGTGGGCTGGGCATCTAGCGACAGGTTATCGGTTGGCAGTTTTTAACTGTTGACCCGTGTAGGGGAGTCGCCAAGTTGGTTAAGGCACTGGATTTTGATTCCAGCATGCGAAGGTTCGAATCCTTCTTCCCCTGCCAAATTTTTTGTTGCACGTAAATTACACATTACGTGCAGACGCAACGTTACTCAATTGCTGGGATTCTCATGCAGGCTGCTCCACCCCCTGATTTCATGGTTTTTACTGGCAATGCCAATCCTGGTATGGCTGCAGAAATCGCCCGTCACCTCGGCATTGGCCTAGGTGCAGCCACAGTGGGTCGTTTCTCTGACGGCGAAGTCACTGTCGAAATCAACCAAAACGTTCGTGCCCGCGATGTGTTTGTGGTGCAGTCAACCTGCGCGCCAACCAACGAAAACCTGATGGAATTGCTCATCATGGTGGACGCACTCAAGCGTGCTTCTGCTGAGCGCATCAGTGCAGTCATTCCCTATTTTGGCTACGCACGGCAAGACCGTCGTCCACGCTCAAGCCGCGTCCCCATCACCGCCAAGGTGGTAGCCAACATGCTGCAAGCGGTTGGCGTGGCACGCGTGCTGACCATGGATTTGCATGCAGATCAGATTCAAGGCTTTTTCGACATCCCGGTTGACAACATTTATGCCTCCCCCGTTTTGCTGGGCGATTTGCGCCAGAAAAACTACGAAGACCTGATCGTGGTGTCGCCTGACGTGGGTGGCGTGGTGCGTGCTCGCGCCCTGGCCAAACAACTGGGTTGCGACCTGGCCATCATCGACAAGCGCCGTCCGAAAGCCAATGTCAGCGAAGTGATGCATGTCATCGGTGAAATCGACGGCCGCAACTGCGTCATCATGGATGACATGATTGACACCGCCGGCACGCTCGTCAAGGCCGCTGAGGTCTTGAAAGAACGTGGCGCCAAAAAGGTTTATGCCTATTGCACGCACCCCATTTTTTCGGGTCCTGCCATTGAGCGCATCACCAACGGTAGCGCGCTGGACGAAGTGGTGGTCACCAACACCATTCCCTTAAGCCAGGCAGCTATGGCCTGCAAGAAAATTCGGCAACTGTCCGTGGCACCGCTGATCGCCGAAACGATTCAGCGCATTGCCAAGGGCGAGTCCGTCATGAGTTTGTTCTCGGATCAGGAAAATCTTTTCTGATTTGAGCAAAAGTGGGCTCAGAGCGCGCGTTATCGCACGCTCTGAGCCTTTTTAAAATCGGAGTCACACTGGTCGCGGTGGACTCCTCCAGGAGTTAATACTATGAAATTCGTCGCTTTTGAGCGCGCAATGCTGGGCACGGGTGCGAGCCGCCGTCTCCGCATCACCGGCCGCACGCCCGGTATCGTTTATGGTGGTTCTGTGACCCCATTGCAAATTGAAATTGACCACAATGCTCTGTGGCATGCCCTGAAAAAAGAAGCATTCCACGCCACCGTGCTCGACATGGAGCTGGACGGCAAAGAAAGCAAAGTTTTATTGCGCGACGTGCAAATGCACCCGTTCAAGCAACTCATCTTGCACATTGATTTCCAGCGCGTTGACGCCACCACCAAGCTGCACATGAAGGTGCCTTTGCACTACAGCGGTGACGAAAACTCGACAGCGATCAAAAACGAAGGTTGCATTGCTAACCACGTGATCACTGAAATCGAAGTGCTGTGTCTGCCAAGCGACCTGCCAGAATTCATTGCCGTTGATTTGAGCGGACTGAAAAAAGGCCGTTCACTGCATTTGGCCGACATCACCATGCCCAAGGGCGTGTCGCCTGTGCCACACGGTGGCAACAAAAACCCGGTCCTCGTGTCCGTGGTGGCCGTTGCTGGCGCCGAAATCGTGCCAGTGGCTGACGCTGCTGCACCTGCAGGCAAGCCTGCTGGTAAGGGAGCACCAGCGGCCAAAGCGCCTGCTGCTGCCAAAGCACCTGCCGCCAAGAAGAAGTAATTCTTCTTTGACGTCCCTCAACGGCCCACCTCGGTGGGCCGTTTTGCTTTCTGAACCCACCCCGATAATTTGCACATGATCAAACTTTTTGTCGGCCTGGGAAATCCCGGCCCCGAATACGAATCCACCCGCCACAACGCAGGTTTCTGGTGGCTTGATGAAGTCGCTCGCGAACTCAAAGCACCGCTTGTAATGGACAAAAGCTACTACGGCATGGTGGCCAGAACCTCGGTGAATGGTCAATCGGTTTGGCTGCTCAAACCGCAGACATTCATGAACCTCTGCGGCAAGTCGGTCGCCGCGCTGGCTCGGTTTTTCAAGATTTCGCCCCAGGAAATTCTGGTGGCACACGACGAACTCGATATCGTTCCCGGCGAAGCAAAACTCAAACTGGGAGGCAGTCACGCCGGGCACAACGGGCTGCGTGACATCCACGCCCAACTGGGAACTGACGATTACTGGCGTTTAAGGCTCGGTGTTGGTCATCCTGGCATCAAGTCTGAAGTGATCCATTGGGTGCTCAAAAAACCCTCTCTGGACCATCGCATTGCCATTGACCAAAGCATTGACCGCGCAGTCAAGGCACTGCCGCACTTTCTGTCGGGCGACATGGACAAAGCCACCATGTTGATCCACACCAGCAAGCCGCCGAGGCCCAAAGTACCCAAACCGGAAACCCCAGCACTGTAATTCCCGACGCCAACCGCCCCTTCAAGAGAAAGCACATTATGCAAAAATCGACCTTAACCGCTCTGTTTTTTATAGCTGCTAGCGCTTTAATGACGGGGGCTACAGGTCAAAATGTCTATAAATGCGGAAACAGTTACAGCCAAGCGCCCTGTCCGGGCAGCGTGACACTTGAGGTAACCGACGCCCGAACGCCAGCACAAAAAGAGCAGACCGACTTGGCAGCAAGTCGTGATGCTCGAGCGGCTGACGCCATGGAAATAGCGCGCGTGCAGCAAGAAAAGGTGAACCTTGCCAACAACACGCCAGCACCCCCAAAAGTGAGCAAGGCCAGCGCCAGCGCCGCCAAGAAGGCACCCGCCAAAGCCAGGAAGAAAAAGAAAACGCCAGATGACTTCACCGCACAAGCGCCTGGAGAGAAAAAGAAACCGGCTAAAAAAACCAAAGAAAGCCCTGCCGCCACTGGCTCCTGATCGGAGTGGGCGCTGCGAATGACTTCAGCGACTTGAGGGCTGGACCAGTTCCGGCTGGAGCCGCCGGTACTTTGCCCAAAGGGTTTCCTGGTCTTCCACAAATTGCGGATTAACAGGGATACAGGAAACCGGGCAGACCTGAACACACTGCGGTTCGTCGAAGTGCCCCACGCATTCAGTGCACTTGCTAGGTTCGATCTCGTAAATTTCAGCCCCCATAAAGATGGCTTCATTGGGACACTCGGGCTCACACACATCGCAGTTGATGCACTCGTCGGTGATGATCAACGCCATGACTGGACATCCGCAATAGGGTTAAAGGTGTTCTGGCTCAATATCATGTTTAGATTATCGGTGCATGAAGCCCTTTAAGGCGCTAACACCCTACTGGGATCAGGCTTAAACCCGGCCCCATGACGGCGCTCATGTCACCCGGTTTTGCAACAATAAGTAAGGCATGGCGTCGAAACCGGCACACCACGCGTTATGGATGTAGAACAAGATGTAGCTAGACGTGGCTTGTTAGCATTCTCTTCAACCGTGTCAGTCGCCTGTCTCTGATGCGACGCACTAGCGTTTTTTTCGGAAGGAGTCTTCATGAAAATGCAATCTCTGCGCCTTCGGGCTTTTATCGTCATGGCCTGTTTCTCATTGTTGAGTCTCGAGGGCTGGGCTGATGCCGATCCACCGGCGCGCGTTGCACGTCTGGGGTACGCAAGTGGTGCCGTCAGTTTTTCGAGCGACACGGACAACGACTGGGTCCCCGCCACCCTCAACCGCCCCCTCACGAATGGCGACCGCTTATGGACGAATCCGCAAGCCCGGGCAGAAATCCAGGTAGGTGGTGCGTTGATCCGGATGAATGGTGAAACCAATTTCACCATGGTCAACTACGACGACCAGATTGCACAACTGCAATTGAATCAGGGCACCTTGAATGTTCGCGTGCGCCGTCTTGAGCCGGGCCAAGTGTTTGAGGTCGACACCCCCAATTTCGCATTTACCCTGCGAGAACCCGGCGAATACCGTCTTGAGGTGAATCCCGAAAGCAACGCCACCGACATCGTCGTGCGCAAAGGTCAAGGCGAGGCCTATGCAGACGGCACCACTTATGTGATCGATCCGCGTCAACCTTACCGATTCAAGGGCAACCAACTGAAATCCTACGATTTCATCGACGTTCCCAGACTCGACGAATTTGACCGCTGGACGCGGGACCGCGACCGCCAGATCGACACCTCGGTATCAGCCCGTTATGTGTCGCCTGACGTGGTGGGCTACCAGGACCTGGATGCCTACGGCAACTGGCGCGAAGAGCCGAGCTACGGCCATGTCTGGATTCCCAGCAGGGTGCCAATGGGATGGGCCCCATACCGCGACGGCCACTGGGCCTGGATCAATCCGTGGGGCTGGACATGGGTAGACGATGCGCCCTGGGGCTTTGCCGTGTCGCACTACGGACGCTGGACTTTTCTGGCGGGTACCTGGGGCTGGGTGCCTGGCCCGATTCGCGCACGGGCCTACTACGCTCCGGCATTGGTGGTATTTATCGGCGGAGACAACTTCACCTTGTCCCTCTCCAGCAGCAACGTGAGCGGCATTGCCTGGTTTCCGCTCGGCCCCCGCGAGGTCTACCGCCCCCCCTACCAGGCCAGCCCGCGCTACATCGACAACATCAACCGCAGCAATACCGTGATTCACAACACGGTCATTAACACCACCCAGGTCAACAAGATCGTCTATGTAAACCGGCAGGTACCCGGTGCGGTGATTGCCGTTCCGACGAGCGCCTTCGTGCAGTCGCACCCGGTACCCAAAGCTGCAGTTCGGGTGCCACGGGACATTCTCACTCATGCTCCGGCTACCGGCATGGTGCCGCCAGCGCCCAGAGAACGGGGCCAGCGAGAACCATCGGGACAGGGAGAACGAAAACCTGGCCGGCAAGTGGAGCGACCTAACGACACCAAAATAGTGGTGCCCCCGACCCCTCAGACAGTACGAACAGCGCCTGTTGCGGCGACACCGGCAACGAACGAGCAACCGCCGAAGGCAACGCCTGTTGAAAGAACAAGAGAAACCCGGGTCAACCCAGAGCGAAGATTAAAACCAATTCAAAGTCCAAGGCCAACGCAGGAACTAGCGCCAGCGCCAGTTCCAACACCAGCGACGCAAGTTACGCCCGTCGTTCGTGTAGTTCCCGTTGCGCCGGTGACTCAACCAAACACGCAGCCTACCGGACGACCCCTACACCGGCCCATCACACCGACTGAACAGCCAAAGCCATCAGTCCCAGCAACACAACAAGAAAAGCCCATCATCGTTAAGCCAGCAGAGGTCCGTGCGCCCGTTGCCATGCCAAAACATCAGCCACAAACTCAGTCACCGGTTCAAGCGGAACCCAAGGCAGAGCCACACGTTCAGAAGCCCCAACGCGGCGAAAAATCACCTTCAGAGGTCAAAAAAGACGTTGAAGAACTGAAGCGCGAGGAAGAAAAGCACAAACCCAAAGGGTAACGGGAAGACGCTTTTTATGCGTCCAAGTCAGAAACCGACTCGGGCGCCTCCGTGGCCTTAATGATCATCACCGGCACACCTGCGGCGTGCAGCACCTCGTTGGACACCGAGCCCAACAGCGCACTGCGCAAACTGCTCATGCCACTGGCGCCCATGACGACCAGGTCGCACTCAAAGCGCTCCAGAATATCAATCAGGGTGTGGGCCGGGTCGCCGGAGGCCACCTCGCACTCATAGGCCATGTTGGCCTCTTTGAGCAAGGCTTCGGCAGCCAGCAGCGTATGGGCTCCCGCAGCGGCACTCACCTGCTCAATCACGGCGGGGTCATGTGCCACCACCAGTTCATACAGCGTGGCGGGTTCTTGCACGTTGGCCAGCACCACAGAGGTATTCAAACCATCCTGCGCCATACGAATGGCAAAGCGCACCGCTTCAAGAGAAAGATCGGAACCGTCGACGGGCAAAAGTATTTTCATTATTTTCTCCAGCTTGTAATAGGTTTTAAACGACTCAAGCGTAGGACAAGCGCTTGAGAGTCTTCTTGAGTTAGGTCAAATTTCACCGGGCGCGGATTGAATTTCGCACGCGTTAGATGAGGGCCAGGCTGCGGACTTTTTCCAGCAAACGGGCATTCACGCCAGGCGAGACAAATTTATCTACTTCGCCGCCAAGCGTGGCAATTTCGCGCACAAAGGTGCTGGAAATAAACTGGTATTTGTCGCTGGGCGCCAGAAACACGGTTTCAACATCGGGCATCAGGCTGCGGTTCATGCCGGCGAGCTGAAACTCGTAATCAAAGTCCGTGACCGCACGCAGACCGCGCACCATTGCCGTACCTTTACGGGCCACCACAAAGTCGCGCAGCAAACCGGCAAAGCTTTCAACCTGCACCTGCGGGTACGCCTTGACGGCCTCACGCGCCATGGCCATGCGCTCTTCGACGGAGAACATGGCTTTTTTATGGTGCCCGGCCGCCACCGCCACGATCACATGACTGAACATCTTGGTGGCGCGTCGCACCACATCTTCGTGACCCAGGGTCATCGGATCGAACGTACCGGGGTAAACAGCAATCACATCATGAGACATGGCAGGCCTAGGGGTGAGTTGAGGGGGAGTGAGTAGAAGCTCAGGCCAGCCGCTTGAGCAAGTGCGCGTGAACCGCGCCCGCTTTGAGGTGCCGGTGCACTTTGAGTCCGGCGACCTCCAACTGCGCATCGGTCCACAGCACCGGGGCTTCCAGGTAGACAAAACCTTCCAGCGACACCGCACGCCCAGCCGCTTGCAGTGCGCCTTCAAACAGCACCGAATCAAAGGGCGGATCAATGAACACGGCGTCCATGCTGGCCGGGTCCACATGCTTGAGCGCGGCCACGCCGTCTCCACGCACCACTTGCGTGGCACTGGCCTGTAATTGGGTCTGCACGCGTTTGAGTTGGGCCACCAGCGCGGTGTCCTGCTCGACCAGCGTGACCTCTTTGGCGCCACGGGAGGCGGCTTCAAAACCCAGCACGCCGGTGCCGGCAAAGGCGTCAATACAGCGCCAGCCGGTCAGGTCCTGTCCGAGCCAGTTGAACAGCGTTTCGCGCACGCGATCAGGGGTGGGGCGCAGACCGGGTTTGTCGGCCACCGCCAGTTTGGTGCGTTTCCATTGGCCGCCGATGATGCGGATTTCATGGGTTTGAGGGGTGGCGTGGACTGGCACGCGGGGCTTGCGAGGGAGTTCAGATTTCTTTTGCTTCATGAAAGAAGCTTAACTCAAGCCATTCAATGCTGAAGCAAAAAAACCACGCCCCTAAAAGTGAACCACCTGCAAGTTAAAACTTACTTATCCGCGCCTGCGCCACCCAGCACCACGGTCACCATTTTGTCGGTTTGCAGCTTGCGCGCAAACGCAGCCTTGATGTCGGCGGCGGTCACTTTGTCGACCTGTTGCGTCCAGGTGTCCAAATAATCCAGCGGCAGCTGGTTCCAGGCGATGTTGGCGACGTTGTCCAGCAACTTGCGGTTGCTGTCCACGCGCAGGGCAAAACCGCCGATCAGGTTGTCTTTGGCGGCCTGGAGTTCTTCTTGCGTGGGACCGTTCGCCACAAACTCAGCCACAACGTCGCGCGACACTTTCACCGCCTGCTCGGCTTGGTCAGGCCGGGTTTGCAGCCCGAGGGTAAAGGCACCAGCGTGCAGTCCCGGGGCAAAGTAGCTGTAAACGCTGTAGCTCAAGCCCCGTTTTTCACGCACTTGCGTGGTCAGACGAGAGACAAAACCACCCCCGCCCAGGATGTAATTACCAACCGTGAGCACAAAATAATCCGGGTCGTCGCGCTTGTAACCGGGCTGGCCGATCAGAACGTGCGCCTGCGCTGAGTCGAAAGCAATGTGCTTCTCTACCGCTTGCGTCAGCGGCGTCACTTCAGCGACCGGGGGCAAGGCTGCGCAGGCGGTAGGCGTCTTCACATCGCCAGACAAACGCAAAAACAACTGCGTCACCAGCGCATCGGCCTGCGCCCGGTTCACCGCGCCGACCAGCGTGACCTTGGCCCGGCAGGGCTGAATCAGCGCGCTGTAAACCGCCTGCATATCGGCCACACTGATGCGGGCCAACGTCGCTTCGGTCATCTCAAAACCGTAGGGATGCGTGCCGTACACCGCGGCATTAAAGGCCCGTGCCGCCAGGGTGGCCGGGCGGGTGTTGGCTTCCTTCAGGGCGGCGTTGAGGGTTTCGCGCTCACGCTGCCAGATTGCTGCCGGGAAATCAGGCTCGCCGAGTTGCCGCGCCGCCAGTTGCGTGGCTTTGGCCAGCAGGTCCGGGTAGGTCAGCGAACGCAGCGAAAAACTCATGCGGTCCTGGCTGGCGCCACCGCCAAACGAAGCGCCCAAATCAGCCCAGGCTTCCCCAAGGGCGTTTTCATCCAACGCGGGTTCGGTCGCAACTGCCCGCACGCCTTTGCCGGCCATGCTGGCCGTCACACTGGCCAGACCCGCCTGCGTCGGCGGATCACGGCGGCTGCCAGCGTCAAAGTCAATTTGCACATCCACCATCGGAATCCCCTGGCTTTGCGCCAGAAATACCTGCACCCCCGAAGGCTGCGTCCAATGTTCAACAGGAATCCCGGCCCACGCCATATTTATAACAAATAGGGCTGTAGCCCCCGTTTTATATGCGTGAGTAGCTATATTTTTAATAGTAATCATGAAACAGCTTTCAGTGCCGTGCACCGGCCAGAGGCTGGCGTGGCTTGCGGGTTTTGTCCAGTGCTTGGGGCAGCAACACGGCCACGGTCAGTTGATCGTCGCCAAAATACCGAGCTGCCACCGCCTTGACCTGATCGGCGGTTACGGCGCGCAAGCGGGTGATCAGCTGCTCACCGGCATCCAGCGGCAAGCCCTGCACCCAATGGCTGCCCAACTCGCGAGCCTGGTTAAAGACGGAGTCGAGTTTGTAGACCTCGCTCGCCACCCACTGGGTTTTGACACGGTTCAGCTCCGCCTCGGTCACGCCGTCTCGGGCGATGCGCGCCACTTGTTCACGCAGCGCCAACTCCACCTGCGCCGCCGTTTTGCCTTGGGCGGGCACGCCTTCCAGGGTGAACAGCTGCGGCCCACGGCCCCACAAGCCGTTGTAAGAACCCGCGCTGTCGGCCACCCGGTTGTCGCCTTGCGTCAGCGCCCGCTCCAGGCGCGCACCGCTGTAGCCATCCAGCACCGCAGACAGCACGGTGAGCGCCAAGACATCTGCGTCGCCTGATGTTGAAGACGCTGGCTGGCTGGTCAGCGACTGCAGCGTCGGCACCTTGAAGGACAGCGAGACGTAGGCCTGATCGGCCGGCGCCTTGAAATCCATGCGCCGAATACCGGCCTGCACCGGCTCCTCGCGCGGTTTGCGCAGCGGCACGGCACGGGCTGGCACCGGGCCATAGTATTTCTCGGCCCAGGCGCGCACCTGCGCCACATCGACATCGCCCGCCACCACCACCACGGCGTTGCCCGGCACATACCAGCGCTGGTAAAACTCGCGGGCGTCTGAGGGCGTCATGGCTTGCAGGTCGCTCATCCAGCCGACCACCGGGCGCCGGTACGACGACGCCACAAACACCGTGGCCTCCACCGCTTCGTGCATCAAGGCACGCGGGCTGTCTTCGGTACGCATGCGGCGCTCTTCCTTGACCACTTCAAGCTCTTTTTTGAACTCTTCATCGGGCCACTGGTTGTGGGCGAAGCGGTCAGCTTCGAGCTTCATCACATCTTCCAGGCGGTTCGCGGGAATCTGCTGGTAGTAGCCGGTGTAATCCTTGCTGGTGAAGGCGTTTTCGCGGCCCCCCAAAGCCGCCAC
>NZ_JBAWYV010000056.1:0-21149 GCF_037143375.1 Rhodoferax sp. | reverse complement strand
TGCCTGCGCCCCCGTCAAATCAGCACCGCCCCGGCGTCCAACCAGCGGCTGGCCGCCAGCGCGTTGGCCGAAAAGATAAATTTGACGACCCAGTTCCAGGGAAGCCGAAGTGTCCTGCTGGGCGAGTACCGGCCCGATAAAACCGGCCGCCAACGCCAGCAGGTAAAGACGCTTTAAAAACCGCATCATCATGAAGCGTTTTTAAACTACAGCGTTTTTGCTGTGTAAACAGCGGACCACGGAGACATCAGCGCTGGCACCACAGAATTCACCGCACGAAGACGGTAGGAGTAACTGGTCTTGGTTGCCAGACCGCTGTCGGTAAAACGGGATGTCGCCACGCCATTCACAGCCGTTGGAAGGGTGCTCCAAGCCGCCGTCACCAGTTTGCAAGCGGCAGCCAAGCCCACACAGCGCTGGACTTCGTAACCCGTTGCCAGGGCAGAGCTTGAAGCCTGCCATGAGATTGACAACGCGTTCTTGGTACTGGCACCCAAGGCCTGGAGCTGGGTTGCGGTTACCAGCGCTGTCGCGGTGGTGCCAACAACCGATGCGGCAGTCCCGGCCAGCGCACCGCTGACTGCTTTCACCGAGTATTGGTAAACCGCATTGGCGGCGCTGGTTTTATCAACATAAGTCAACAAATTAGCGGCCAGCACTGAAGTAGCCGTGGGCAAGCTGGCCTGAACGGCCCAGGTGACCGCACCGGTCGTTCTATTGACAGTGGCCAGTGCGCGTTGAACCACATAACCGGTCTCCTGCGTGGCTTGGTCCAACCAGTTCAGGGTCAGCCAATTGAGTTGGGCCGCGGCCGTCCCTTTGGTGGCCGTCAAACTGGCCGGCGCAGCCGGTGCTTGCGCTAGCAAGACGGTCGCAGACGGTGTTTCTCCCGTGCTGGAACCTGGCACCGCCTGGTTGACAGCGACGACCCGGTATTGGTAATTTGTGTTGGGCGCCACAGTCAATGAATCCACCAGCGAAGTGGCATTGGCCAAGGTATTGACTCTGTACGGATTGACTTTGGCCACGGGTGTCCAGCCTACGGCAAGACCATTCTTCAGTGCGGTGCGTTCCACTCGGAAACCAATTTCATTACCGGGATTGCCCTTGGTCAACAGCGCCCCAGCAGGCGTGGCATCGGTCCAACTGATCAGGTTACCCGTCAATTTCACATTGGTTGGCGCACCAGGTTGAGCGATGTGCGGCAAGTACACCAAGGGGCGCATCAAGTCGTTTTCTTCATGACCCAGAATGTGGCAGTGGAACACGTACTCCCACCCGTAGTTAAGCTGCACATTGGCGACAGATTTGGCCAAACCTGTCACCAAATCAAATTGCTGGAACGCCAGCGGTGCAGTCACCCCGGTGGGGTATATCAAGGCCTCGTTGGTATTGACACCGGCATTCATCGTCGGGTCCATCAGGCGCACGCTGTCGGGCAAGCCAAACGGCAGGGCTGGCGTCTTGGGCTTGAGCGCCACTATGACCTCTTCACTGGGCCAGTTCTGAACGGTTTCCTTCCAGCCCGCTTCATTGGGCTCCGGGTTTCTTAGAAAACCATCGGCCTGAACCCGGGCAATGACCTGAACGTTGAACAGGTGAAAGTGAATCGGGTGGTTGTCGGCATCGTGATTTTTGAGGTGCCAAAACTGGGTCTCGCCTTCGCTCACGATATCGGTTGGCGCATCAATATAAGCCAGTGGGGTAACACCGTTTAAAACGTTCAATTCAACACCAAAATTGGCTATGAGACGGCCAAAATTCACATCAAACCCACCCTCGATCGTTTTTACTTTAAGCACGGCGCCTGCGGGCAACTGGCTCATCAAATTGGGCAAGGTGTTGGTTGTCACGGCGCCATCGGCCACCACACCGGTGATGATTTTTGGGTCAGCACTGGTGGCGTAAGCGGCGGCTACGGCCGTGGTCAGTCTCGCCGTATCAAAGGCTGTAACGGGGGCAGGCGCCGCCGCCACTTTAATCTGCATGATGGTGCGGGTATTGGGCCCATAACCGGGTAGCGTGCTGGGCGCGCCACCGGCCAATGTTTGATCCGGGTTGCCGGTGTAGTAGTCGTAACGGGGGTCGCCCGCCGGAACTGGGGCGGTGGAGTCGTTGTACATAATCAGCGTCTTGCCGGCGTACTGCGAAAAGTCAATCACCGTATCGCCGCGCTCGGCACTGCCGAGATAAAAACCACCTCCAGTTTCAATGCTCGGAATGATGCTTTCAATTGATTCTGGCGCCAACTTCATGGGGGTGGGGGCATGCACCACGGGGGCTGGCAGCAATCCCGCTTCGTTACCAAACTGAATGATGGCTGGGCCAGCAGTGAGTGGATCGGGGACACCGCCCTCACGGCCATCTCCGGCAACCATCTTGACTTCGGTGTTGGCAAACGTCGTGGCGTCCGGGTAAGCGCCCGATTGAGCCGAGTCTGCCACCCACAGCGACAAGTTGAAATAACGGTCGTTGGCACCGTTAAGGAAGCGCACCCGGTAGGCTTTGGGCTCGACCGACAACGTTGGGTAGGCCACACCATTGATCACCGGCGTGTCCATATACGCCTCTGGCGTACTGGAAACATGGCCATACGAGCCATCTGGCAAGGTCAAAGCGGCGGTGGTCGCCGATGACAGATCCGTCGGACCGAAATCCCAGCGGCCAGCAGGATTACTCACCAAGCTACCACCCGTATTGAGGGTGTTGGGCTCATACACATGTGGATACCAGAGGTCGCCTTCTTCTCCCCAAGCCTTGGTATCCCACAGGGAATCCTGCGTGGTGATGTCACTGGGCACAAAGGATTTGTCCTGCAACACCAGCGCCAGCATGGCGCTTGGAACCGCGCTACCCAGCGCCGCTTCCTCGACCGGATCGGTGATCAGGTAAGGGGCAGCCTCGCCGGCATAGGCATTCTGGCGGGTGATGCCAAACGCGTGGTCGTGGTACCACATCAGGCGCGATGACTGGTCATTGGCATAAAAGAGGGTGGCGCCGCCCTCGCCTGGGTCGGCCATGTCTGGCACATTGACCTGATTGGCACCACGCTTGAAGGGGCTGGCGTCGCCGGCAGCGGTGAACCACTGGTGTGGCGTTCCGTCACTGATCCAGGGCGAATCGCCGCCGTGCATGTGAATGGCTACGCGGTTTTGCGGAAAGGGCTCGCCTGCCGTAGGTGACGTGCCAGCACCTGGCAAGGACTCGTCAACCGGCAGGAAAATGTCGCCGTTTCGAGCCGTGACTTTGCCATTGGCATCCAAAGTCGCCCGCCCGGTGGGCAGGAAGTTCATCATCTTGATGCGCACCGGCGTGCCTTTGGCTGTCACGATCATGGGGCCCAGGTAATGCGGCTTGTCAACAGTCCATACCTGCTCGGTGGTTCCGGGCCAGTTGATGGCGCTTCCATTGGGGTAGGACAATGCCCTGGCCGTTGCGGCTTTGGTTCCGGCAAAACCTTGCGGGTACAACTGGACGTAACTGCGAAGCGTGGTGGCTTTTTTCAGATCGGTGTGCATCTTTTGTGCATGCTCAACGACGCCAATCACGAAGTATTCAGAACCGGGATAGGTCACGGTATCGGCCACGGCCACTGGAATGTATTCTTCGGAAGCACTTGCAGGCTGGTTGGCGGTCACCCCCAGAATGCCGGTCAGCGGATCAATGAACTTGCGCAGCAAGGGGCTGTTGGCGTAATAAGTTTTGAACTCACCGTCAGCATTAGTGACCGTGCCAGGTCCCGCAAAAACCAGTGGCGCGTGACTGGCGGCACCCAAAGCGACCGCGATGGCCATCGTTAGTTGCGTCAGCTTGCATGGGCTGCGCGTGGTGCTGGTTGTTGAATTCCCTGTGACTTTATTCATGTACTCATCCTAAAAATTTTATTAATCAAAACTTGCAACAAGAGCTCAGCAGACAAAACAACTAGCGATTTATGCCTATAACTAAATGTGCAAATATTTGTAAAAATTGTCTAAGATTCAGCGCAATTCAACAATACCGTGTACACGGTATTTTTCTCAAGAATGGGAACTGTTCCTCGCAAATGAGAAACTGTTTTCTATTAAAAAATGTCTGAATTTTTTGAATTGAACAACTCAATAAAAATTATTAAAGTTATTTGAGAAATATAAAAGTATTTTTCAGTTTTTCACAACAAGCACACGCCGCTACAAATTAGCGCTTGAAAATCTGAGTAGCTTGACGCCGCATCAGGACGTTTCAAAATCGGGCGAGCCAACCCAACGCCATCAAGCCACCGATCAGCACCGGTTGGTGCAGCATGTAGTAGCTCAAGCTCCAGCGCCCCAAGATGGCAAGCGGCTTGAGTGCTTTCGGCACCGGTTGCGACCAGCGCCAGGCAGGCTGTTTAACGAGCCAGTGACCGGTCGCCACGCCCCACCACATCACACCCAGCCATGGCAGCAGCGGGACATAGTCTTCGGTGATGGGCAGGCGCGTGATGAAGCCCAACCAGTTCAGGGCCGGCGCGTTAAAAATATCAATCAAATGGTCTGTAGCCCAGGTGCTCATTGCGTAGACAGCTATAAATTTAAGTGCAATCGCCAACGCACCGGCCAGCCACAACCTACCACCCCAGTGGGTCGTGAGGCGCGCAATGACCAGCATCAGCGCCATGCCATGAAGCACACCAAAGTAAATGAAGCTTTGCGGGTACATCAGCCACGAGCCCACCGTCACCAGCAGTGCACATATCAGCACCCGCCCCCAGCGACGTCCAAAACGCGCCCAACTCTGCCCCTGCGCTACGGCTATCGCCTGGCCGATACCGGCACAAAACAGGAACAAGCTCACGATCAGGGCGCGCTGCCAAGTCCAGAACGGGTCGCTGTAAAAATTCTGTTTAGAGTAGCCGAACTGGGTCAGGTCAAAGCTGAAGTGAAACAACGTCATCCACACCATGGCCAATCCGCGCAAGGCGTCGACAGCTTCAAATCGGGAATGGGGGGGGGATTGAATCATGCACAGAATAGTACCCGTCTGCGCACGATCGTCTCGCTCAAGGCAAGTGAAACATCTGCACCGAACGCGATAAATTGATGGCGCTGTCGCTGAGGCTGTCGGAGGCCGCAGAGGATTCCTCCACCAGCGCCGCATTTTGCTGGGTGACCGAATCCAGATGCGTCACCGCCTGATTGACCTGGGCAATGCCTATGGATTGCTCGTCGGCCGAGTTGCTGATCAGTTCAATGAGTTGGCTGGTCATCTGTACCGACTTGACCACCGCATCGATGGCGCTGGCGGCACTGCCCATTTGCTGGGTGCCACTGGCAATGTGCTCCGAAGAACGGGCAATCAGTTCGCGAATCTGCTTGGAAGCCGAGGCGCTGCGCCCTGCCAGCAAGCGCACTTCAGACGCAACCACTGCAAAACCGCGTCCCTGATCACCGGCGCGGGCGGCCTCGACCGCCGCATTGAGCGCCAGAATGTTGGTCTGAAAAGCAATGCCTTCAATGACACTGATGATCTCCTGCATCTGCACCGATGAATCGGCAATGGCACTCATGGCCAGGCCCACCTTGTGCACGGCCTCACCCCCTTGCGTGGCCAGTACGTTGCTGTCCTTGCTTTGCATGAACACCTGAGAAGCTGTTTGCGCAGTGTGCTGGCCATTGCTCGATATTTGCTCCATGGAAGCCGCCGTTTGCTGCAGGCTGCTGGCCTGAGACTCGGTGCGCGCCGAAAGATCGAGGCCACCAGCGGCAATCTCAGAGGCGGCGTGAGTAAAGCTGTCGATGGTGCTGCGCACATCGCCTACCACGGCTTGCAGATTGATCTGAATTTGCCGCATGCTGCGAAACAAACCATCCAGCGGCGGCGGGTAGTTGCCCGCTACGGTGGTCGTGAGGTTGCAACCCGCCATGGCGTCTGCAAACTGCCGGGCATCGGCCATGCCCAAAGCAACATTTCGGTGAAACCACCGCATAACCAGACCGGAGGCGCCCACCACAACACTTCCTTGCAGCGTCAATTCGGTCAGGCCCTCTAACCCCAGCAAATGCGGCAACAGGCTCGCCGCCGTCAGGAGCACCAAGGCCAGCGCCATGCGACTCGAAAGTGACAGACGCTGCAATTGACCCCAAACGCCGCGCAGTCCGGGGTAGCGCACCTGCCCACCCTGCAGATAAAAAGAAGGGCGACCGGACTCCCGCTCGATGTTCATTTGGCGGTAAAGCTCAGCGGCCTGCTGAATTTGCTGCCGACCCGGCTTGGTGCGCACCGACATATAACCCGTTGGTTTGCCGTTTTCAAGGATCGGCGTGATGTTGGCCTGCACCCAGTAGAAGTCACCATTCTTGCGCCGGTTTTTAACCAGGCCAGACCAGGGACGGCCCTGACCGATGGTGTGCCACAGGTCTTTGTAGGCTTCAGTTGGCATATCCGGGTGGCGCACGATGTTGTGGTTCTGGCCCATCAACTCATCGAACGAGTAGCCTGAAACTGCTAGAAAAGCCGCGTTGCAATGCGTGATGAAACCTTGGGTGTTGGTCACCGACACCAGCATGTTCTCAGAAGGGTAGTCAAACTCTTGCTGAGTGACCGGGAGATTCATGCGCATATCGAACTTTCAAAACTACATAACCCATTAGGTTTGATTAGCGCAAAAGTAGATATCCCCCATTTGGGGGATATTGACAGCATCCGCCTTGAAACTTGATCTAGATCAAATTTATTTACTCTTCGACCACATTTGATTTGATAAATCGCAAATACTTTTTTTAAACTATACTAATTTTCCCTAATTTATAGCCCAAACCCCCGGCTTCAATTTCTTTGAAGCCCTGAACTCGCTTCGCTCACCCGTCCGGGAGTGCCTTTGGCACAGCACGGAATTAACGGAAAGTTCTTTTCAAGAGCTTTTGCGACGTGTTCAAGCTTTTGAAAAATCTGCGCTCTCTTGACCGCCATTTGGCCCAAACCGACCAATGTCTGTCTTCCCCACCCAGTCTGATGGATCGGGCTCGGTCGGATTTGCGCGTGACACAGGCTGAAGCCTTGGCTCAAGCCAAGGCAAGCAGCAAACCCAAAGCACCGTTGATCACAAATTCAGCCTTGCAGCAGGCCATTTTTAAAAGTATCAATTTCTACAGCATTGCCACCGACAACCAAGGAGTGATACAGGTTTTTAACGTTGGGGCTGAGCGCATGCTGGGCTATTCGGCCGCAGAAGTCGTCAACAGACTCTCCATGACCGATATCGCGGACCCGAAGGACATCCTCCGGCGAGCACAAACCCTGAGCGCGGAACTGGTCACCCCGCTGGCACCAGGCTTTGAAGCACTCATTTTCAAGGCTGAGCGCGGCAGTGAAGACACTTACGAATTGACTTTGATCCGCCAGGACGGCAGTCGCTTACCCGTCGTGGTATCGGTCTCCGCATTGCGTGACGACCTGAACGCCATCGTGGGCTACCTGTTGATGGGCACCGATAACACCCAACACAAATTGACAGAGACGAAGCTGGGCCAGTCTCGGGTTCTTTTAAACGCCGCCATCGAAATCATGCCCTTTCGGGTTTTCTGGAAAGACCTGGATTCTCGCTTTTTCGGGTGCAATAAATTGTTTGCAAAAGATGCCGGCGTCACACATCCGTGCGCTGTCATTGGCAAAACCGATTTCGAGTTTCACTGGAAAGACCAGGCCGCGTCGTATCGGAAAGATGACTTGTCCGTGATGCGCTCAGGCACTTCAAAACTTGACTTTCAGGAGCAACAAACTTCACCTGAGGGAGACATGCTCTGGCTGAATACCTCCAAGATGCCACTGCACGACGAGAACAACCAGGTCTTCGGTGTTTTGTGCGCTTACCAGGACATCACTGAGAAAAAAAAACACGATCTGGAGCTTGAAGGCCACCGAAACCACTTGGAAGATCTGGTCCACAGCCGCACTCTGGAACTGATGGCAGCCCGCGATATGGCCGACACAGCCAACCGCAGCAAAGCGAGGTTTTTGGCGAACATGAGCCACGAAATTCGCACACCACTGAACGCAATTTTAGGTCTGGCCTATTTACTGGAGCAATCACCGCTGGAGATAACGGCCCAAAATCTGGTGAGAAAAATAAGAATCTCCGGGCGGATGCTGTTGGGCATCATCAGTGACATTCTGGATGTCTCGAAAATTGAAGCTGGCAAATTGCAGCTAGAACAGGCGCCGTTTTCGCTGGCCGATGTCATGAGCAACATCGATGCATCACTTCGCGCGCTGACCGTCGACAAGCCCATTGAAATCATCCTTGCCCCCCTGTCCGATGATGTTTTCGGCGTGATTGGGGATGCTTTGCGGCTTGAGCAAGTGCTGCTGAATTTGGGCAACAACGCCGTTAAATTCACCCCCGCCGGACGTGTGACCCTGCGCACAGAAGTAGTGAGCTGCCATGATGACCAGCTCATTTTGCGTTTTAGCGTGCAAGACACCGGTATAGGAATCGCACCCGAACTGCAAAGTGGCGTGTTTGCCGCGTTCACCCAGGCTGACAGTTCCACCACGCGTCACTTTGGGGGTACCGGTTTGGGCTTGACGATTTGCCGCCAGTTGGTGCACTTGATGGGTGGCGACATTGGCTTTAGCAGTTCGCTGGGTCTGGGAAGCGAATTTTGGTTCACTGTTCCCCTGCAAAAAATCTCTGACAACCTCTGTTTGACTGACTCAGTCGACCTGAATAAACCACAGTCACCACCCGAAGGGAAGCTTGAAGGGGTGAGATTGCTAATCGTTGATGACTGCGAAATCAACCGTGACGTTGCACAAAGCATTTTTTCGAGTCAGGGGGCGACAGTGTCGCTGGCAGTGAATGGCCAGGACGCCCTCGACTGGCTACTGGCCCATCCCTGCGAGGTCGATTTGGTGCTGATGGACGTGCAAATGCCGGTCATGGATGGGTTGGAAGCGACGCGGAGATTGCGGCGTCTGCCACAGTTTGACCAATTGCCCATCGTGGCCTTGACTGCAGGCGCCTTCAAATCGCAGCAAGAAGCAGCACAGGATGCTGGTATGTCGCACTACATCAGCAAGCCCTTCAATGTGCCCTCTACCGTCGCGTTGATACAGCGACTCTGCTCATCCTACTCGCGGCCTCCGGTAAATTCACAGGCATTCCTGAGCATGCCTGCGCAGAGTGTCGACATCCAGGGATCAGGGTCTGAAATGATGGTTCTGAATTCTGCACAAGGAATGAAAATCTGGCAGAACAAAACGCTCTACCTAACCTCGCTGCGTCGCTTCTGCGACCTTTACGGCGGCGCCGTATTTGTGATGCGGGTGAGTCTGTCTGAGGGGCGCCGGTCTGACGCAGCGGCACTGGCGCACAAACTTGCAGGCGTGGCCGCCAACTTGGCCCTGCCCGAAACATGCCACATAGCCAAGGAAGCTGAACAGATACTGAAAACCGACTTTGATCCCGCACAGATTTTGCAAAGGCTGGCTCTCGCCTTGACCCACGCTATCACCACCATCGGCCAACTGGAAGAAACATGAACCATCAAACAATCCTGATCGTGGACGATGAGCCCCTTAATCTGCTGCTCATGGAGTCCATTTTGTCAGCGCACTACACACTGGTGTTGGCACGCAATGGCCGCGAAACGCTTGAGGCAGTAGCTCGACACTCGCCCGCCTTGGTGCTGCTGGATGTCGGATTACCCGACATGGACGGCTACGCCTTGTGCCGTGAAATCAAAAAAATAGATGCCGGTCAGCAGGTTCAGGTTATCTTTGTCAGCAGCTATACCGACACAGCGCATGAAGCCGCAGGCTTTGAGGCGGGTGGCGTAGACTACATTTTCAAACCCGTCTTACCGCAAATTGTTCTTGCCCGGGTCAGTGCGCATCTGGCCCTCGTACGCAGCAGTACGCTGGAGCAAAGTTACCGCGATGCCGTTCTGATGCTAGGCCATGCAGGCCATTACAACGACACCGACACGGGCGCACACATTTGGCGCATGGCGGCCTATGCCCGGGCACTGGCGAATGCCATAGGCTGGAAGGCGGAGCGTTGCGACCGGCTTGAGTTGGCGGCGCCTATGCATGACACCGGCAAGCTCGGTGTCCCGCAAAAAATCCTGCGCAAACCCGCGCCACTGGAAGCGTGGGAATGGACCATCATGAAAACCCATCCTCAAATTGGTCATGACATTCTGAGCAAAAGCCAGGCACCGGTGTTTCAACTGGCCGCTGAAATTGCCTTGCGCCACCACGAAAAGTGGGACGGTAGTGGCTATCCGAATGGTTTGCAGGGGCTTGACATTCCAGAATCAGCACGCATTGTGGCGTTGGCCGATGTATTTGATGCACTCAGCATGAAACGCCCCTATAAAGAAGCATGGCCCACTGAGAAGATCATGGCGCACATAGCGGCCAATGCCGGAACCCATTTTGACCCGGCCATGGTGCGAGTTTTCTTCGAAATTCTGCCCGAGTTACTTCAGATTCAACAGCACTGGGTCGATGAGACCAACCCAGAAACACGCTACGTGTTCCCGCAAGCGTAGGCCAACGTGCTCAAACTACCAATCTCTACATTTATAAAAATATTGCCTTCCCATTGGCGCCGCCAAGCCAAAAGTTTCACACGGTTTTTGCCGCTGGTAGTTCTCATTTTGGGTATTGGCCTTGCGATAAGCCAAGCGGTGATTTGGCAAAATAAAATCAACCAGAAAGCTGACACCGAGTTTCAGCTCAACGTTGAACGGACGTCTAACGAAATCAACCGACGCTTCGCCGGGGCGAGCACGGGCATGCATACGGTCAATGGTTTATTCGTTGCCAGCGAAAAGGTAGATCGCGCTGAGTTCCGCGCATTCGTTCAATCACTCTATTTGCCCAATAAACTTCAGGGCGTCCATAGCGTGGGTTTTATTCAGCGGGTCGCGCGACCGAAACTGGATGCTTTTGTGGCAACCGAACGGGCCAACGGAGCGCCCCAATTCGCCATTCGCCAGCTTATGGACAAAGCACTCGAGGACCTTTACATCGTCAAGTTCGACGTGCCAGCAAACATTAAAGATGGCATCGAAGGTATGGATGAAGGCTCGGAACCACGACGCCGCACAGCCGCAAAATTGGCCGTTGATACAGGTGAGATCACCTTCACCGTGGTGCCTGAGTTACAGCAAGGGGAACCCAATATCCCTGGCATTCTGATGTACTTTCCTGTTTACGCCCCGGCAGCACGCCTTGGCAGCGCCCAAGAGCGCCGCGCGGCTTTGCAGGGCCTGATTTACACCAGCATCGTGATCGCAGATTTATTAGAGAGTATGCCCAGCGTCGTCGAAAAATATTTGAACTTTGAGCTTTTCGATAAAACACCTGATCGCCCTGACACGGGGTCGATTCATGACACAAACCAACATGCCGCCCCCAATGGCCTTGGTAAAAAGGCCAGCGTAGTACCGCGCTTCACCAGCCATCACTCACTTGTATTGAATGGCGGGTCGCTGATCTTGCACGCCACCAGCACACCAGAGTTTGAAGCCACGATCGACCGCACGACGTCGTGGGTAGTAATGGCTGCGGGCACCTTGGTTAGCGTCTTATTAGCACTGTTGTTGCACAAGCAAATCACGGGGCGCAGTCGCGCCGAGGCATTGGCAACAAGAATGACCCAGGAACTACGCCTGCAGGAAGAGCGCTGGCGTGACTTCTCCAACAGCGCTTCAGACTGGTTCTGGGAAACCGATGCGCAGCACCATTTTTGCTTTATTTCAGAGAACTTCGAACAAGTCTGTTCGATACATCAAGCGCAGCTACTTGGGAAAAGTCGAAGTGAGCTGTTGGCGTTAGAAGTGCTGAACCCACCTGAAATAGTCTCCGCCCATTTGGCGCAACTTGAAGCGCACGTGCCCTTCAAAAATTTTGAGTTTCAGATTCGCGCCAATGACGACAGACTTTGCTGGGTCTCCGTGTCTGGACAACCCCATCTGGATAAGGACGGCATTTTTAGGGGCTACCGGGGCATCGGCGCCCTGATTAACGCTCGCAAGCAGGCCGAGCAACAACTGGCGACAGAGGTCTTTCTAAGGGAAGAAGCCGAGAGTCTCAAAAACGTATGGTTTCGGTTGCAAAGTACTGCGCTGGAAGTCTGTGCCAATGCCATGCTGATTGTCGATATTGAGGGTGTCGTCCAATGGGTCAACCCCGCCTTTTGTGAACTTTCAGGGTATGAGGCAGCCGAGGTGGTGGGTAGTAATAGTTGCACTCTTTTTAAGTCCGACGCCCAGGATCAAGACTTTTACCAACAAATGTGGTCCTCCGTAACCGCAGGGACACCTTGGAAAAATGAATTAATTAACCGGCAAAAAGATGGCACTTTGTACAACGAAGAAATGACCATCACACCGGTCAAGGACTTGCACGGTATCCTCACACATTTCATCGTGGTCAAGCAGGACATCACGGCGCACAAGCAAATTGAAGAGGCAGCCAAAGCAGGCAGCCGCGCCAAATCGGAGTTTTTGGCGAATATGAGCCATGAAATCCGTACCCCGCTGAACGGCGTCATAGGCATGGTGGACGTTTTGCAGCAGTCCCGTCTTGAGCCCATGCAGCAAAGAATGCTTAACACGATTCAGACCTCTTCGACGATCTTGCTGAATATATTGAATGACATCCTGGATTTTTCAAAGATCGAGGCGGGCAAGCTGACCCTAGAGTTTTTACCCACGGCCTTACGTCAGCTAACCGAGGGGGTAGCCCTGTTGATGGCGCCAACCGCCAGCGCCAAGTCGATCAAGCTCACGGTTTTCGTCTCGCCAGCGCTGCCAAACTGGATCGTGACCGATCCGACCCGATTGCGCCAGATATTGATCAACTTGATGGGCAATGCGGTCAAGTTCACCAGCAAAAAGGACTGGCATCCCGCTAGCGTCAAGATGTTTGCCGAGCCTTGCGAATTAAGTAGTGGCCGAGCCGGGGTCAGACTTCGCGTCAGCGACACCGGCATTGGCATGAGTCCGGCAAGCCAGGTCAATCTATTTCAGCCATTCACGCAAGCTGACGAGAGTACCGCCCGCAAATTTGGCGGCACCGGGCTGGGTTTGAGCATCTGCCAGCGCCTGGTCGAATTATTGGAGGGTCGCATTTCGGTGTCCAGCGTCCTGGGTGAAGGATCAAACTTCACGGTCGAGTTGCCACTGCAAGAACCGCCACCGACCCGCATGCCGGTGTTTGGCCCCAACCTGGAGGGCGTCCGCGTTCTGACCTTGATTGAAGATCCAGTCCTGGCTGGCATCGTGTCGTCTTACTGCAGGAATGCAGGTGCTGAAGTGTTAGCGTTGGCCGACAGGGCAGCCCTCAATCAGCGTCTGGCGCAACAGCGATTCGCCACGGGCAGCGGCGGCGTTTTGGTGGGGGATGATCTAGACGCCGTCCTTCGTGAGCGCAGCCTGGCAGGGGGCTTAGGACTGGTGTGTCTGACGCAAAGTACGCAAGAAACTACGGCCCATGAGGTCTCGGTGAACGCTTATCCGTTGATCTACAACGACTTGATTCGGGCCATCGCACTCACCAGCGGTCGCTTGACCCTGTCAACATTCCCATCAACCAGTCGTTTTGGTGAGAAGTCACTACGTACAACCTCCTCCAACGCGCAAACGGTGGTGTACCAACCCTTGATCTTGCTGGCAGAAGACAATGAAACCAACCGTGAAGTCATGACGGAACAGTTGCGACTTCTGGGCTATGCCTCTGAAGTAGCCGAAGATGGTGTGCAAGCGCTAGCCATGTGGCGCAGTGGTCACTACGCACTGCTTTTGACCGATTGCCACATGCCCAACATGGATGGTTTTGAATTAACTGAGGCCATTCGCTTGGCTGAACCTTCAGGCCAGCGCATTCCGATTGTGGCCATCACTGCCAATGCGATGCAAGACGTGGCTGACCGTTGCCTTTCACGCGGTATGGACGACTACCTGAGCAAGCCGCTGCGCATGGCCGATTTGGCGCCCATGTTGAATAAGTGGTTGCCGCTGCAAATGTTGCAGTCCCAAGACATTGCACCCCTTCCTAATCAGGAAAAATCGCCTGATTTGCTGGCGATTTGGGATGCTGCCACGCTGGGAAGCTTGGTAGGAGTCAACCCTGCCATCCAACATAGCTTATTGACGAAATACTTGATCAATGCCGAACAACAAGTGGCTGACATTATTTTGGCGGCAGAAGCGGGCGAGTACAGCGCCGCGTCGGATGTAGCCCATGCGCTTAAATCGTCTTCACGTTCAGTGGGTGCGTTGTTAGTGGGTGAGTTGTGCCAAGAAATTGAAAGATCGGGGCAATCCGGCGATGCGGCCCAATGCAGCGCGTTAAGTGGTCACCTGAATATTGCATTTACCAATGCAAGGTTCGAAATCGAGCAACACATTGAATGCGTCTCGAAGTGAATCCTGGCTAATCACCTTCAAATCTATAACTGGCTTGCGTTTTCATAAATACGGTGGGCGTTGCCTTGCCTACGCTTGTCGTGCTGAGAGGCAGAGATGGATCAATACCTGTCCGGCATGACTCTTGACCACACAAGGAAGGCGTTTTTTATGAATACAACCCCCGCTATGGCTGAAACGAAAATCGTCCCCAAAAAACGGACCAGGCGTGCTGTATCCCCCGTCGCAGTGGCAGCCAAAACGGCGACCTCAAACACGATAGCAACCAAGTCTCGCGCCAGAAAAACGGTGGCCAAGGCACAAACTGCGGTGGTACCGAAGACCACCACGCTCAAACAAGTGGCAACACAAAGCCGAAGGAAAGTCAGCACCGTGGTGCACTTGACGCGTGATGCCTCGTTCAAACTGATCGACACCCAGCGCACCATCTGGCTAGCGGGCTTGGGCGCGCTGGCCAAGGTCACCACCACCACCGGCACCAAAGGTGAACGGGCCTTTGAAGCGCTGGTGGAGGCTGGCGAAAAAATGGAGTCTCAAGCGCGAGGTGCCATCAACAACAATGCCGACCTGCTGAAGGCCCGCATCGACGACGCCACCCGGGTAGTGGACCAAGGCATCGACTCGGTCGGCGACGCTTTTGACGCCCGAATCAAGAAAGCCCTGGCCCGCTTGGGTTACCCCAAAACCGGCAAGGGCAAGAAGTAATTAGCCCACCCACTTGCGGGCGCAAGGAGTGCCCAAAGGTTTTTCTGCGGGCCCATGATCAGACTGCCATGGGCAGCACTTCTTTTTGAATTTTTCGAGTCAATGTTTTTTCAGCAACCTTGACTTCATAAGCGGTTTGCAGATTCATCCAGCTCTGCACATCACCACCGAAATAACGCACCAAGCGCATCGCCGTGTCCACGGTGACGCCGCGGCGCTCCAGCACGATGTCGTTAACGCGGGATGCAGGCACCTTGAGTGCCTGGGAAAGCGCATTGGCACTCATGCCAAGCGGCTTGAGATAGTCCTCACGTAAAACTTCGCCGGGATGAATGGGGCGAAGTCCATTTTTGGGGGCGGCAATGACCATGGCAAGCTCCTGTACTTCAGTGGTAATCCATAATTTTCACGTCATGGGCACCGTCTGGGGCCCAGACAAAACACAAACGAAACTGATCGTTGATTCGAATACTGTGCTGGCCTTTTAGATTGCCCAGCAAAGCCTCCAGTCGGTTGCCGGGCGGAACCCTCAAGGACTCCAGCGTCACCGCACTGTCCAACTGTTGCAACTTGCGCTCAGCGACCGCCAAAATATTGGCGAACCGCCGTACTCTTTTCCCCTCAAACAAGTCAGCCGTATCTTGGTCTGAGAATGAAACGATCATGGCGCGAATTTTATACCGTTTGCCGGTAAACGGCAAGATTCAAACCAAGCACAGCATAAAAGCACCCGTCCAAACCACTGACTTCTAACTCGCAAATTTTCGCTTGGCTGCATAGTTGCCTGGTTCTGAAATCACCCCACCCACTTGCGGGCGTTGTGCCACAACTGCATCCACGCGCTGAAGGCCGCCGGGTCGCCATTGGTCCAGCTCATCTGGATGTTGCGGAACACGCGCTCGGGGTGCGGCATCATTGCCGTGAAGCGGCCGTCCGCCGTGGTCACCGCCGTCAAACCGCCGGGGCTTCCGTTCGGGTTGAACGGATAGGCTTCAGTGGCGGCGCCGTGGTTGTCAGTGAAACGCATCGCGGCGATGGCCTTGTCGGCGTTGCCCCGGTACTTGAAGTTGGCAAAGCCCTCTCCGTGCGCCACGGCAATCGGCAAGCGGTTGCCGGCCATCCCAGCGAAGAACAACGATGGGGATTCCAGCACTTCGACCATGCTCAGGCGCGCCTCAAAGCGCTCGCTCTGGTTGGTGGTGAAGCGGGGCCAACTCTCAGCGCCGGGGATGATGTCGGCCAACTCTGCAAACATCTGGCAGCCATTGCACACGCCCAGCCCAAAGGTGTCGGTGCGACCAAAGAAGTCCTTGAATTGGTCGGAAAGACCGGGGTTGAAAGTGATGGAGCGCGCCCAGCCAATGCCCGCACCGAGCGTATCGCCGTAGCTAAAGCCGCCACACGCCACCACGCCCTTGAAGTCGGCCAGATTGGCGCGGCCACTTTGCAGGTCGGTCATGTGCACGTCAAACGCTTCAAAGCCCGCTTCGGTGAAGGCGTAAGCCATCTCAACGTGCGAGTTGACGCCCTGCTCGCGCAACACCGCCACTTTGGGGCGCGACAACATGAGCGCTGGACTTGCTACAGAATTAATAGCTTCTTGCGCAGGTAATACGGGGGCTAGAGCCTGATTTGGCACTAAATTTACGTGCATGCCGGGGTCTGACGGCTCGCCAGCGGCGGCGTGTTCGGCATCGGCGCAGGCCGGGTTGTCGCGCTGCTGGCAGATTTTCCAGCTGGTGGCATCCCACACCTGGTGCAGGTCTTGCAGCTTGGCGCTGAACACCGCTTTGGCGTCGCGCCAGACTTGCACCTCGCCCACACCGGCCTGGATGGTCGAATCTGCGGGGCGGGTTTTACCGACGATGTGGCTGTATTTGCTCAGGCCATGCGCACGCAGGGTTTGCATCACTTCAGAACGTTGAGAGGTGCGCACTTGCAGCACGGCACCCAGTTCTTCGCTGAACAGGGCTTTGAGCGTGAGTTCGTTGCGTCGGGCGCTGACCTGACCGGCCCAGTTTTTGCTATCGCCGTGGTCGGCGCGGCTGTCGGTGATGCCGTCGCCCTCGGTGACCAGCATGTCCACATTGAGCGCGACGCCGACATGACCGGCAAACGCCATCTCGACCGCGGTGGCAAACAGGCCGCCATCGCTGCGGTCGTGGTAGGCCAAAATTTGACCCTGGGCGCGCAAGGCGTTCACGGCGTTGACCATATTCACCAAGTCTTGCGGGTGGTCCAGATCGGGCACTTCGTCGCCCATCTGGCCCAGCGTTTGCGCCAGCATGCTACCGCCCATGCGGTTTTGGCCGCGTCCCAGGTCGATCAGCACCAGCGTGGTGTCCTCAAGCGCGTTGAGTTGCGGCGTCAAGGTGCCGCGAACATCGGCCAGCGTGGCAAAGGCGGTCACGATCAGGGACACGGGCGAGGTCACCTTTTTGGCGCCCGCCTCGTCTTTCCACTGCGTGCGCATGGAGAGTGAATCTTTGCCCACCGGGATCGAGATTCCCAGCGCCGGGCACAACTCCAGACCGACGGCTTTCACCGTGGCGTAGAGCGCGGCGTCTTCACCGGGCTCGCCGCAAGCGGCCATCCAGTTGGCCGACAGCTTGACGCGCGACAACTCAAACGGGGCCGCCAGCAAGTTGGTGATGGCTTCCGCCACCGCCATGCGGCCAGACGCCGGCGCGTTCACGGTAGCCAGCGGCGTGCGCTCGCCCATGCTCATGGCCTCACCGGCAAAGCCTTGGTAATCGGCCAGCGTCACGGCGCAATCAGCCACCGGCACTTGCCACGGGCCGACCATCTGGTCGCGGTGGCTAAAGCCGCCCACGCTGCGATCACCAATGGTGATCAAAAAGCGCTTGGACGCCACGGTGGGGCTCGACAGCACGTCGATACAGGCTTTTTGCAGCTCGACCCCGGTCAGGTTGACGGGTGCAAAGGTGCGCTCAACCGTTTTCACGTCGCGGTGCATTTTGGGCGGCTTGCCCAAGAGCACGTTCATTGGCATATCCACCGGCGATTCTTGACCGGCATCGACCAGTTCCAGTTGACGCGCTTCTGTTGCCACACCAATCACGGCAAACGGGCAGCGCTCGCGCTCGCATAAAGCCTTGAACAACTCAAGCGACTCAGGCGCAATCGCCAAAACGTAGCGCTCCTGACTCTCGTTGCACCAGATTTCTTTCGGCGCCATGCCGCTTTCTTCAAGATTGATGGCACGCAAATCGAAGCGGGCACCCCGACCCGCATCGTTGGTCAATTCGGGGAAAGCGTTGCTCAAACCGCCCGCGCCCACATCGTGAATCGCCAGAATCGGGTTGCCTTTGCCGCCAGGGCCGCCTTCATTGCCGAGCACCCAGCAATGGTTGATGACCTCTTGCGCCCGGCGCTCAATCTCGGGGTTGCCGCGCTGCACGGAGTCAAAGTCGAGCTCAGCCGCGTTAGCGCCGGTCGCCATCGAACTGGCCGCGCTGCCACCCATGCCGATGCGCATGCCGGGGCCGCCCAACTGAATCAGCAAGCTACCCGTGGGGAATTCAATTTTGTGGGTTTGGGTGGAGTCGATGACACCCAAACCGCCTGCAATCATGATCGGCTTGTGGTAGCCGCGTTGTTCTTCTTTGGCCGTTGGCGCACCGCTGGCATCGGCCACGGTGTAGCTCAAGCTCTGCTCGTATTCACGAAAGTAACCGAGCAAATTGGGCCGGCCAAACTCGTTGTTGAACGCCGCGCCACCCAAGGGGCCCTCGATCATGATCTGCAACGGACTGGCGATGTGGCCGGGTTTGCCATAATTAATGGGGGTCAGATTCGCATTAATTGGCTCTTTTGAATCAGCCTGATTAATCTGGCTCTGACCCCAATTGATTTTGGACACGGTGAAACCGGTCAAACCCGCTTTGGGTTTGGAGCCACGACCGGTCGCGCCTTCGTCACGAATCTCGCCGCCGGCACCGGTGGCAGCACCTGGGAATGGGGAGATGGCGGTCGGGTGATTATGGGTTTCCACCTTCATCAGAATGTGGTTGGTGGCGCTCTGCTTTTCATAGCTGCTTGCGCTTATTCCACGGTGGCTAGAGGTCGATTTTGCTATAAACCGCTCAACCTCCACACCTTCCATCACCGAGGCGTTGTCAGAGTACGCCACCAGCATGTGCTGCGGGTTGGTCTGGTGCGTGTGGCGGATCATGCCGAACATGCTTTGGTCTTGCGCCACACCGTCGATGGTGAACTGGGCGTTGAAGATTTTGTGGCGGCAGTGCTCGCTGTTGGCCTGCGCGAACATCATCAACTCGACATCGGTCGGGTTGCGCTGGAGTTGCGTGAAGGCCTGCACCAGGTAGTCAATTTCGTCGGCCGCCAGGGCCAATCCAAACTGGGTATTGGCGGTTTCCAGCGCCGCTTTGCCACCGGTCAAAACGTCAACATGCGCCATCGGCGCGGGCTGCAATTCAGTGAACAGACCCAAGGTGGCAGCACGCTCAAACATCACGCTTTCGGTCATGCGGTCGTGCAGCAAATCGCCGATCTGCACCAGTTGCGCGGCCGACAGCGTGGGCTTGCTCAGCAGGCCGGCCTTCAGCAGCACGCGGTATTCAATCACCCGCTCGACCCGGCGCACGGCCAGGCCACAGTTGTGGGCAATGTCGGTGGCTTTGGATGCCCAGGGTGAGACGGTGCCAAAACGCGGCGACACCACCACCAGCGCACCCTCGGTGGGGCCGGTGTACGGGTCGCCATAGGTGAGCAAGGCGGCCAACTGGTCTTTGAGAGCGAGTGCGGGCTCAACATCCGAGGTAACCAGATGAACAAAACGGGCTGCCACGCCGTTGATGCGGTCGTGGACGGCTTGCAGGCTCGGCAAAAGTTGCTGGATACGAAAACTGCTGAGAGCGCTGCCGCCCTCGATTTGGGTGATATGCAGGGTCACGGTGTAGGCCTGGAAGAGTGTACTGACGGGGTTGACGATCGCCTCAAAGCGCAGACGTTGGCTGGGCTTGACCGCAAAGTCCAACATTTTAACTGCCCATCCGCAAGCGCCTGCACCCGCACGAATGCCCAATGGGATAATTCAGCCCATGACTATCACTTACAAAGACGCCCAAGGCATTGCAGGCATGCGCGTGGCAGGACGACTGACCTCTGAACTGCTGGACTACCTCACGCCCTTCATCGTGCCCGGCGTGACCACCAACGAGCTCGACAAACTGGCCGACGACTACACCGTCAACGTGCAACACGCCATCTCTGCCCCGCTGAACTACGCGCCCTCGGGCCACAACCCCTACCCCAAATCGATCTGCACCTCGATCAACCACCAGGTCTGCCACGGCATTCCCAATGACAAGCCGCTGAAAAAGGGCGACATCGTCAACGTGGATGTCACCGTCATCAAGGATGGCTGGCATGGCGACTCCAGCCGCATGTTTGTGGTGGGCGAAGGCTCCGTAGCCGCCAAGCGGCTGTGCGCGCTGACCTACGACGCCATGTGGCACGGCATCGTCAAGGTCAAGGCCGGCGCCTATCTGGGCGACGTGGGTTACGCCATCCAGACCTTTGCCGAAGGCCACGGCCTGAGCGTGGTGCGCGAATTTTGCGGCCACGGCATTGGCCAGAAGTTTCATGAAGAGCCGCAAGTGCTGCACTATGGTCGCCCCGGCACGCTGGGCCAACTCAAGGCCGGCATGACGATCACGATTGAGCCCATGCTCAACATCGGCCGCAAGGAAATCAAGGAGTTGGGTGATGGCTGGACCATCGTCACCAAAGACCGCTCCCTCTCGGCGCAATGGGAGCACACCGTGCTGGTGACTGAGACCGGTTACGAGGTGCTGACGCTGTCCGCTGGCGGCCCGGCGATTCCGGCCTTCGTCAAATAATTCCCACTATCTGCTATGACCGACCTGCAAGCCTTGCGCAACCACTATCGCGCTGAAAAAACTGCTCTTTTGAAAGCGCTGGGCGCCAGTGGCAACTCCACCCGGGGTGTTCGCCAAGCGTTGGCCAAACTCTCCGCGCTGGCCGATGCCACGCTCAAAA
>NZ_JBAWYV010000055.1:0-21774 GCF_037143375.1 Rhodoferax sp. | reverse complement strand
TGCGTTAAGCTAACTGATACTAATTGCTCGTGCGGCTTGACCCTATAACTTTGATCTGCAAAATGCAGTTTCAAGGAAGTTATGCCAAGTTGACGCATTCAAAAATCCTACGTATGCAAGTACTGTAGGTTCGTTAATTCGATGAAGCTGATTAGCTCTATAAATTGGTTGTCTTGACTAGCTCAAGATGACAAAAAGTTATGCCTGACGACCATAGCGAGGTGGTACCACTCCTTCCCATCCCGAACAGGAAAGTGAAACGCCTCTGCGCCGATGATAGTGCGGATTCCCGTGTGAAAGTAGGTCATCGTCAGGCTATTAAACCGGAAACGCCCAGTCGATTGACTGGGCGTTTTTTTTCGTCTGCTAACTAGTAAGTCGATCTGAGCAAGTGAAGCTTAAATACCGCTTATTAGTTGCTCTTCCAATCGTACACAACCCGATTCGCTGCGCAAGTTCATGCCCCATTTGCGTAATGCCGCTGCGCGACACCAAGATGGGAATTCCCATTTGTCCCGATTTGATGACCATCTCACTCGTAAGACGTCCAGTTGTGTAAAAAACTTTGTCATCTCCCTTCATCGACGTGATGTTTTGAAGCCACATCCAGCCAGCAATGGTGTCAATGGCGTTATGACGGCCAACATCTTCTACAAAAACCAACATCTCCTCACCTCGAAACAAAGCACAGCCATGAACGGACCCAGATGACTTATAGGTTGTTTCCTGAAGTCGGATGGCATTGACGATGCCATAGAGCTGTGACTGACTCAAGGTCGCAGCCGGCAACACTAGTTGATCGACCTCAGCCATCATGTCCCCGAACATACTGCCCTGACCGCAGCCCGTAGTCACGACGCGTTTAGATGTGCGTGCTTCAATATCAGAAATACCCTGGCGGGTTTTGACTGCAGCAGCGCCAACGTCCCAATCTACTGTTATGGACTCAATCTCATCGATTGACTCAATCAAGCGCTGATTTCGTAAAAACCCGAGTACCAGCTTTTCAGGGTGAGCACCTAAGGTCATTAGTGTGACAAGCTCTCGCTTATCAACGTAAATAGTAAGGGGCCGTTCGGCGGGTATTGATACGACGGTTGTTTCACCAAGTTCGTTGACTGCGAAAATTTCGCGCGTCAAAGGAGCGCGCGCTTGTGTCAGTTTGGGTAACAACAATTCAGGGCTTTTTAGCAGGAGCAACTGATGCAGAGGATGCTGGTGTAGTGACTGATGCTGTCGGAGTAGCACTTGCAACTAGTGGTAGGTAAACAAAAGGACCTGGATCAACGCATGCACTGTTCGCTGCGGGCTTTGTCTTCTTGTAGTGGGCAACGACCTTATCTTGAGATTTGCACAACAGGTAAGCATCGACCTTACCGCTCCAGGCGGTTTTAGCCGACGTCTCAGCTGCTTTAGCCTTGGCTTCATCCGATATAGCCGGGAACTTTGCTAGAGCTGCCGATCCAGCCAAAAGGACGCATGTCGCAACTAATATTTGTTTCAAAGCTTGTTTCATAAATTTATCTCAAACTACTTTTTAAACCGGAACGATGGGATTGACGATCACTTCCTGCGAACGCTGGGCTGGAATTTTCCCAGCCTTGATGTCATTAAGCCAAAGTTCATGGTGTTCCTTTGCCCAACCTTCCGTGACATAGCCTGTTTTCATGCCCTCAAGTGCGCCACGAGTCCCAATGGTTCCCATGTAAATGTGTCCCAATAACACCATGGTGATCCAGAATGCCATCACTGAATGAAGCATGCTTGCGATCTGCATGTCGCTGCGAAACAGGCCTAAACCTGGGACCAATTGGTCAAGCACCAAACCCGAAACAACTACTACCAATCCCGGTATGGTCACCACCCACCAGAACACACCTTTTTCTGCCGCGTTAAACCGGTGAGAGGGAACTTGTTTATCGCCGAGCATTCCACCTGCTTTCATCAACCAGTTCAGATCCGCTGCATTAGCAATATTATCTTTAACAAAAGTCAAGATCACAATTAATAATGACACAGCAAACAAGGGACCGACAAAGTTGTGTAAGTTTTTTAGTAAGTAGGTCAGCCACCCGAAAAGAGTGGGACCAATCACAGGAAGCAAAATAAATTTCCCAAACGCGATCGTCAAACCCGACATGGCCAAGGCGACAAAAGCAAAGGCATTGGCCCAATGTGCCGCTCGTTCAAAGGGGGTAAATCGCTCTACCTTTTTACTGTCGACAGGGTAATCGTGGCCCAGTGGACCTTTGGTAAAAAACATGATGGCCAAAGCCAGCATAGAAATAACGATTAACGACCCGCCATAAGGAATCAACCAGTTGTTGCGAGTTTGTCGCCAAGCCTCGCCCGCATTCGTCATGCGCGAGCCAGGGTAGGTAACAAAGGGTTGAATCAAAATGCCGGCCTCTGGTGCTTGGCTTACTGGCAAGCTGCTGTAGCCTGTCACTCCTGAGCCTACCTGTCGCCACATCGGTGCGTTGTTGCCGGGTTGAACTTTGGAACGTTCACCGTTCGATTGCTTGGCATATCTTGATTCAACACCAGCATCAGGGTTTTGATCCAGAATATTTTGGCTTTTAATCGCACCCGTGTCATTAGCAAGCACCGCTTGGGCAGTTTCATTGGTGGGCGCCGACTTACTTTGCGCCACGACACCGCCTGCAAATAGCAAGAAAATGAGACCGGTATAAAAGGCTTTTTTCATCTGTGCCTCCCCTAGTTAGTCTTCGTATATTCGTTCTGGGTGTTTTGTCCTCGCGCTTTCAGATGCGATTCCCAACTGGCTTTGTCCCCTGATTTCCAACCGCTCTCCGAAAAAGATTTGCCGGTGCCCGAGTAGGCTGAATCATCTTTGGTGCTGACCCCTAAATTCTGGGGTTTTTCCCCGCAAGCGCAGAGCAATGCGACCCCTGTGAAGATGAACAAAGCGTGCTTCATGATTTGGCTCCCTCAGGAGCCACCACGGCTGGTTGCCCCGCTGGTTTCGACCCATAGGCCGTTCCCCAGCCCCACACTTCAGCCCCTTTGCCGCGCTTGACCACCCGGTTGCGGAAGATGTCGGCCACCATGTCACCATCGCCGGCTATCAGCGCTTTGGTAGAGCACATCTCGGCACAAACTGGCAACTTACCTTCGGCCAGACGGTTGCGCCCATATTTTTCAAACTCGGCCTGGCTGCCGTTGGCTTCCGGGCCACCGGCGCAGAATGTGCATTTGTCCATCTTGCCGCGCACACCAAACGAGCCCAGTGAGGGAAATTGTGGTGCGCCAAAAGGACAGGCGTACGAGCAGTAGCCGCAGCCAATGCAGACGTCCTTGTCGTGCAGGACCACCCCCTCGTCTGTGCGATAAAAGCAGTTGACAGGGCACACGGCCATGCATGGCGCATCACTGCAATGCATACAGGCGACGGAAATGGATTTCTCGCCAGGCACGCCATCATTAAGTGTGACCACCCGCCGACGATTGACTCCCCAAGGCACCTCGTGCTCATTCTTGCAGGCCGTGACACAACCATTGCACTCAATACAACGCTCTGCGTCGCAAACAAATTTCATACGTGCCATAGTGTTCTCCTTAGGCTTTTTCGACGTTGCAGACCGTGGTTTTGGTCTCTTGCATCATGGTCACGCTGTCATAGCCATAGGTTGTGCCGGTGTTGATGGCTTCTCCGCGCACAATCGGTGCCGCCCCATTTGGGTAGTAGGCCAACATATCAGCCCCTTGCCACCGACCTGAGAAGTGGAATGGCATGAATACCGTGTCTGGCCCCACGCGCTCAGTCACCAGTGCCTGCACATTCAGACGTGCGCCAGTCGGTGTTGAAACCCAAGCCCGCTCGCCATTGCGAATACCTTTGTCAGCCGCTACCTTGGGGTTGATCTCGATGAACATCTCCTGTTGCAGCTCGGCCAGCCACGGATTGGAGCGTGTTTCTTCACCGCCGCCTTCGTACTCAACCAAGCGGCCTGAGGTCATGATGAACGGGAACTTTTCATATACTTTGTCAGCGGTGTTTTTTTGCTGAATCGTCTTGTAAAGCGTGGGCAAACGCCAGAACGCTTTCTTGTCATCATGCGTTGGGTACTTGACAACCAGATCCGGCCGTGTTCCGTAAATGGGTTCACGGTGCTGAGGTATGGCATCCGGAAAGTTCCAAACCACTGCCCGTGCCTTGGCATTGCCAAACGGATGGCAACCGTGCACTTGCATGACCACGCGTTGAATGCCGCCTGATAAATCGGTCTTCCAGTTCTTGCCCTCGGCCGCTGTTTTTTCGGCCTCGGTCAGGTCATCCCACCAGCCCAGCTTCTTGAGCAAAACGTGGTCAAACTCAGGATAACCCGTGGTGATGTCGGCTCCCAGGGAGTGTGAACCATCTTCAGCCAGCAAATTCTTGCCTTCACGCTCCACACCAAAGTTGGCGCGGAAGTTACCGCCGCCATCCATCACATGTTTGGATGTGTCATACAGGTTGGGTGAACCCGGGTGTTTGAGGGCCGCCGTGCCGTAGCAGGGCCAAGGCAAGCCAAAGTAATCGCCCGTAAAGTCGTATCCGGTTTCCTTGTCCTTGCCGCCTTTGGCCCTGAGCGTTTTGACGTCGAACAGGTGCATGTTGCGCATGTGCGCTTTCAGGCGTTCCGGGCTCTGACCGGTATAGCCAATGGTCCACAGCGATGCATTAATTTCTCGCAGAATATCTTCTGGCACGGGTTCATCCATGCCCTTGACCTTCTGCATTTTGAAGTTCTTGGAGAGTTCTTTGCCAAAGCCCAGTTTGTCGGCGAACTGCTGCATGATCATGTGGTCGCTGCGACTTTCCCACAGCGGCTCAATCACCTTTTCACGCCATTGAATGGAACGATTTGAGGCCGTCACAGAACCGGTGGTTTCAAACTGGGTGGCGGCTGGCAACAGGTACACCGAACGATTGGGGTTCAGGTCTTCAGGTTTGCCGGGCATGGCGGCCATCGCTGCTGTGGCCGATGGATACGGATCAATCACGACCAGCAAATCAAGCTTGTCCATGGCGCGCTTCATCTCGAGTCCGCGCGTTTGGGAGTTGGGCGAATGGCCCCAGTAGAACACCCCTCGCAGGTTGGAATCCTGGTCGATCAGTTCGTTTTTCTCGAGCACACCATCGATCCAGCGCGACACGGTAATGCCTGGCTTGGTCATCATCGCGGGCGACGAGAAGCGGCCCTTGATCCACTCGTAGTCCACGCCCCACACCTTGGCAAAGTGTTTCCAGGAGCCCTCCACCAATCCGTAATACCCAGGCAGCGAATCCGGGTTCGGTCCGACGTCAGTAGCACCTTGCACATTGTCGTGACCGCGGAAAATATTGGTGCCGCCGCCCGACTTGCCGACATTGCCCAAGGCCAGTTGCAGAATGCACGAGGCCCGAACAATGGCGTTGCCAATGCTGTGCTGGGTTTGCCCCATGCACCACACCACGGTTCCAGGACGGCTCTCGTTGAGCATCGTGGCGACCTTCAAAACCTGTGCTTCTTTGACGCCACAAGCTTCTTCAACCTTGTCGGGCGTCCACTTGGCCAGTACTTCTTCCTTGATCTTGTCCATACCGAAAACACGGTCATTTATGTACTGCTTGTCTTCCCAGCCATTTTTGAAAATGTGGTGAAGGATGCCAAACAGGAACGCAATGTCGGAGCCCGAACGAATACGTACATATTCATCTGCCTTGGCCGCCGTGCGGGTAAAGCGCGGGTCCACCACAATCATCTTGCAGCCGGATTCCTTGGCGTGCAGCATGTGCAACATGCTGACCGGGTGGGCCTCGGCGGCGTTGGAGCCGATGTACAAAGCGACCTTGCTGTTTTGCATGTCGTTGTACGAATTGGTCATAGCGCCATAACCCCAGGTATTGGCAACACCCGCCACAGTGGTGGAGTGGCAAATACGGGCTTGATGGTCGCAGTTATTGCTGCCCCAGAAACTCACAAACTTGCGCAGCAAATAAGCCTGCTCGTTGTTGTGCTTGCTGGAGCCAACCCAGTAAATGGAGTCCGGCCCGCTGGCCTTGCGCAGGTCCAGTAACTTGGCGCTGATCTCGGTCAGGGCGGTGTCCCAACTGATGCGTTCGTACTTGCCGTTGACCAGCTTCATGGGGTAACGCAGACGGTACTCACCATGGCCGTGCTCGCGCAAGGCCGCCCCTTTTGCACAATGGGCGCCGAGGTTGATGGGCGAGTCAAACACCGGGTTCTGGCGCACCCAGACCCCGTTTTCAACCACTGCGTCTACCGCGCAACCAACTGAGCAATGGGTGCAAACCGTGCGTTTGATTTCAATCTTGCCATCACCGATCAGAGTGGCCCCCATCGAGGCATTGGCCTTCTTCACCAGTGTCAGTTGCGAGGCCGCCAGGCCGACGCCCACACCCAAGCCAGAGCGGCGCAAAAACGATCGCCGGTCCATGGTGGGCAACGCCTGAGACAGACCGCGGCGAAGACTGTGCACAAACGGGGAGCGGGATGCAGTGTCAGACAAGCCCGATTTTTTGGTCAACAACATGAGACTCTCCAAAGTCGACGGGTAAAGGTTCAATCAGACGAGCGTCGTCTTGTAATACTGTTTGACGTGGTCGCTCAAGGTGTAGCCGCCGCCTTTTTCAGGGGCCGGTTTTGGCGTCTGCGCGGTGGGTTGCGCAAGACCTTTAACTGTCGGCATCAAACTGGTGGCAACCGCGATGGCGCCGACCGTACTGGCGCCTGCAAACAAGGTGCGGCGCGATAATTTTTGTGTGGTTTGCGTCATGCTGGGTCTCCTCGAATGTTCCGCCTAGGAACTGATCTGCATAGTAAAACGTGGCTCGAATCTACCAGTGTCCGCAAGATTCAGAAAGTGGGTAAAAACCCTTTATTCCCCGGAATGAAAAAGCCTGATCATTCCTTTGGGTCGCGTCAAAAATTCAACTTTTCAAAAGTTGTTTTACAGCACGTACCGTGCCATGACTAACTTCACTGATGTTTCACATATGAATCAATGAGTTCAGCCATTTTTGATATTCAACAATCCCGGTTTGTTGGCCAATTTGTCACGAGTATTGCGACAAAGTGTCGCGAAAACCGTGGTGAATTCCATTGTCGATAATCAAGTGCAAGTCGCTCCAACCAGGGATCGTCACTGATTAATCGAATTACCCGAGTAATCTCGTCGGCTTTCCTGGTGAATTTTTATGCCTTCTGATTGAATAAAGTGAACCAAGTCCAACCTATTTCGACCAACGATAAAAACCCCGATGGTTGGCCTTTTTGGTCCATCCTGATCGTTGACGACGAACCGGGCATGCGCAACTTTCTGGTCAAGACACTGGTGCCGCGTTGCCACACGGTCATAGAAGCCGCGAGCGCTGAAGACGCTGCCGACATCCTGCTCAATCACCATGTGGACCTGATCATTCTGGATATCTCACTGCCCGGGCGTAGTGGCGTGAGTTGGCTCAAGGAACTGCGCGAACAAGGCTTTTCAGGCAAGGTAATTTTTATCACCGCCTTTGCCGATCTGGAGACGGCCATTGAGGCGCTGCGCGCGGGGGCTTCAGACTTCATTCTCAAACCTTTTCGGGTGCCGCAAATCCTCAATGCCGTGAAGCACTGTTTCGAGAACTCACAACTGGCACGCGAAAACTACGTGTTGAAACGAACGCTGTCTTCACGCAGCCAGATCACCCATGGCCTGGTGGGTCACTCGCCGGTCATAGTGGCGCTCAATCAGTCGCTACGCCGGTTTGCCACAGTCAACAGCACCGTGTTGCTGCAAGGTGAGTCGGGCACTGGCAAAGAACTGGTGGCGCACGCTTTGCATGATTTAAGCCCACGGGCGCAAGGGCCGTTTGTTCCGGTCAACTGCGCCTCAATGTCGCCGGAGTTGATCGAGAGCGAGCTTTTTGGTCACGCCAAAGGCGCGTTCAGCGGCGCAACAAAAGCCCGCGATGGGCTGTTTTATTACGCCCAGGGCGGCACCTTGTTTCTGGATGAAGTGGCTGAGCTGCCACTGGCCCTGCAAGCCACGTTGTTGCGCGCTATTGAGGACCTGAAGATTCGACCGGTGGGCAGCACGCAGTTGTTGCCGGTGAACGTCCGCATCATCGCAGCTACCAACCGGTCTCTGCTGGAGGAAGTGGTCGCCGGGCGCTTTCGCAAAGACCTTTACTACCGATTGCAGGTGGTGGACATCACGCTGCCCCCGTTGCGGTCGCACAAGGAAGACATCCCGGACCTGGTACAGCATTTCATGGCGCAGTTGACTCCCCTGCTGGGCGTGGCGACGCTGGACATCACGCCGACCGAGATGAGCTACCTGCAGCAGTACGACTGGCCGGGCAATGCGCGGGAACTGCGCAACCTGATGGAGCGCTCCCTGATTTTGGGCGCGCTCAATGTGTCGGCACTATTTTCACTGGGCCAGTCGGTCTCCGAATCGACAACCGATACAACCCTTCAACGCCGTGGCACCGACTTGCAAAGTCTGGAGAAACAGCACATTCTGGCAGTGCTGGACTCGGTTCAGGGCGATAAAACCCAAGCCGCTCAGATGCTGGGCATTTCACGGCGTACGCTGGAGCGCCGCTACGCTGAGTGGGCCAGCCTTTGACACAAATTCAAACCGAAACCAAAACCCGGCCACCGGCTTGGCGCGACCTGTTGCGGCTACGGTGGGTCACCCTGTCCATCCGCAGCAAGTTGCTGGCGATGGCGCTGCTGCCCTTGCTGGTGGTGCTGCCGCTGCTGATTGGTGCGTTGGTTATTTGGGGCAATTCGGCTTATGACCGCTTGTTAATCACCAAAGTGCGCAGCGATCTGTCGGTGGCTCGCGGCTACTTTGACCAAGTGTTGGGCGATGTCGGGGCGGGCGCGCTGGCGGTGGCCGGTTCACACAGCTTGCATCTGGCGCTGGACAAGCACGATGAGAAAGCTTTGCAGGACTTGCTGGCGCAAGCGCGGGCGCGCCTTGGTTTTGATTTCGTCAACCTCTACAACCCGCAAGGTGTACTCCTGTCCTCTGATGGGGGAATAAATCAGCCCACGCCCTCTGGTTCGATGGCTACCGGCCCGATCGTGACGGGAAAAGCCAGCCTGGTCTTGATGAGTGCGAGCGACCTGCTGACCCTGGCGCCGCATTTGTCAGAGCGCATTCGTATCCCGCTGATTGCCACCCAAAGCGCCACGCCGACCACGCGCACCCTTGAAGACCGGGCGCTGGTCATGCTCTCGACAACGCCCGTGCTGGGTCTGCACGGCGAAACGCTGGCGATTCTGCGCACAGGCGTGTTGCTGAACCAGAACCTGCCCCTGATTGACACCATCAACCGGATCGTCTACCCGCAAGGCTCGCTCCCCTTGGGCAGCCATGGGACGGCTACGCTGTTCATGGACGATGTGCGCATCACCACCAACGTGCGCCTGTTTCAGGACCAGCGTGCCATCGGCACTCGCGTTTCCCTGGCCGTGCACGATGCGGTACTCACGCGCGGCGAGACCTGGCTGGACCGCGCCTTTGTGGTGAACGACTGGTATGTGTCCGCCTACGAGCCCTTGCTGGATGCCACCGGCCAGCGCGTTGGCATGTTGTATGTGGGCTTTCTGGAAGAGCCTTTCAGGCGGGTGAAGTTCGGTGCCCTGGCCGTGATCCTTGGCATCTTTCTGGGGGTGATGGTGCTGGCCACCGTGTTCTCGGTGCGCTGGGCTCGCAGTATTTTCAAACCCGTGGAACAGATGAACAGCACCATGCGGCGGGTGGAAGAGGGCGACACCAGTGCGCGCGTCGGTCCGGTAGCCGCCCGCGACGAGATTGGCGTGCTGGCCAGTCACCTGGATCAGTTGCTGGATGTGATTGATGACAAGACCCAGGCGCTGCAACGCTGGGCCGGTGAGCTCGATGAAAAGGTAAGGGCCCGCACGCGCGAACTGGCCCGCAGCAACGACTCGCTTTTGCAGGCGCAGCAGCAACTCGTTAAATCCGAAAAACTCGCCGCCATCGGCCAGTTGACGGCCAGCGTGGCGCATGAAATCAACAACCCGATTGCCGTCATGCAGGGTAATCTGGACCTGATGCGTGAGTTGCTGGGCGAGCACGCCCAACCCGTGACCACAGAACTGAGTTTGCTCGACCAGCAGGTGGAGCGCATGCGGCTGATCGTGACCCAGTTGCTGCAACACGCGCGGCCCAACGACTATGCAGGCTACGTGGTCGCGGTTGATGTCAACCACACCCTGAACAACGCACTGGTGTTGGTCGCCCACCAACTGGCCAGCACGCGCATCAGCCTTGAGCGCAGTTTGCTGGCCACCACCGAGGTCGGTATCAATTCACAGGAGCTGTCGCAGGTCGTGATTAACCTGCTGATCAACGCCATCCAGGCCATGCCCGACGGCGGCACGCTGTGCTTGCGTACCCGCGACGATCAGGACGAACAGGGCCGAAATGGCGTCGTGATTGAGGTCTGCGACAGCGGCGCTGGCTTGAGCCCGGCGATTCTTGAACAGCTGTTCCGGCCCTTCTTCACCACCAAACCAGAGGGCAACGGCTTGGGTTTGTGGATCAGCGTGGGTCTGGTGGAGCGCTACGGCGGCAGCATCCGCGGCGCTAACCGACGTGACCATGGGGAAGATGTGAGCGGGGCGGTATTCAGTGTTTGGCTGTTGTGCGAACCGGTGGATCCGGCAGTGGGTGTTAGCGCGGTGTGAGGGTGACTGGGTGTTGGGCGGGCGGTACTCAGGACGGTGTGGGTCTCTGGACTGCGCGGGGGCAGGATGGTGCGGGGCTCAGGACGGTGTGGCACTCAGCGCTGTTCGTGTCCCCCGGCCTTTGGCCTCCTCCTTGACCTCACTGCGCTGAATGCCACACCGTCCTGAGCCTGCAAGCCGTTGCGAGTGTTCATCGGCTGTTGAATTACCGAGGGCCAACACGGCTGCCAGACGATGACGCCGGGGTGGAGGGTGCAGCGAAGTCAAGGAGGAGGATCGGGCGCAGCCCGGTCCGGGGGACATGAGCGGAGCCCTCTACCCCGGTGTCATCGGCCCCCCAAACCGCGCCGGACATACCCGCATCCAGCCTCAAGCACCAAGCCTCAAGCCTCAAGCCGGTATCGCTAAGCGTGCACGGATTCAGCGACGTTAATTGGATTCCAGCATGTCAAACCCTTGCGCTTCCACGCTCATGAAGGCGCGGGTGAGTTCGGCCACGGCGGCATAAAAACGGGCCTTGGGGTGCTTTTGCAGATCGTCACACAAGGTGTTCACCCACGGCTGAATGTGTTGCGTGAAAAACGCGCGTTGGCGCGTCAGGTTGGCCACCGCCACATCGTCACCGGCGATCAGGTAACGCATCACCTCGCACAGGTAGGCAAAGTGGTCTTCGGTTTCAGACATCTTGTCGTCGCGCGCCAGACCCAATTGGTCGAGGTCGGTACGCAACCGGGCCAGTGGTTTTTCATTCAGGAAACCGCTCAAAAAGTGAGAGCCATACAGGTAGACCTCGGGCTTGCCCATGCCGCCAAACAAGGTGCTGAACTCGCTTTGAATCTCATCATCCGTCATGCTGCGGGCCACGCCCACCAGAGCACGCCAGGGTTCTTCCAGGAACGCGCCAGCGGCTGGCGCCTCGGTTGCTGAGGTGCGCAGTTCCGCTATAAATTCAGTAGCTGGTGGCGCATAGTAGACGAGGGCTAGAAGCCCGTAGAGCTCTGAGCGTGCGGTTTCTTCGTCAAGGGCAGAGCTGGGCTGGGCGTTGAGCGTTGGCATGGTGTTTAGATGTCCGTGATTTTGGTTTCGTTCTGGGCCGAGTAAATGTCAATGACACGGCAGTCGCCGCACATTTTCAGGCGCTCCAGTGCCGCGCCCTGAAACATGCTGTGGCCGCTGAGCTTGCCCAGCATCGCCTCGATCGCTTTCAGTGTGCCAAAGGGTTTGCTGCAACGCACGCAGGCGTAGGGTTGCATGGCGTTGATCACCACGGCCTCTTTGCGCAGCGGGCTCAAATTCAGTTGCTGCACCAGCGTGAGGGCTTTCTCCGGGCAGGTACTGACACACAAACCGCATTGCACACAGTTTTTCTCGATGAACTTGAGCTGTGGCGACTCTGCGTTGTCCTGCAATGCGCTGGCGGGACAAGCGTTGATGCAGCTCAGGCACAGCGTGCAGGCATCCTTGTTGAGCTTGAGCGTGCCGAGTGGCGAGCCGGTGGCGGGCAGGGCGATCACCTCGGGTTTGAGCGGGGCTTGAGCGATCAAATGGTCCAGCACCAGTTCCAGGGTGGCCCGTTTGTCGGCCTGCACGGCAAAGCTGGCGGCGCGGCCCACGCCTTGCGCCGGGGCAGCCTGCAGTTCGCGGTCCAAATCCGCCAGGTCGCGGGCATCACGGGCGTGCAGCACACGGAAATGTTCGCCGGTGTAGCCGAGCCCGGTCAGGATGGCTTGCGCCACCGCCATCTGGCTGCGCAGCGCCTCGGCATATTGCGGCGCTTCTTCATCCGTCATGAGCACCCAGACTTGCGCGGCGCCGTAAGCGATGGCCGTCAACCAGACCTCCAGCCCCAGCGACGAGGTGTGCCAGAGTGCCAGCGGGATGACCCGGGCCGGCACGCCGTGGGTGTCGCGGTCGAGCTGCGCAGCGCGGCCCAGGTCGCCCAGCAAACGGGTGCCGCCTTGCTGGCTGTGCAACAGCAGCGCGGCGTTTTTGCCGCCGCTGCGGGTATAGGTGCCGAGCATGGTTTTGAGCTTGACGCCCTGGTCGCTGGCGCGCGGGTAGGCGTAGGTCAGGGCGCCAGTAGGGCAGACCGTGGTGCAGGTGCCGCAGCCCACGCACAAATTGGGGTTGACTTTGATTTGCTGGCGGCTCTTCTCGCTGCTGATGGCAGAGGCTGAGCAGACGTCAATGCAGGCGCTGCAGCCGGTTTTCTCATTGCGGCTGTGGGCGCAGAGTTTTTGTTTGTAGACGAAAAACTTGGGCTTTTCAAACTCGCCGACCAGCCCGCGCAAGGTCATCAGCGGCTTGGCATCAACCCCGTCCCAGCGCAAATAACCTTGCGGCAAGGCGTGCTGGGTAAAGGCCGGTGCGGCGCGCAGGTCCAGCACCAGGTCGAAGTGATCGCTGGCGGAGTCTGGCACACGGTTGAAGTCAATCGCGCCCGCCACCTGGCAGGCCTTGACGCAGGCGCGTTGTGCGTCGCAGGCGTTCAGGTCAACTTGGTAATCCAGCCCGATGGCATCTTCGGGGCAGGCCACCAGGCAGGCATTGCAGCGGGTGCACAGGTCAAGGTCTATCGGATTGTTGCGCAGCCACTTGAGTTCAAACGCGCCCAGCCAGCCGGTGAGCGACTGAATCTGTCCGCCCAGCACCGGGTAGCGCCGTTCCTGCATCGCGCCCAAGTCGCCGGCGCCTTGGGTAAACAAGGTGATGTCGAGTTCATCGCACAGCAACTCGGCGGCACGCTCGGCCTCACCCAGCTTGCCGATGATGAGCAAGCGCCCAGCGCTCTTGTAAGTCACGGTGGCGACTGGTTCGGGGTCGGGCAGGTGCGCGGCCGCCAGTAGTGCCGCAATTTTGGGACTGGCTTGGGCGGCATCGCGGCTCCAGCCGCCGGTTTCCCGGATGTTGACGAAGCGGATCGGGGCGTAAGTGGCCGTGCTGGGGGCGTTGCTGGTCGCTTGTTCGGCCAGCTCGGAAAACAGCCGTTTTTCTTGGGTGCAGGCCACCACCAGTTCTTCGCCGGATTTGACCGCTGCCAGAAAAGCCCCAGCCTCGCGGCGGCACAGGGTGGAATGCAGCGTCAGGTTTTCATTCAGTACCGCGCCCAGGCTCCTGGGGTCCAGTGGCATGGTTTGGTTGCAGTCGCAAATCAGGGTCGTCATGGTCTATTGCCGGTTCTGTGGCCGGGGTGGGTGTCGGTTGGTCTGGGCTCGCCACTTTCTCATCTTCAAACAGATTGAGAAATTGGGCGCTGGCCATCTGGCGCAGCATGGACAAAGGCAGCGGGTCGGGCTGGGAGTAGTCGTCAATGTAGATGTCCAGCCGGTCCATCACGTTGTAGTGCGGGTCGGTAAACAGCTTCTTCATGGCCGCATTGCGCACCTCGGGCGCCACGCCGCGGGCCACAAACGGGGCAAAGTCAGACTGGGCGGTGAGTTGGCGCACATCTTCGAGGGTTGGCAGCGGTAACGGCTCCGGCGTGGCTGGGATGGCCGCTGGTTCAGCATCGGGCGAAAGAGCGGGGGCTGGCGCTGTGGTCGGTTCGACCAACAGCACCGGTTTGACAGCCACCGGCTCCTCCAGCGGCTTGCCCTCGCGCACCGCCTGCTTGCGCTGCGACCAACGACCTAAAAAGCCATCAGCCACGGCCACCGCCGCCCATTTTTTTCTCGGTGCTGATGGAGGCCGGGTTGCCAAAGCGGTCGGTCAACGAGCGAAAGCTCTCCGGGCGCTTGCGGCGCTTGAGTTCCTCGACGTGGTACTCCGCCACAAAGGCCTGCAACCACGCCACCACGGGTGCCGGGGCGGGCACTTGCTCCACGGTTTCCTGTGCGTCCAGCCAGCGGCCGGCGTCGAAGTAGCTCAGGCTCACCATCACGGGCACGGCCATCGGCTCGTCGGACAGCGTGGCCTCCTCCTCCATGCGCCACAAGACAAACCAGCCGGGCGCCTCGGTGGTGGCGTTCAGGTGGTAGCCCTCGGCATCGTCCTTGAACAATTCAACGGTGAAGCCCGGGTGCAGCCAGCGTTCGCCGCTCTCATTTTTATAGAGCAACCGGGGCACCTTGCCAAAGCCTTCTTCCTGCACCACCACCTCTGCCAGTACCCAGCGCCAAGGCTGCCAGTGGCTCGACGGCCCGCTGGTGCGCTCACGCTGCATGACCACGGCGACTTCAAGGGAGGGGCGAATAACTGACATAACGGTAGGCAATCCGGTTGCTATATAAATAATAGCTGCTTGCGCAGGTAGCACGGGGGCTAGAGGCCTATTTGATCAATATTTCTCCAGCGCCTGCAGGTATCCCGGCTCAGGTCTCTTTCGAGATTTTGATGGACGGAAACTTGGACGAAAAGTCTTTGTTCTTCGCAGCAATCGACACCGCCACCTTGCGCGCCACGGCTTTGTAAATGCTGGCCACGTCGCTGTCGGGGTCGGACACCACGGTCGGCTTGCCGTTGTCGGCCTGCAGACGAATCTGCATGTCCAGCGGCAGGGCGCCCAGGTAGTCCATGCCGTACTCAGCCGCCATCTTCTTGCCACCATCGGCGCCAAAAATATGCTCGGTGTGACCGCAGTTGCTGCACACGTGCACCGCCATGTTTTCCACAATGCCCAAAATGGGCACGCCGACTTTCTCAAACATCTTGATGCCCTTCTTGGCATCGAGCAAGGCAATGTCTTGCGGTGTGGTCACCACCACGGCGCCGGTCATGGGCACGCGCTGGCTCAGGGTGAGCTGGATGTCGCCGGTGCCGGGCGGCATGTCGACAATCAAATAGTCCAGGTCGCGCCAGTTGGTCTGGCGCAGCAACTGCTCCAGTGCCTGCGTGGCCATCGGGCCGCGCCAGATCATGGCCTCGTCCTGCGCCACCAGGAAACCAATCGACATCACCTGCACGCCGTAGTTTTCCAACGGCTCCATGGTTTGGCCGTCAGCACTGTCGGGGCGGCCGTCAATGCCCATCATCATCGGCACGCTGGGGCCGTAAATGTCGGCATCCAACAGGCCCACGCTGGCGCCTTCAGCGGCCAGTGCCAGCGCCAGATTAACGGCGGTGGTGCTTTTGCCCACGCCGCCCTTGCCCGACGCCACCGCCACAATGTTCTTGACCTTGGGCAGCAGTTGCACACCGCGCTGCACCGAGTGTGCGGTGATTTTCATGTTGACGTTGACCGACACGTTTTCAACGCCCGCCACGCCCTTGGCAGCCGCAATCAACGCCTTGCGAAAGCCGGGAATCTGGCTCTTGGCGGGGTAGCCCAGTTCCACATCAAAAGCCACGTCGCCGCCGCTGAGGGTCAGGTTCTTGATGGATTTGGAGGACACGAAATCGCGTCCGGTATTGGGATCGACCACACCCTTGAGTGCGTCCATCAGCGTCTGTTCTGTCACTGCCATTTATTTCTCCTGTAATCGACCAAGTTTAGCGAAGACTTATTTAACCTTGGGGAAGTCAGCGAATCAGTGTTTACCCGAAGTCGTGTCGTGTTTTCGGGTAATTCCCCCTGTGGGGCAAGCAACGGAGGTCGATAATATTTTTATGTCGAACCTGCCGCTCAAGTCGTCCACCGCGCCGCCCAGCACCGGCCTATTGTTGACCGGTGGCGGCGCGCGCGCGGCCTACCAGGTGGGCGTGCTGGAGGCCATTGCCGATATTCGCAAAGCCGCTGGCGCGCAAGGGCAGCCCAATCCCTTTCCCATCATCGCCGGCACCTCGGCCGGGGCGCTCAATGCCTCGGCCCTGGCCTGTGGGGCAGATGACTTTGATGCCACGGTGCGTCGTATCGTCGATCTCTGGAAAAATTTTCACGCAGATCAGATTTACCGGGCCGATTCCTTGAGCATGCTGCGCTCGGGCGCCACCTGGATGACGCTGCTCTCGCTCGGCTGGGTGGTGGCCAAGTGGCGCCGCATCAAACCGCGCTCCCTGCTCGACAACACCCCGCTGGCCGAGTTGCTCAAGCAGTTGGTGCCGCTGGAGCGCCTGCCCTACCTGATCCGCAAAGGCCACCTGCAGGCGCTGGCGGTCACGGCGTCCAGCTACAGCTCGGGCGAGCACGTCACTTTTTTCCAGGGCGACAAGCGCTTGCAGCCCTGGGTGCGCAGCCAGCGACTGGCGGTGAGCGACAAAATCACCCACGCGCACCTGCTGGCGTCTTCGGCCATTCCTTTTGTTTTCCCCGCCACCGAGCTGCACATCAACGGTCATGCCGAGTATTTTGGCGATGGCTCCATGCGCCAGTCGGCCCCGGTGGCCCCCTGCATTCATTTGGGCGCCGAGCGCATTCTGGTGGTCGGGGCCGGGCGCATCCATGAGCCCAAGAGCGACCCGCAGTTGCCGCTCAGTACGAGCTACCCCTCGCTGGCGCAGATTGCCGGTCACGCGCTGTCCAATATCTTTCTGGATGCGCTGGCGGTCGACGTTGAGCGCGTGCGCCGCATCAACCAGACCCTGACGCTGGTGCCGCCCGAAGCCCGCAGCGCCAGCGCCCTGCGCCCGCTCAAGTTGCTGGTCATTTCCCCCTCGCAACGGCTGGACGTCATCGCCGCCCGCCATGTCGACACCTTGCCCGCCCCGGTGCGCACCATGCTCGGCGCCATCGGCGTGTCGTCCAAGGCGGCCGATGTGAAAGGGGCCGCGCTGGCCAGCTACCTGCTTTTTGAGCCGGGCTACACCCGGGAGTTGATGGCGCTGGGCTACGCCGATGCCACCCGGCAACGCGGCGAGGTCTGCGCTTTTTTTGACTGGGCGGAGCCCGCGCCGCAAGAGGGCGCGTTGGCGGTCAGCCCACCGCCCCGCGTTGAGCGCCGACGCGATCCGCTGCGTTTGCGCTGAAAACGAATCGTCTACAGCGACCTGCTTGCGTTAGGCGCACTAATCCTGCAAAATTTCTCCATGGAAACACTGGATAAGCTCGATAAAAGCATTTTGCGCAGCCTGCAAGCCAATGGCCGCGCCACCTTCGACCAAATCGGCGAGGCGGTGAGCCTGTCGCCCAGCGCGGTGTTGCGCCGGGTCAAGCGCCTGGAAGAGACCGGCGTGATTGACCGCTACGTGGCACTGGTCAAGCCGGAGGCGGTCGGTTTGGGCTTGATGGCGCACATCAACGTGCGGCTGGCCAAAAATACCGAAAGTTCGCTGCGCAACCCGCGTGATGTGTTTCGCGCCAGTGTGCAAACCTGGCCCGAAGTGGTGGAGTGCGACGCCTTGAGTGGGGAGATGGACTATTTTTTGCGGGTGCTGGTGCGCGACATGGCCGCGTACTCGCATTTCGTGATGGAAACCCTGCTCAAACACCCGAGTGTTCAGGATTGCCGTACCAGTTTTGTGCTGGATCGTCTGAAAACCACGACGGCAATCCCGTTGTAATTAAGGTAAATTAATTTTTTGGAGGATGGCACCTAGGGGAAACCCTTATAGTTGCCTCCATGATTGAAACGAAACCACCCTTGACGCCTGCGCCCTACGAGCGTGCACCGCAGCCGTCGTACACCCGAAAGTCGTCGGTGGTGGTGCCTATTCGTTCACTCGGCGCCAATCACCGTCAGCGCATTGCCCGGCATTTGATGGCGCTTGAGCCGCGTGACCGGTACTTGCGTTTTGGTTTCATGGCCAACGACGAGCAAATTCAGCGCTATGCCGACAGCCTGAACTTTGACCGCGACGAAATATTTGGTATTTACAACCGGCGCATTGAGTTGATTGCCATGGCGCATCTGGCGTTTTCGGCCGACAGCGACTTGAATGCCTGCGCTGAGTTTGGCGTGTCGGTCTTGAATTCGGCGCGCGGCCGGGGCTACGGCGGACGGCTGTTTGACCGGGCCTCCATGCACGCCCGTAACGAGGGTGTGAGCACTCTGTTTATTCATGCCCTGAGCGAAAACACCACCATGCTCAAAATTGCCCGCAACGCTGGTGCCATCGTCAAGCGTGACGGCTCGGAGTCCGAAGCGCATTTGCTGTTGCTACCGGCCACGCTGGACAGTCGTTTGTCAGAGATGCTGCAAGAGCAGTTGGCCAAGACCGACTACCGCATCAAGGTGCAGGTCAAGCAGTTTCGGGACATGTTGAGCGGCGCACCTGCCTACCAGCCCGACCAACCTGCCGCGCAACAAATCACCCCTGAATAAGGTGCTGCGCCTCGCCGACAGCCGGGTGTCACAGCAATCCGCTAAGCTAGAGGCTTAATCACAACCGCATGTCCTGCGCCTCTGGCCGTGTCAGACCCCCATTCCCCGCGACTCCCTGACCGGGAAGACAAACGCACTTTCCTCCAAAAACTGGCCGAGTTCATCCACCCGGGACCAGATTCCACGGCTGAGTTGATCGAAACCCTGGCCGAGGCGCAAGAAAACAAGATCATCGGCGCTGAATCGCGCGCCATGCTGGAAGGCGTCATCCGCATGGCCGACCTGACGGCGGGCGACGTGATGGTTCCCGCCACGCAGATGGACATGGTTGACATCTGCGAATCCAGCGATGCCTTGATGCACGGGGTGATCGACACCGCGCATTCGCGGTTCCCTGTGTTTGAAGGCGAGCGCGAAAACATCATTGGCATCCTGATGGCCAAAGATTTGCTCAAACTCCAGCGCGCACCTGAACTCAATATCCGCGCCTTGTTGCGCCCGGTCGTTTTTGTGCCGGAGAGCAAGGGGCTCAACGACTTGTTGCGCGAGTTTCAAAGCAACCGCAACCATGTGGCGATCGTGATTGACGAATTTGGCCGCGTGGCCGGTTTGGTCACGATCGAGGATGTGCTGGAGGAAATCGTGGGCGAGATCGAAGATGAGTTCGACATTGCCGATGATGAAGGCGACATTTTTGGACTGCCCGACCGCACCTACCGCGTCAGCGGCGACACCCCGATCGAGCGGGTGGACGATGCTTTTGATGTCAAGTTGATCAGTACCGATCCCGACGACGAATTCGCCACCATTGGCGGCTTGATTGCCCACGAGATGGGCCACGTTCCCAAGCGCGGCGAGCGGCACACGATGTCCGGGCTCAATTTTGTGGTGCTGCACACCAAGGGCGGCGCAGTGAAGTGGTTCAAGGTGTCGCCGGTAGCCAATGCGCCTGTCTAGGCTGGCGACAAGCGGTGCCCGGTTGCGGGCCGCGCTGTCGGCAGATTTTTCATGGTTTTCTGCGCTGCTGGCTTTGCTGGCCGGCGCGGCCCACGCCGCCAGCTTTGCATGGCCGCTGGCAGGGCCCGTATTTTCTGTTTTATGGATTGAATTGCGCCACGGCGAGCCGGTCTGGTGCTTGCAGTGGCTGGCGCTGGCGTTGCTGGCGGGTTTGCTGGAAAACTGCCGCCCCCCAAGGGGCTTGAAGTCCAGCCCGGCCAATTGGCGGCTGGCAGCACTGTGGGGCTGGTTGTTTGCCACCGCCTGGCTCGCAGCTACGTTTGGCTGGACCTTCGTGGCGCTGCACACCTATGGCGGTTTGCCGGCCGTGCTGGCGGTGTTGGCGGTGCTGGCCCTGAGCGGTCTGCTGGCGCTGATTTACGCGGTAGTTTGTGCATCATATATGGCTCTAGCCCCCGTCAATCGTGCGCGAGCAGCTATTATTTTTGCAGCATTCTGGTTGTTGGCCGAGTTGGCGCGGGGCCGCTGGCTGACCGGGTTTGGCTGGGGTGCCGCGGGTTACGCCCATGTCGATGGGCCGCTGGCCGCTTGGGCGCCTTGGCTGGGCGTGTATGGCCTGTGCTTTGCCGCGGCCTGGTTGGCGATGGCGCTGGCGCAGGCGGTGCAGGCCGGGCGCGATCGCGCACTGCGGCGCGGGGTGCTGGCACTGGGTACGGTGATCGGTTTGCTGGCATTGCCCCTGCTGGTTCAGCATGGTGCGGCGGAACTCTCGACGTCCAGCGGGCACCTCGGCGTCACCCTGCTGCAAGGCAACATCCCGCAGGATGAAAAGTTTGAGACGGGTAGTGGCGTGCCGCTGGCATTGCAGTGGTATGGCGAACAACTGCAAAGCGCACGCACCGCGCTGGTGATCGCGCCTGAAACTGCTATTCCGGTGCTGCCACAGCAGCTACCCGAAGCGTACTGGGAGGGTTTGCAACAGCGGTTTGCTTCGGGCCAGCAGGCCGCATTGATCGGCGTACCGCTGGGCAATTACAAAGAAGGTTATACCAACTCAGTGCTTGGCTTTCAGCCCGGGCAGACGCAAGCCTGGCGCTACGACAAGCAGCACCTGGTGCCGTTTGGCGAGTTCATTCCGCCGTTTTTCAAATGGTTCACCGAGATGATGAACATCCCGCTGGGCGACTTCAACCGCGGCGCACCCTTGCAACCGCCGTTTGTCTGGCAAGGTCAGCGCATTGCGGCCAATATTTGCTATGAAGATTTGTTTGGCGAAGAGCTGGCGCCGCAGTTTGCAGACGCGGCGCAGGCGCCCACGGTGTTTGTCAACATCAGCAACTTGGCGTGGTTTGGCAACAGCCTGGCGATGGACCAGCACCTGCAGATTGCCCGCATGCGGTCGCTGGAGTTTGCGCGGCCGTTTGTGCTCGCCACCAACACCGGCGTCAGCGCTATCGTGGACCACCGGGCCCGGGTTGTGAGCGCGCTGCCGCGCGATACGCGGGCCGTGCTGGTGGGCGAGGTTGAGGGGCGAAACGGGGTTACGCCTTACGCCCGTTGGGTGGCTCGCTTTGGCCTGTGGCCGTTCTGGCTGCTGGCTTTGGGCTTGGTCGGTCTGGCGGCCCGCCGCGCCTCTAAAAACGCCCGGCCTTCGGGCGCATGACGCGGCCACTGCGGCAGCACTTAGAACCTTTTTTTCATGTGGTCATGATGATGTAGATGATAGTGATTCTCATTTGTGCGAGAATAATCAGCATCACTCATTCACCTTTGGTCTGGAAAGTATCTGATGAAAACCCTGAAGTTGACCTGGCTCACCGCCCTGTTGGGCGCGCTGCTCCTGCCGCTCGCGCAAGCCGAAGAAGTGGTGGTGTACACCGCCCGAAACGAACAATTGATCAAGCCCTTGTTTGATGCCTACACCAAGGAAACCGGCGTGCAGGTCAAGTTCGCGACCGACAAGGAAG